>NZ_JBHYGF010000377.1:0-4105 GCF_051859145.1 Dyadobacter sp.
TTTTCCGCAAGCTCACCTACGTATCCCCGTAATGAATCCAGCGAATCCACATTGCCGGGAAAACTTTTCGACTCCATTTTTTCGGATGTTAAACTGGATACTGATCAACAATTGTCACGCTGTGCTGCAGACCTGTTTTTGTGAGGGTATCTACAATCAGCTCCTGTGGTTTGACGATGTAAATAGCCAGTTTCGGACCGATCTTTTGTTTGGAATAAATCAACACGCGCAAGCCCGCAGAAGACATAAAGTCAAGCTCTTCCATATCCAGCACGAGTGAATCAATGGGCTGGTTAGCGATTTTCTCAATTTCGGTCTGAAACACACGCGCCGAAAGCGAATCCAGCTCCCCATGCAAAGTCAACCGCGCAACCTGATCTTCAACAACTGATTCTATTTGAAATGCCATGATAAATGATGTTTTTGAAATGTTTTTTTAGATAAAATTATTTTCCTCCTTCCACCCTTTCCTCCATCCTCCCTTTATCACTTCCCAACCAAAATAACCGTCGCTCTCCCTCCTACTAAAAACCTTCCCTGATCGTCCAGCTTAGGCTCTTTGCCTATTTCGTAGATGTCCTGGCCTGAGGGCATGTCGGTGTTTACGGCGAGGTACCAGTTGCGACCGTTTGGTAGCTGCGGGAGTTCGTAGTAAAGTGCGTCCCAGTAAGAGTTAAGCGCAACGTAAATGGTATCGTCTACAATGGTACCGCCTTTGGCGTGCGCGCCGTCGAGCATAAATGCAAGGCAGCGGCTGGATGCAGAAAAGTCTGCGTGCCAGGCTTGTGTACCGTGGAAACTGATATCAGGATAGCCGCTTCCTACGTAGTCGCGGTGCTGGAAGTGCGTCCGGCTCCGTAGTACAGGGTGCGCTCTGCGGAAGTGCATGATGTGTTTTGAAAAATTAAACAAATCTGCATTCTTTTCCAACAAGCCCCAGTCTACCCAGTTCAGCTCGTTGTCGTGACAATAGGTATTGTTGTTCCCGTTTTTGGTCACACCCATTTCATCACCCGACAAAATCATCGGCACACCCTGACTTACCATCAGGATTGACAATGCATTCTTGATCTGCTTGTGACGAAGCTGGTTGATGTTCGGATCATCCGTTTCACCTTCCACGCCGCAGTTCCACGAATGGTTATCATTGCCGCCGTCGTTGTTATTTTCCCCATTTGCTTCGTTGTGCTTTTCGTTGTAAGCGAAAAGATCATAAAGTGTGAAACCGTCGTGGCAGGCGATGAAGTTAATGCTCGCAGTCGGGCCGCGGTAGTAGTACAGATCCGGCCAGCCCTGAATGCTCTGGGCGAGGTCTCCGATTTGCCCCTCGTCCCCTTTCAGGAACTTGCGGATTCCATCGCGGTATTTTCCGTTCCATTCAGCCCAGCGACCATAAGCCGGGAATGAGCCTACCTGGTACAAACCGCCCGCATCCCAGGCTTCGGCCACGAGCTTGCATTTGGCAAGAATCGGGTCGTAAGCGAGTGATTCGAGCAAAGGCGGGTTGCTCAGCGGCGCGCCGTTCTGGTCGCGGCCGAGAATAGCGGCGAGGTCGAAGCGGAAACCATCAATGTGGTAATCTGCCGCCCAGTAGCGCAGGCAGTCGAGTACCATATTGCGTACGACCGGATTGTTACAGTTCAATGTATTTCCCGTTCCGGAAAAGTTGAAGTAGTAACCCTCGGGCGTGAGCATGTAGTAAGTTTTGTTGTCAATTCCGCGGAAAGAAATGGTATGTCCGCGGTGGTCGCCTTCGGCAGTGTGGTTGAACACCACGTCGAGCATTACCTCTATACCGTTCTTGTGCAGCTCTTTCACCAGCGTTTTCAGCTCGTCGACCTGCATTCCAAACTTCCCGGTAGCGGCATAACCTGCTTTAGGAGAAAAGAAGTTAACGGTACTATATCCCCAGAAATTGACGATCAAACCGCCGGTTGCAGGGTTTTCGCGGCTGTTTTCCCATTCATCAAATTCATAAATCGGCATCAGCTCCACGCAGTTGATACCCAGCTCTTTGAGGTAGGCTATCTTGCTGCGGATCGCGGCGAATGTTCCCGGATTTTTGACATTTGAAGACGGGTGCTGCGTAAAACCGCGCACGTGCATTTCGTAGATTACCAGATCCTCTATGGGCGTTTCAAGCGGGTGGTCGTTCTCCCAGTCGAAATCCTCAAAAACCAATCTTGAACGGTACGGATAAATGTTGTCCCAGTTGGGTGTCGCCAGCCAGGTATCTCTTCCGGCAATCGCTTTTGCGTAGGGATCGCTGAGGATGATATTTTTGTCAAAACGGTGACCTTCCTCGGGTTTGAACGGACCGTCCATTCTGTAACCGTATTCCAGCCGCTCGTAATCCAGATCAAAAACGATCATGGAATACACATTCCCAGTGCGGAATTCTTCGGGAAAGCGTATCTCCGCGAAAGGCTGTGCTTCGCCTCTTTCAAACAAAACCAAAGTACAATCAATGGCTTCACTTGAATAAATGCTGAAATTGATCCCATTGGGTACCATAGTAGCGCCGAAAGGAAGCACGTGGCCCCTCCGGAACTTGATACCCTGCTGCTCGTGGGTCGGGTAATAGTCGATCCTGATATCTGTTGCCATAGCTTAGTCTTGTTTAAGAATGACAAGCGCCTCATCCACCGTTTCAACGATCGAGAAAAAGTTGATAAAGCCGGTAGTAGACATCACATCCTGGATATCCTCCGAAACGCCAACCAGTACCACATTTCCATTCTGGGTACGGATGTTCCTGTACACCATCAGCAGCACACGAAGCCCGGCACTCGACATAAACCCGACTTCTGTCAGATCAATGGCGATCTTCTTGCTTGAATCAGTCGCCGCACGCGCGTTTCTTTCAAATTCGGGAGCGGTCTTGCTGTCAATATCACCCGTTACCTGTAGTACCGTAATATCGTCCTGTTCGGTAGTAGTTACTTTCATAGTTTGCAGCAGTTTAGTGGCTGTCGGCTTTCGGCTGTCGGCTGTCGGCTTCTCTCTTTTATTCAAGGTAAAGCCGATTACCGATAGCCGAAAGCTCATTAGCCATTTACTTCCTCGGACTGATTTGTACCTTCACCCGCACGCGCTCCTCTGTCTCCGGCAACTTAACAGTAAGTGCATCGGCGTCGAAGTTTGTATAAGGCTGATCGTCGATAAATACCTCGCTGATATACACGCTACCTTGTGGAAGGATATCCGGCGACACGCGCAGGATGTTGTCCGGCCAGCCGTTTGGATATGGTTTGAAGTAGAAGTATGTCGGCTGTTTTGTGATCAGCAGGTTAATGTAAACCGCTGACAGGTAGCATAGTTCAGTACTGTGGTAAGCGCTCATCGAGTGACTTCCCTTGAAACGCTCGGTACCCAGCAGGTAAGGCATTCCATTTGACAATACGTTGAAATAAACACCGCCATCGTCGTTATCCAGGAAGAATGCATTGTAGAATGCAGCTGCTTCGCGGGCTTGCTTTTCGTATTCTTCATCGCCCAAAACACCGTACATGATCAGGTAAGCCAGGATAGCCTGCTCCTGCTGCCACCATGCTTTGCGGTCGTGCCACACAAACTGGTGCTTTCCGCCGGTCTTTTTCACGCGTTCTACCACATCGTACCAGCCGCCGCGTTGCTGATCAGAACCAGCTTCCGGCATTAAGGCAGCGATTTTCTTAGCAAAATCCACGTATTCGTCTTTCGGTGTCAAAGACTGCTGGCGCATCAGGTTCCATGCGATTTTGAGGTTGTGACCTACTACCGCGCGGTTTTGCTGCCAGCCCCAGGTCTGGTCTTTGCTCCAATCTTCAAAGAATTTTTCCTGAACAAATGGACTATTCTCATAATCCGGGAAATACTTTGTAATAGTATCAAAAGTATATTCCAGAAAGTCTGCGTGCTTTTTCTCGCCTGTGGCCAGGTACAGGTTGATGAGGTATGCAGGCGCGTGGTCACCTACCGAGTTCCAGTTCTTGCGGGCCCGGTTGTGCGCGAGTGATTCTTCGTGCGCGTCGAGTGAAATCGGGTGCAGGTGAGAGAAATAGCCTTCTCCATTGTGGTCTTTGAAGTATTTTTCAAAAAGATCAATGGTTTTGTCAATATCGTC
>NZ_JBHYGF010000378.1:0-4105 GCF_051859145.1 Dyadobacter sp.
ACGGCGCATGTTTATAATGCCGATAACCCGCATCCGGGCCGGGAGGACGATCCTCTTGCTCCCGAGCTTGCCTATCCGGCGAGCAAGCTGGCAGCGGAGCAGGCATTGCGTGCGAGCGGACTTAATTGGGCTGTGCTGCGGTTTCCTTTTGTATATGGTGATGGAGATGAACATATCGCCATGTTACCTGAGCACGTTCTGGGAAAGTGGCACCCGGCGGCCAGAATGAGCATTATCCACCATATCGATATCGCGAATGCGATCAAAATGGCCCTGACCGGGAAGATAGACGGGCATGTTGTGAATATTTCCGACGAATGCCCGATGTCCGTTTACGAGCTGCTGCAGTTGATAGGTGTAAAAATGGAGTCTTCATCAAAACCGCTCACTGATCCCTGGCATTTGCAAGTGGATAGTTCACTGGCGCGGAGCCTGGGCTTTCAGGCAGAGGTACGGACTGTGTATCAGGCTGTCCGGGGAAAACTGTTGTAAGGGTTCATCCTACAACCGGGAAAGTCCCGCCAGCGCTGTCTCTCGACTCGCTGCGGGACTTTCGAAATACCAGGCAGGTAATAGCTATTTATTATTTAACAACTATATGTGTTTTGCATCGCTTGTGCTCACTCCGAGGCAAACCAATCTATTTGAAACGCGCTGTTGCTTCTTCGGTAATGGGCGTGAAAAAATTGATCAGGTTACCATCAGGATCCCGGAACAAGAGTGACCGGTTACCCCAGGGCATTGTTGTTGGTTTTTGTACGATTGCGTCTTTAAGGAAATCAGATAGTTTTTCATAATGCGCATCTACATCCTCAACCCGGAATTCCAGGATTACAGACCGGTTTGTTGAAGGCATTGCCACACTTTCGCCACCAAAAAAGTGGAGTGTACGCGTGCTGCCGATCGCTAATGTGGCCAGTGGAGTGCGGAATTCCGCGAAATCATCGGTGAGCCGGTGCGCATCACATCCGGTGATCTGTTGATAGAAGTCGATAAGTGCATGGATGTTGCCGGTGATAATCCGTGTTGAATTGAATGTCATAGTTAATGAGGATTAATTATTTCTTCAAAACAACATGTACCGCATGACAACAGTGTGTCAGCAGCGCGGGTTAGCCATAAACTTTTCCTTTAGCACCTAAATGGAACCAGCTCAATGCTGCGCTCCGCTTATTCCAGGGTGTACGATCGTTCCGCTTTTTGTCACCACACAGGCAGAGGATATAACATTTTCGCCTGTTTGAAAAACCCACTTACTTGCTCCTGTTGCCGCATCAATCGCTTGAAGGTTCTTTCCGCTGCCCAGGTACACTACACCATCGGCAGCGGTTGGACTTGAATACATAATAGGCTCGCCAGCGAATTCCCATTTTTTCCGGCCTGTTGATGCATCTACTGCATAGATTTTACCATTGGCGCCGCCTGCATACACAACGCCGTCGCTCACCGCAGGACTGGACATCGTGCCGTTACCCATTGAGAATTCCCATTTCTTTGCTCCGCTGGCTGCATCCAGGGCATAAAGTGTCCATGCAAAATTGGTTGTATACACCACGCCATCTACTACGGTCGGACTCGCATCAAAAAGCGCAGGGGCTTTAAATTCCCATTTTTTCGCACCGGTTGCCGCATCAACGGCATAAAGCATTCCCCCGAAATCGCTTGCATAAACCACACCTTGGGCTACAGTAGGACCGGAGTATGCACTTGCGCCGCTCATTGCAAATGCCCATTTTTTCGTACCCGTGACAGCATCGAGTGCATACAGCATTTTGTCTTGACTGCCTACATACACAATTCCATTCGACACTGTCGGGCTGGAATGAACTTCGCCTTCTGTAATAAACTCCCATTTTTTCGTGCCAGTAGCAGCATCAACCGCGTATATCTTCTTGTCTGCACTGCCCACATACACGATTCCATTCGCTACCATCGGACTGGAATAAATATCTCCGTTTGTAACAAACTCCCATTTTTTCACGCCGGTAGCTGCGCTTATTGCATATAGTTTATTGTCTATGCTACCAACATATACAATGCCATTCGCAATCGTGGGGCTGGAAAAAATAGCATCTCCCGTTTGAAAAGCCCATTTTTTAAGGCCGGTGACTGTACTGACAGCATAAAGGTTTTTGTCGTGACTACCCACGAATACGGTTTCAGTGATGTCAGGTTCGGCGGGTTGCGGGGGATCTTGATTTTTCTTGCAGGATGTAAAAATTTGGACGAAGACCAGGAACGTAAACAGGTGAGCGAATTTCATTAGATTGTTTTGGAACGTAGTAAATGGTAAGAGTAAAGACGCACTTTGGCGCTATTTACCCTCTAAATTGTCGCATTTGCACAGGTACAAATGCCGTACTAAATTTCACATTTGCATGGTCATCGAGATGCTGATTGCAGCGATAGTAGCCGTAGCATTTATATCAGTGTCAAAATGAAATGCTAAACAGCCTGGACAAAAAATCAAAACCTAAAATACCATTATGAGAACAATCAATCCCTGGATCAACTTCAATGGAAATGCCGAAGAGGCTTTCACTTTTTACAAATCTGTTTTTGGTGGAGATTTTACAAAGATCATTCGTTTCAAAGACCTCGCAAGCGACGAATTCCCGATACCGGAGAGCGAAGCAGATAAAATCATGACGATTGTTTTGCCAGTAGGAAAACACAATGTATTAATCGCCAATGATGTTCCGGAATTTATGGGACGGGTAAATGAAAATGAAAACCGGTCTAAAATATCACTCAGCGCAGAAAGCCGCGAGGAAGCAGACCGGATCTTCAATGCATTATCAGCCGGCGGGAGCATCGAAGGGCCCATTGACGAAAGCCCCTGGGGCACTTACGCGGGAATGCTCAGAGACAAGTATGGGATTGAATGGATCGTAGAGTTTGATCCGGCTTATTGAGGATGGAAATGGTCAAACTCAGGTAACTAAGCAGCCACAGAGTGGCTTCCTGTTTATAGGAAGGAACATAATAACAAGCTCCAACCGGCTCCTGCGGAGCCTCCCTGATATCGGCTGATTCAGGAAGCTCCGCAGGGAACCGTAAAGCGCTCCGGAGAGTTTGAGTTTTAATTAGCTTCTAACCTCAGGCTCGCCATGGTCGTTAATTCAACGCGCGCCTGCTTGGGCAGTCCCGCTACGGCTATGCAGGTGCGGGTTGGGAACCGGTCTGTGAAATAAGTCTGGTAAACCGCATTCAGCTCGTCGAAATACCGCATATCTGTCAGGTATACCGTTACACTCACAATGTGGCTGAAAGTCAGACCGTGCTCTTGAAGGATTGTCTCAATATTTGTAAATACCTGTCTTACCTCATCCTGGAAAGAAGTAGTTACCAATTGTCCGCCAGCCGATCCGATCTGACCAGAAATGAACAAGAACCCGTTGGAAACCAAAGCTTTCGAAATAGGAACTGCCGGTGCAGCAGCATTTTCAGTTGTACTCATGTGATTAATTACCATTTTAAATGTTTGCTTCTGGCTGCCAATTTATCCCCTTTGTGTGAAAGAAACTGATCTATTCGGGTTAAAAAACAGAATTGCCAGTCTGGCTCACCCGTCGCTATTCCTTCATGACCCTTAGCTGCACTGCTCCTTCTTTCGATTTCACATGAAGCAGATAGAGACCGCCGGGCAGCTCCGGGGCACCGATTTGAACATCCAGAGCAGATGTAACTTCCCGAATTTTGATTTGCTTGCGAACTTTGCCGGAGATATCTATCACATCAATCTCGACAGGGCCTTTCACCACACCCTGCGGTTCAAGTCTGAAAACATCACGCGATGGATTTGGAAAAACGCGCCAGTCTGTTAGTGTATTGAAGATAACCGGTCGCACCGACGAGTAGGTGAAACTGCCATCCGCATCAACCATTTTTAAACGATAGTAAAGTGTGTTGCTAAAAGTCGATTTCTCGTCAATGAAAATGTACTGCTGAACTCCCTGCGCCGCTTTGCCTTTGATCATACCCAGATCGGTAAACAATCCCTTTTTCAGGTTCTCTGAGCCTACCGCCACCTGGACAACAAAGTGACTGAATGCCTTTTCCGAAGCAGTTGCCCATTTCAGTTGAACTGTCGTATGCTCACCTG
>NZ_JBHYGF010000379.1:0-18639 GCF_051859145.1 Dyadobacter sp.
AAGCTCGGATGGACTATGCAGAAGCTTTAGAAGATCTGGATAAGATATACGCGCAGTATAAGCTAACAAAGGCGTCGCTCCTTGCATTTAGCTTTGGCGGCTTGGTAGCTGCCCAATTTGCCGGGAAACATCCCGAAAAGATTACGTCCCTGATTTTGTGTAGTGCGCTGGTATCACAACAGAAATCTTACGAAACCATTGTCCGGTCTACAAGGGGCATTTACGAAAACAAGAAGGATTCCGTAAATCTGAAAGAAGTGTCGGCAATCATTTCGATGGACACGAATTCCCTTGCCTACCGCACGCTGGTTTTCAAACACGCCTCTGCGAACGGATTCTTTTCATTGCCTGCGCCAAATGATCGTGCAAAAGCGATTTATAATTCCTATTCAACAGACCCGCTCATAACTGGCTATGTAAAAAATGAACGTGCGGTTGCCACATTCTGGGAACATGAATCCAGACATAATATTGATGTTACTCCGCAGCTTAAATATTTACGGGAGCTGCAAGTTCCTGTTTATGCACTCTATGGCAAGCAGGATGGTCTTTACTCGAATGAGCAGATCGGTGAAATTGCGCGCGTAATCGGAACAGATCGCGTCAAATATTTGGATCAGTGCTCACATACTTTGTTTATTGATCAGCAGGAATTGTTTCTAGCGGCGCTAAGCGAATGGCTGAAATGATCTGTATTTTCAATGATGGATAGCTGTTATTAATTATCTCAAACAACAATAACCATGAGAAAACTAATTCTTCAAGAGTGGATCAGCCTGGATGGTTTTGCGGAGGATCGGAATGGATCTACGGACTTTTTCAGCAGTCCCAAATACGCGGAAGGCTCCGACGATGATTTACTCGCATTCATGGAAGGCATCGATACAATCCTGCTGGGCGCAAATACCTACAAATTGAAAGCAAAAGTTATCCTACGGGAATTACTTTACTGAGGTATGCACCGAAATAAGGCTTTTTGCGCTTTAAATGCTTCGTCTAGTGATCGCTGAATGTACGCGATGCCTTCTTTTGCCACCGGTGTCGCGGTACGTTCGGCAATGTCAGGATTAGTAAAATCTACTTCTTCGACGCGCTGGTTGATCCACCATAAATTACCGAATGGATCGATGATACGGCAGACTTTTTCGCCAAACCAAAGCAATGTAATGTCCGTAACTGACACAGCTCCCAATTCCACCGCGCGCCGATGCGTTTTCTCAATATCCGTGACATACAAATTGAGAAACGTTGGTGTGGCAGCCCAGCCTTCTCGCTTGTCGAAAAGCATGACATGCGCATCGCCGATTTTGAGCACCACATGGATGATCACACCGTCTTCACTGGTAATTCTGCTATTTGGAATTTCGTGAGCCCCGAATGCATCTTGTAAAAATGCGATTAACTTCTCCGAAGATGCGGAGATGATCCAGGGGGTTACCGAAGTGTAGTCTTTGGGTGTAATGTTGATTTTTCTGCTGGTTTCCATGTGTCTTGTTTTAAGTTCACACGAAATAAGCAGCGGCAGGTGACAGCCTTATGTCAGGGGTCGTCAGAATTTGCTCCTATAATTTTCAAGAAATTCTTCCAGGCTTATTTTGTGTGGTTTGAAAGTGTCGCCAGTGATTTCCAGCCTGATAACCCTGTCAAACCGGAATAGTCTGAAATCCTGACGCGTGCGGCACCAGGCGATCAGATACCAGTTTTCTCCAAGTCGGTTAATCACAGCGAATGGTTCGACGAGGCGCGTCGTCATTTCATCTTTTGCGGATGATTGATAGGTGAGTTGGATGACATTGAAATGCGTAAGCGCTATTTGTACAGACGATAGAAAATTGCTGCTGGATTTTAGTGAGGAGGTTTCTTCAAAAGCCACACGCCGGGAAAGCAAGTCCGTTTGGTCTTTCAAATTGCCGCGCAAAACTGCTTTAATCTTGGTAACGGCGCCCGCGTAATTTTGCAATAAAGAATCCTTATTCAGCAGTACAAGCTTTTCGGCAGTAATCAAGGCATTGGCCTCTTCTTCCGAAAACATCACGGGAGGAAGCCGGTAACCGTCCACTAGCGAATATCCCTTTCCTTCTTCGGTCACAATAGGAACGCCCGCGCTTTCCAATGTTCGGATATCGCGGTATATCGTCCGCACGCTGACATTAAACCTGCCGGCAAGCTCCGTCGAAGTGACCATCCGCCTTGATTGTAATTGCGTCAGAATGGCCACAAGCCGCGAAAGTCTTGAAGTATCGTTATCTAACAAGATTTGTTTTTCAATTAGTTAAACAAAAAAATATACATACTGCAGTCGACACGCGGTCAGGCCACTTTCGCAGCCGATTGGTGCTAGATGAATGATAAAAACCTTGAATCATTATGTCATATGCACCGAAACCTACCACTAACTATTAAATGCATCATAAGCCTTTTTGGCGAGCCTGGATAGATGTCCGACTAACGACTCAGGCTCTATGATCTTGACGGCCCCCGCAAACGGGAGCAGCCACGTTGCCAAATAAGTAAGCGAGCCCACCAATAGTAAGACTTCCAGATTTCCATCAGCCAGCGTTTGCTCGTGCGCCCAGCCATATCTGTGCTTAGTATCGTGAAAATGCTGCACTTGGGCAGGCAATATTTTGGACGGATCGAAATGGATCACCACTTTTTCCTGATCCGTTCTCTTCGCTTCTTGCGCCCAGTATTGCTGCAATGTTTCAGGTCGTGCGGGAAATAACTCGTCGGATATTGCCAGACTGCTTATCCGGTCTAGCCGGAAATTCCGGAATGCCTGCCGCAGTCGACAATACGCCACCACATGCCAATGGTCGCTGAGATACAGGCCGATAGGCTCGATCTCCCGCATCGTAGCCTCACCCGTTTCCGCAGCCAGATAGCCCATTCGCACAACCCGGTGAGAAGTAACGGCGGCAACCAGTTGCTGATAAGTATTCGGCTGCTCCGATGCGCTGGCTGGTTCCATTACCTCGATATAGGGCGCTATCGTTTCCAAATGATCACGGTCAGCATGCCGGAGCGCCGCCCGGAGCTTGTCCATCGCCGTGCCGGTAAGGCGTGCGGTGGCCGTATCGGTGAGCCTGGAAGCGAGCTTTTCAGCCGTCAGCAGCGCGATGGCTTCCTCGCGCGTGAACATGACGGGCGGAAGGCGATAACCGTCGAGCATTGCATATCCTTTCCCTTCCTGCGTCACAACCGGAATCCCCGCGCTTTCGAGCGTCCTGATGTCCCGGTAAATGGTACGGGTGCTTACCGAAAAACGTTCTGCCAGCTCGGCAGCTGTCACCGTCCGCTTGGTTTGAAGCAGTGTAAGCAGAGCGACAAGGCGGGAAAGGCGGGTTGCTTCTGAGTCGATCATGAGCTAATTTTGATTAAACAAATAAGCAAAAAAGCCCGAAACCGGGCTCTTTCAATCTGGCGAAATTATTCACTTACTTGACCACGGTGGCTTCCAGTTCAATAGTCAGCCCGGCGTACAATCCTTTCACTTCAAGCAAGGTAGTCGCCTGCTTGATACCATGTTTTGCAATCCAGCTTTGATAAGTTTGCACGCAGCTCGTGAAAAACTCCTGCGTGGAAGTTGTGAAGATGTTCAACCTGACAATGCCGCTGGGCTCATATCCTGCTTCGCTGATGAGCTGTTCGAGATTTTTGATGGTCAGCTCAAATTGCGTGTTCATATCAGCGACTACTGGTTGTCCATTGGCGTCGATCGCTACCTGTCCGGAGCAATAGAGTGTCCCGGCTGGCTGTTTGATTTCGACTGCCTGCACTGAATTCGAGTACTTGCCCCATTCCCAGGGATCGGTTGTGTTCTTTTCCATTTTGGTTTGTGGTAACGTTTTTTGTTTTTGTCTCCACAAAGCTCGTTGGGTGCAGTGACAGCCTTATGTCATACCTTTTTTAAGTGGATGATATTTTTTGTTGATAAAAGAATGGTCGTACACCCAGGTTTAAAATGGGGACTGACTGTCTGCATACATTTATGGCCTGAATTTTTATAAATTCTATTCGCTAGACTAACAAGGCATGATCACTACTGATAAAATCGGGTTTGGAGGGAGTTGCCACTGGTGCACCGAAGCTATTTTCAAATCATTGAAGGGGATAATTCATGTAGCCCAGGGTTGGATCAGGTCTGTTGACGATTCTACGGATTTCTCAGAAGCGGTAATAGTTGAATTTGATCCTTCGCTCGTCTCCCTGGAAAATGTGATCGGAATCCACTTACATACACATAGTTGCACTTCTCAGCATTCCATGCGATCCAAGTACCGATCGGCTGTTTACATATTTCGAAGTGAGCAGGAAGAATTAAGCCGATCGACAATCAGCCAGGTGCAGGCCGATTTTGACCAACCCATCATCACAGAAGTGATCCCTTTTGGAAGCTTCAAATTGAACAAAGACGAATATCTGGACTATTATTACAAAGATCCCGAAAAGCCGTTTTGCAAAACTTTCATTGACCCGAAATTAAAACTTCTGCTTGATCAATTCGCTGATCACGTTAACGAGCAGAGACTGCATTAGTGTCTTGCGTCCTGTAAAGTTCCTCAGGTACCGACGCGAGTTTTGAAGAATGTACCCTAGAACCCAGACCATAAAAATGTTGAAAGCTCATAATAAGGGGTTTCCACTTTTCAGGATCTACGTGGTTCGGCTTTTGATCAGAAAGGATAGATTCATCCAAATGTACCCGAACGATTTTTAATTCCATGGTGACGCTTCTGATGTTCTCAATGCCGGTTTCCGCAGCAAACGGATGGATAGCAACGAATTTAGCTTCGAGATGGACAGGGCACTCTAAAACACGCGGAGCCTTTACAATTTCTGATGGCAGCGGTGTCAGTCCGGCTTTCTTGAACTTGTCAGCTTCAAATTGGTAACCCTTCGCTACTTTCCCCGCAGGTACGGGATTCGATCCTGTTAAAAGCGCAAGCCTGTCAACAGCATCGACCTGATCTACAGAAGGAAGATTCAGCACACACTCGCCGGTCCTCAGAATATTTTCGGTCGTTTTGGAATGCGCTGCTATGCCGATCATACAGCGATAGCCCAACCAGAAGGCGGACGAAATGGGGGCTAGATTAAATGTGTCATCACTATTAGTAGTTCCTATCAATACTACGGGAGTTCCGAAATACAAAATAGACGGGTTGCTTAGCTGGTGCATGCTTATGGTTTTTTTTTAACAAAACACGGTAAAGTTTGGCGCGGCGAAAACCCGATTCTTGCGAAGAGTCAGCCAGTCCTAATCTTCCGATCCTTCTTCATTTGAGCATTGTTCTCAGCTTGCTTCCACTTCGCGTAAAAATATTACTAGGGAATTTCTTTCGTGGTGTGCTTGTCTCTACTCATGCTTTTTGCTTTGACTGTGTTTGATTTCGTTTTTCGCATTGGCATCGCAAAAGAGTGTAATTTAGTGGATGCATTATGATTAAGAGCAATTCAAGTATGTCCACCATCGCATTCAGAGCAGCAACTATTGAAGATTTGCCACTCTTACGGCATTGGGACGAACAGCCGCACACGGTTGCTTCCGATCCTAATGATGACTGGGGATGGGAAACCGAATTAGTGCGGTCACCGGAATGGCGCGAGCAGCTGATAGCAGAACTCGACGGCCGCCCGATCGGGTTTGTGCAGATCATAGACCCGTTGCTGGAAGACAGCCACTACTGGGGTGACGTGCCGGCCAACCTACGTGCAATCGACATTTGGATCGGCGAAGCCGATGATCTGGGAAAAGGTTATGGAACCGAGATGATGCGCCAGGCGATTGCACGCTGTTTTGCAGCACCCGAAGTTTCCGCAATCATTATTGATCCCCTCGCTTCCAATATGAGAGCAAGGAAGTTTTATGAAAGGCTTGGCTTTACGTTCGTTGAAAACCGCACATTTGACGAAGATTTCTGTGCGGTTTATTCGCTCGACCGTAATGCCTGGGAGAGAACGGACTCTACTTCCTGCCCAAATCATGAGTGAGCAGCAAAAAGCAGCTTTCTTTCAAGCAACCCCGGTGTTCTGTTTTGCAACTCTGAGACCATGGATGCGAACGTCCTAGCCTTACTTATTGCCAATCGTCTACTTGAAGCCCAGAACGTGCCCATTAATTCAAATTCCCAGCCGACATTCTTTCTAAACTGCACGTTGGAAACAAATCCAGAAATATTGTTTTCAAGGCTAATTTCATCCAGATTGCTGGCCACACCGTCGATGACTTCCACCATATTTCCATGACTTTTTAGGCGGATGAGGAACGGCGTCATGCCTACCTCAGTTAGTTGACGATATCTGTCAACCTTAATGTTTGTCACAGTGCCGGGTACCGGCTGAATGCCGATGCCATTTTCGACAAAAGCGTTCAGCCTGCTTGCAAGGTCAAATGCGTGCATAAATCCTGTGAATGCAGCAATCGGTCTTTCTGTCCCTTGTTCAAACGCATATACGATCCATACAGACTCGGGGTCGTCAACCTTTAAAAGATCTGACTCGGACAGGCCTATGATTCGAAATATTTCCCGTTCGGTGATTGGTGATGTAGAGTTCATAGCAATTGAGGTTTGTTGATGAAGTGCATAAAAGATACTTTTGGTATCAATGTTGTGATTTCAAAAGTATCTTTTTCTCTTCGTAGACTCAAGCCTATGTCTTATTAAATTTTTGGCTCACCAGTAGTAAGTAAATAAGACAACCAGGCGTGTGAACAAATATCATTGCAGATCAAGTCGTTAAAGTTTCCCTAGCCGATCATTGAGCTCGTTCAGTCCTGACTTATGCAAACACTCAGTTGAAAAAGCTGTAAGCTCTTCCTTAGATTCGGGAGAACAAATATCAATTAAATTGACCGAGTCAACGGACGCCCCTGTCGATAGCGCCTTGTTGATCGCCTGACTCAACAGCAGAACATTCCGTCTACTGATTTTCAGATCGATTTTGATCGGATCATTCATCCCAGGGATACTCATGATGGTATCATACACACTTGCCAGTTCCTTCGCGTTCATCATGTCGTAGATTAAATTATTGATGATCCAAACTTACAAAACGCCTCTGAAACGATCCTAAGGAGAATTTTCCTAGGATGTACAGTTCATCCATCGCAGAATACACTCGTCGTGCTGAAACCGAATGCAGAACTTCGCTCTCAGCCAGCAAGCCCAGCGAAACCCGAACATTTTTTTTAGTTATAGCAGTATTGCCTCCTGCGTAGGCATTCTAAAATATGCAAAACACTATAACCGACGATACCAATTTTATCAAATGACATCCGTCCGCTTCCTGGGATATTTCAGCATACACCTATGATCGGTTATACAAAAAGATTATTCAGATATTTAATCTTTATCTCACTGGTTTCAGACAAGCAGGTAATAAAGAATAGCAAATTATATAGTAAAATACTGTGGAAATCAGCTTGTTACCACATAACTAAATTGAGCATTATGGGATTTATTAAGGTTACCGCAATTGAAATCAACGGCCCACGAACGGGAAAAGCGCCAGAGAGAATAGAAATTCTTATTAATACGGTCTACATCAAGGCGATTATCGGAAGAACAGTGCAGACTACGGAAGACGAACCGCTACAAATAACCATTGGCAAAAAGACTTATAGCGGATTTGAGTTTGTCGAGTTCGTAAACTAAAAATACTTAGAGTCAGCGAAATGAAATTAATTTTTAAAGAAGCTACGACAGTATCCATGTACCACGGCTTTTGTGTACGATTCAGTTTCTTAGAGCAATCGGATGAGACAATTATTGGAAATTCCTACTATCGAGTTGCTTTACATGCAGATAAGTACATGGGTTCTAGTTGGGAAGCAGGCGGAACAAACGATCTTGACCTAAAATGGGCACGAAGCCTATTTTATTCCCTGGATATGTTTTTGAGAGAGCATTACAATTTTCATAAAGTATTGCCAACATCAGGCGAAAATCAAGGAACAGAGTTTGTCGACGGTGTCGGATACGGTTTAAGGGGCAAAATGCACCTACCGCTCATATACTTCCGTGTAACGCCTGGCAACGAATTGGATTGGAAAAACGCGGAAATGATCTTTGAAGACCTCTCAACTACAACTTCGACAAATTAGGAAAGTGGCGTTTTGGGAGTTATGGGAACGTGGATCACTGGAGAGTTACTTATCAATACCGTCCTAAGTTTTGACCGAATCTCGTCAGAACAGTGAAGGATTGACGCCGTTCTATGGCCTCGCAGTAAGGTAATCAATCAAATGGTAAATTTTTTAATACAAAACGCTACCGTTCTTCTTCATCAGCTAAAATAATCCATGTGGGTGCATGGTCGCTAGATTTCTCCCACTCACAGACGTACTTATCTACGCCTGCCGCGATCAGTCGCGGAGCAATCTGCGGGCTCAAAAGCAAATGATCCAACCGCAACCCGGCATTTCGGCCATACGCATTTCGAAGATAGTCCCAGAAAGTGTAAATCGTTTCGTCGGGATGAAGATGCCTGATCGAATCAATCCAGCCTTGACGCACCAATTCCTTATAAGCTTTGCGAGGCTCCGGGAAAAACAATGCATTATCTACCCATCGCTCAGGTTTGTAAGCGTCCTTCTCTGTTGGGATGACATTATAATCACCTGCTAATACAACCGGCACTTCTTCCGACAACAGATAGTTCGCGTGCTTCTTCAACCGCTTAAACCACGCCATTTTATAATCGAACTTTGGTCCTGGCGCAGGATTTCCATTTGGCAAATAAAGGCAACATACAAGCACCCTACCGACGATCGCTTCGATATACCGACTATGCAAATCGCTGTCATCGCCAGGAAGTGAGTTTCGAACTTCTTGTAGTGTCAGATCCTTTGAAAGTATTGCGACGCCGTTCCACATTTTTTGTCCATGCCAAATGGAATTGTATCCTGCATCCAACAATGCCCGCTCCGGAAATTTGTCTTGCGGTGCTTTCAATTCCTGCAAACACACAATGTCGGGCTTAGCTTCTTCTAGCCATTTCAACAGCACTGGGAGGCGGCCATTAACGCCGTTGATATTGTAGGTCGCGATCTTCATTTCGAATTGGATTAGCTGTGCGTTTGGACCAGAAAAATCAGACCAGACTGATTTGACAATTAGGGCGGATAACGAGCATTTCAAGCCTAATTGCTCCTATGGAGAATTTACCTAGGATAGGTGTCTGAAATTCAGCCTCTTTATTTTCGCCAATACAAACTAAATAAAGACTGGAATGTGGGAAAGGGCGAGGGAGAGATGTCAACTTTTAACGTTGGCTAAAATCAAAGAATTTGATATGGTTGACTACCTGTTTGAGCTCGGGATCAAACCAGTTAACATTAGGAATGTCGATCATTGGTATTTATCGCCATTCAGAAATGAAAGAACGGCGTCGTTCAAAATTAACAGGCAGCTTAACCGTTGGTACGACCATGGTATCGGAATGGGCGGCAATTTGGTCGATTTCGCCATTATGTTTTATCAGTGCTCGATCCGCGAGGTGGTCAGGATTTTCTCAGACTATTTATCATTTCACCAACCGACAACACACGCTTACCCGAAAGCTTCGAGTGCACGCCCACGAGTTATAGAGATTCTCTCCACAGCTGCATTGACGAGCCCTTCATTAACGCGTTACATTGCATCGCGATGCATCCCACAGGTTATTGCGGCCAATTACTGTCAGCAGGTTCACTACAAAGTACGAGAGCGACAGTATTTCGCACTTGGTTTGAAAAATGATTCAGGCGGCTATGAGTTGCGTAATTCCTTTGCAAAAGTCGCCAGCAGCCCCAAGGATATAACGACGATTCAGAACGGAGCGCAGGTCGTTTGCGTGTTCGAGGGATTCTTTGACTTTTTATCCTACAAAACTATCACGGCAAAAGCTGGCGAGGTGGATGAAGACTACGTCATACTGAATTCGATTTCCTTCTTTACTCGGACCACAAATCTCCTTGACCAATACGAGCAAATCAACCTTTACCTCGATAACGACCAAGCGGGATTCGAGTGCTGCTCCTCAGCTAGGGGGATCAGCGAAAAGTACAAGGATGGAAGTTCGCTCTACGAGGGATTTAAAGACCTTAACGAATGGCTCATTAGTAAGACTCCGAAAATGATTTCTGATCTCAGCTATAATCAGATCCTTCAAAAAGCGAGCCTATCAAAAATCCGGAGGATTGCCTCTTAACCGCAATCGGCCAGATGTCAGGTTGTATCACAACCTCAGGATCTGGCCGCGCCGCGGAGGCCGCCCAAACGCTCCGAAGTCGCTGGCGGGGGATATCGTGAAATATGACATTAAAACATCAATCAAATAGGGTATGGAAAAGACAGAGGAGAGCCGAAATAAGTGGCTTCATATCCGGTTGACGGCCAAGGAGAGTGAGATAATTCGAAGAAAAGTACAACGGACAACCTGCCGTAAGATCAGTGACTACGCAAGGAAAATAATACTGTCCGAGCCCATTACTATCAACTATCGCAACGAGTCGCTGGACTCGCTTATGAATACGTTAATAGAGCTTCGCCGAGAACTCTCGGCTATCGGTAACAACTTCAACCAGGTCGTCAAAAGACTTCAAACGCTCTCGCAAATCAGTGAATACCGCTCCTGGTTGGACGAGTACGAGCAGGATAAAAATACAGTCTTAAAGATGATCGAAACGATTCAATCGGAAATCAGTAAGGCAGCGAAAACATGGTTGCAATAATCAAGACAGGCAATTCGATCAGGCAGACGTTTCATGATAATGAGAACAAGCTGAAAGAGGGCTTTGCGGAGTGCATTATGGTTGCGAATTACCCTGATGATGCGGCCAATTTGTCGGAAGTCAGCGGCTAAATATGCTGCTAAAGCTTGCTGCCTTGAAGGAGAGCAATGCATATCTTTCTGATTTCGACCATCAGCAAGGCTATCCCAGTTTAATCTGCAACAGATTTCCCGATTCAAAATAAAGAACATAGGCTTTGTTGAGCAACCGTTTTAGGTCTCAAAAGTTACCAGAAGGCTAGTTAATAGGGTATTGATGGCGTTCAAACTATTCCAGCGGGGAAGGGTTGCCAAAACAATAGATTAGTGTAAAAATGCTGTCAAATTCCTCTCCCCGGGAATGGTACGTGAAGCAAAAATCGCCTTTTTTTGATAAATTTAGGCTCAAAGTGCCTTAACCGTGTCGATACACGAGAGTTGAGGTGAAGCATCAGAGATAATATGGAAAATTTAGACAGAATTAGGGGCCTGGTTTTTAATTATTTACGGGAAAAATATGCGTTTGACTTGGATCACGGGAATAAATATTTCTCGATAGAACAAAGCTGGTCTTATCAAGATAATTCTGAACTGGACTTTATTAACAAATTAGGACTTCGCGTATCGTTTTATGGGAAATCTAAACAATCACCTATAGCGTACCTATTTATTACTGCAAGTGAAGATGTATTTCTTATTATACAATTTAGCGCTAGAAGTGACTACGATTCTCGCGTTCGAGATTTGTTGGCAGGGCTAAAAGGCTTTGCCGACAGAGAATATACTTTCCGAAATAAGTTGATTACTCGGTCGGGAATGTCTACCCCGGATTCAATCAATAATGTATACGAAATTTTACCGGGGCACCAGATTGAATCGAAACTTGATTATTTTCTGATTGAAATTAAGGAAAGCATTGATAAAATTATTAGTACAATAATTAATGAATCTCAGTATAGCTACTTATTTTTCAATCGCGTGCAATTCGAGGACTATCTTGAAAAAGAGCCTAATTATAGAGCAGCGTCAAAGCCTGAAAAGAAGAACATTCGTTTAAAGAGCTTACGTGTGCTAGATTTTCGCGGCATAAATGACACCAGTATTCTTGATTTACCAAGCTCAGCTCGTTGGATCATTCTTACCGGAGAAAATGGTTTCGGTAAAACTTCAATATTACAGTCTATTGCGGCAGGATTATCTGGCTATTATGATGAAAACAATTTGCAATTAATTCCCGCTGCTGCATATGTAGGAATCGAATATTACTCCAACGGTGAGATAATAGAACTGAACTCTAATAATTCGTCCCGGCGTGAACTAGCTGAGAAAAAGCTGCTGAATGAGTTAGCAACATACGGATCGTCTCGATTGGAAGTAAGTTCGATTGTAACCAAAGACGCCGTGGAAAGCCAGTATCCAGCTACTTATCACTTATTTAATACAAATGGTGTTCTGCTGAATGTTGAACAATTGATGAAGGATGCAAAAAATAGCGATAAGGCATTTTTCGACCAACTTGAAGCGTTGTTCAAAAGCCTAATCCCTCAATTGAATAGAATTGAGATTAGTTACTCTATTCAATCCGATGTTTTATACGTCGAACAGGATCTCGACGGTATCCCACTAAATAACGGTATTTCATTCAGTCAATTGGCAGCTGGCTTTCGCAGCATAATTGCAATGGTAGGCGATTTGATATACAGGTTAACCACTAGGCAAAAAATCAGTAACTTCTCAGAGCTGCAAGGAATTGTTATCATTGATGAGTTAGAATTGCACTTACATCCTTCTTATCAAAAATTGTTGCCTGAGATATTAACAAAGAAATTCCCTAATATACAATTCATTGTCTCGACTCACAGTCCGATTCCTTTGTTAGGTATCCCAAAGGAGGCCGGTGTTATCTTACTCAATGTCAATAGATCGCAATCTTCCGGCGTTGTAATTGAAAAGCTCGATATAGACTTTTCCACTTTAACGCCAAATGCCATTCTAACTTCTCCCATTTTTGGGTTTCAGGATTTAATTCCAGAAAGCAAATCAGATGCGGACATTATTCAATCAGATGATAATTATCAGGATATAGAGTCTGATCAAAAACTAAGAAAGGAAATAAATTCCTTTCTTAGTGACGAAAGACAAAAGGAACTATTGGCACTATTAGGTAAATAAGTATGAGATTGGTAAATAAACCGCTGGCCGATTATCCAGCTATTTTGAAGCGGCAAACAACACTAAGTTCACTTCTCAATATTATTAGACTGTCCGACCCAGGAAGAATTACAACAAACTATTATCAAGATTCTTATCGAGATCAAGATGATAAGAACCAGATGCGGGTTAGAGATAAGTTGAATTCGTTTTACCATCATAAGTGTGCTTACTGCGAATCTTTATGTAAAGCAGAAATAGAACATTATCGTCCTAAGGCAGCAATTACTGGACCCGGAGCCGGAGTTGGATATTATTGGCTTTGTTATGAATGGTCTAACTTAATCCCATCCTGTCATGAATGTAACGCGTCCGGGGGGAAAGCCAATCAGTTTCCAATCAAAGGAATCAAAGCCATAGCTCCTCAGCTTGATGTAAATGGGGCACTTCCAAGTCATGATTTTCGGGCAGCGGAACATCCGTTAATCGACGAAGAACCTTACTTGCTGCACCCTGAGATTGATAATCCCGAGCTTTTTTTAGGAGTGCATATTGACTCTGCGAGAGAAGGATTGAAATTGTTTGGGCTTGACGGAACAGATGAACGTGGAGATGAAACAATTCGAATATGTAATCTTAATAGAACTGATTTAAACCTTCGAAGATTGAAAACACTCAACTTTTTCATAAAGGGTGTTAATGCAGTATTTGCCTATGCTATTGCCAATCGTCTTGATGACAAGGCTCTATTAGAAGCTATTGATTTGCAATTTAAACAGATGGATGACGATAAGGTTGACGAAAAATCAGAGCATACATTGGTTTCGCGTTACGCAATGCGTAATGGAAGGAACTTTGCTGACCTGGTGTTGCCACTTTTTGAAACAAGTCAGCGGCAAATTATTCTTGCCGCTTTTGAAAAATATCTGTTGCAGAGAGGAAATTAGTGGGGAATTAATTTTTCTAAAACCCTAATCGTCTCGTCTTTTGCTTTCAGAAGTTCTGCATTCAAACGTCTGTTTTCCTCCAATGCTTCAATCCATTTTTCTACTGGATTTATATTAAAAGTCGGGAGATTACTCATGACACTTGATTGGTCATGGAAGTCATGAAAATCTTGGAATGTATTTGCGATAATATTTACAGCCTTTTCTTCGTCAAAATTCCGAATCGCGT
This sequence comes from Dyadobacter sp., assembly GCF_051859145.1. Lineage (GTDB taxonomy): Bacteria > Bacteroidota > Bacteroidia > Cytophagales > Spirosomataceae > Dyadobacter. The sequence continues at coordinate 14,083 of NZ_JBHYGF010000379.1, forward strand.
CAGCCGGAATTTTCAGAACTGCTGAAACCTGCTCCAAAATGTGGGAATCAATCTTTTCTTTCTGTTCGAGCAATGAGATTTTCTGCTGGTTCCATTCTTCGCCGAGCTCGAAGGCAAGGAAATCTTGTTTTATCCCGAGCATTTCTCGAAATCTTTTAAGGTTACGGCCTTCGTGGATCTTCGGATTGGAGGTAGTATGTGTCATACAGAGACAGTTTTTGTTAAAAAAGCAATTTATATAAATCCGTCGGGAAGTTCAGGGATATTTTACAGGGCAGGCAATGTAAGTTACCGGTTGCGGATTGTTGGGTATGTTTTTCTGGAATAAGTGCTTTGCAGAAAATACAAATGCAAGGTTTTCTCAATCAGTTTATTAACCTAAAAACGAATATGATGCACACTAGGCAAGACAGCAGAAATGCGGACAATCAGTCAGCGTGTCCACAATCAGATGATATCGAGGTAAAGAACGCGCTTTATCATGCTTATGGATTAAAGGTCAAAGAGTTGCTTTCTCAAAGTGACGCCGAAGACTGGATTGAAGATCTTTGGGACATGTACACTGGATTTACTCTTTTCAGTCAGGAAGCTGGCTATGATCCGCGTGGACATAATCGGTTCGTGAGCTTTAAGGAACTGGTTTTCTTCTTCCGTGATGTAGGAAAATGTCTAAGTGATCAACCCTGGCTTTATTGTAATAACCGTCTTGTTCATCAGGCGATCAATCCGTGAAAGCCGTGAAGAATACGAACAGCTGTTGAAACTCGCCAGCGCCGATGGAAACGACTCCTTGTCGAAGCTTGATTTAATAGAGCAAATGATCCAGCAGTTGGAAGCAAACGGTATCTCACCGGCTCAGCGATTCGAAATAAATCTCAGCACGGTTGGACTAACATCTCGTGAAAAAGAGATAGTCCGCCTGGTGCGGTTTGGCAAGGCGTATAGGGACATTACCAACGAGCTTTACATTTCCGAACGCACCGTCAGCAAACATATTCAAAATGTTTATGAGAAGCTCGGCGTCTCCAACAGAGTCGAGCTTCTCAACAGACTGCAAATCTGGGAAAATGGCTAATTTCGATCGTCAAGGCCGAAATACGTGTTTTTGCGTATGCCATTTGCGCCTTTTTGCGTACGCTAAGAACACACAAATAGTAGTTTTCCCGTATTTACTCAGCGTTCTAAATCACCGAGTTTTGTCCCACACCTTTGGTGATAATCTGACGTCAACGAAACCTACGAAGTATGGGACAGGAATATGCCTTGGACTGGATCGACCAGATGGTCAATGAGCTAGATCCACAAACAACAGAGCCGGAAAGTTTTGACAATAATCAATCTCTAGCAATTCGGGACAAGGCGGCCGAGGAAAAGAAGCGTCTTATCACTTTATTTAAGCAATTCGTTTTTCAAAAAAAGAAAGCGAGGCAAATCAAGAATACGGTCAATAATTATCTGTCCGTCGCCGCCAGTCTAATTACGATCGCCAGCAACAACTTGAATCGGCTTCCTACCAAAGCCGACAATTTTCGGCACGCACTTGAAAGTGTCGTTTCTTGTCTGAACGAAGCGTCTGCGTTTATAGTGAAGCGTTACAGTAATCTCGTCGATCGGGATATTTCTTTAAGCATGGTAGCATCGATCCTAGTTCTCACGATCTTCGCAAGCTAATTACTCGGGACATCATGCTGAGCAACCCAGCCTTGTCTGAACTTGTCATTCGAGCATTCAATGATATTTTCGTGGATTGTCGGGACGGCGAAATTACTATGCGTAAGTTAGACTTCTGGGCCAATGTATGTAACGCAATCAATTACTCGGATCTTTCACCGGCGAAGACTGAGGCATTTGACAGCCTTGAAGTGATAATGATCGAGCGCAATTTCAATTCTCCATTATTTGTAAAGTACCTGACAACAAAGTTATCCGAGGCACTTGACATTGCAGATAATCCACCCCGGCTAGCTCAAAACCTTGCATGCTTACAAAAGACCTTCAATCAAATTCCTGTAATGAGAGACGTGATTTTTAACAATCACTTCGATGATCTAAGCCTGACTATCAATGCCTGGTTCATCCAGGAGATTAATTTTCAGTCAAAAAAAATCAGTGCCATTGCGGTTGAGCTTGGTGAGCGATCACCTAACGCAACCAAAAAATATGAGAGAAAGACATCTGACAAGATTCAATGCAATCTCACCGTCGATCAACTATCACTCTTTTTCAAAGCTGCGGATCTTTCCAATATTATATCAGCGCGCTCACTATCCGCAATTTTCCAATCAGTGGCTCCTCATCTTTCCACGCCACATCGCCCTGAAATTTCCCATGGCAGCTTGAGGGCGAAAAGCTATTCGGTCGAGGAGCGAGATAAATCTATGTTGCTTGATATGATGACTAGATTGACCGAACAGATCAAGAATTTATGATACGAGGGGATGGTTTTTATGGGTTATTGCGCTCTAAAGGTAATCCTGCTAAATACCTCCAAACTAGTGGCATACCTTTTTTGCATATAGCGGTCTACTAACAACATAGCACTATCATCAAAATGGGAATCAAGACAGGACCTAAAAAAGAAGCCAAGTCGACGGGAGAGCCGGACAAGAGGCAACGGGACAATAAAGAAATCCCAGGCAACACGCCTTCTTTGAAACCACATAAGCATAAAAAAGGCGACTGATTCTCGCAGCTTGTGCGGAAATAAGCATTCACAAGGCTAGGGTAATTCCTAGCCTTTTTGTTTGCGCATGCACCACCGTTTATTTAGCGTAAACCGTGATAATCTCCTTCATGCGAGTGCTGTATCGCGGAGAAAGTTTATCCTGCTTCATCTTCCAGCGAGTATTCAAATCCTGACTTGCCAGCAGCACCTTATTTTGACCCATGGATTTATTAAGCTTGTCCATGACCGCCATAAGATGGCCGTGGCGGGGATCAGAATTTTCAAACAGCTGCTGCTGCTTTGCATTCGCAGGGGTCAGCTCCATCACGATTAGACCAGCCTTTTTGTAGCCGTATCCTTCCTTAAAAATTCTATTCAGCGCATCCACTGCAAAGTGGGCAAGTTCAATAGCTGAGTTGGTGGGAAAGGGCAAGTCAATGGTAATGGACTTGTTATACTGCGGCAGATCAGGCCGAAAGGTGTTGGTGTGGACAAACAGTTGCAAAACGTTGCAACAACTGTCTTGCTCGCGAAGCCGCTCGCTGCAAACTGAGGCAAAAGTGATTACCCGCTCTTTTACATCTTCGAACGCCGTAAAGTTCTGATTGAATGACCGAGTCACAGCAATGTTCTTTTTCAATTGCGGTGGTTCAAGATCCAAAGTTTTTTGGCCAGCCAGTTCTTGTTGAAGCCTCAGGCCGACAATGCTCATATTTTTCCTTACCCAATCCTCGGGTAGCAAAGTAAAATCCAGCACCGTCTCGATTCCGAGCGCTTTTAGGCGTTTCTCGTGCTGCCTACCAATTCCCCAGACGTCGCCGATCCGAAAAAATGCAATGGCTTTGAGCAGCTTTTCCTGTGTATCAATGACGTGGATACCACCGGTTTTATCAGCAAACTTCTTGGCAATCTTGTTGGCCAACTTTGCCAGCGCTTTTGTCGGTGCCATGCCAACGCTGATCGGTATTCCAGTGCTTTGCGTCACCGTCTTTCGCATATCTTCCCCGAGCGTCCGAAGATCCACGTGCTTGTTCCCGTCGAAGCGAAGAAATGCTTCATCAATGCTGTATACTTCCATTGCGGGCGTGTATTGGCCAAGAAGCGTCATCACGCGATTGCTCATATCACCATACAGCGCGTAATTACTACTGAAAACATGTATCTCTTGTTCCTTAAACTTCTTTTCGAAGAGAAATGCGGGAGCCCCCATTGTAATGCCCAGGGCTTTCGCCTCATTCGATCTGGCGATTACGCATCCATCATTGTTACTAAGTACAACCACTGGCTTGCCATTCAGTTCGGGCCGGAACATCCGTTCGCAGCTTGCGTAAAAGTTGTTGCAATCGACAAGAGCGAACATATTAGAAGAATTTAATAACGTTTGTGACAATCCCCCAAACCAAAAACTCAGTTTCCTGGCCGACCCAAATTGGCGGATACTGCTCATTTTCGGCCACCAGCCAGCATCCGCCCTCATCGTAACGTACCCGCTTCACCAGAAAGTCGCCATTTAAGAAACAGACAGCAATGCAATTTTCTCTACAAGGAAGGCTTTTGTCAATAACGATAATGTCGCCATCGTCAATATGCACATCGCACATACTGGTCCCCTTAACCTTTCCGTAAAACGTGCTTGCTGGATTCTTCACAATCTCCTTCTGCAAATCGATCTCCAGATCGATAAAGTCTGCCGCAGGGGATGGAAAGCCGGCGCTAATCGCCGGAATTATTGCAGTAAGCCAGCTTTTGCTCGCAGCCTGCCGGTAAATGCGTAATGATTGACTCCCGTAAATCTCCTCCATCGCTTATCACTTTTTACAAAGGTGGCGCAGGGAAAGCAACAAGTCAAGATATTATGTGGAAATATTCCATCATTGTGGATTTAATCCCTT
>NZ_JBHYGF010000379.1:18662-22787 GCF_051859145.1 Dyadobacter sp.
GTAGAGATAAATAAAATCGACGTTCCTTACTTAAATATTGAGGTTATGTGCTACCATGTGTCGAATGAAAGTGATGTTGAAACTTTGAAAGCCGAGTTCAAACTTCCTGTTGACAAGCTTGAACAGTTCAAAAAGAGGTATGACTTCAATGGCTTTGAAAAGCCATTTTTGCCGGTGATGACCACTCCGAGGTCGCTTGACTTATATAGGTGGAGACTAGTGCCAACGAATGTAACGGACGAGAAGGCATTCAAATTCAACACGCTTAATGCAACCAACTATGACTTATTCAACCGGGATAAAATGTGGTGGAAGTATGCGAAGCATAATCGTTGCCTGGTACTATGTACAGGGTTTTTCGAGCCGCACTACCCGGATTTGAACAACAAGAAGAGCTACGAGTCCTGGTACATCAAGCCTTTGGAAAAGAAATTCTTCGCAATGGGAGCTATTTACTCGACCTGGAAGGGAATGAACACTTTTGCAATTGTGACACAGGATGCGAGCCCAATGATTGGTGCGATACACAATGATGGTAAGCGGCAGCCTCTGATATTGAAAGGTGACGCCGCGCTATCCTGGATGATCCCGGGCTTGACGGAAAATGAGATTATGGATTTGACTTACTTTCAGTATCCGGATAACAAGCTTTCTGCGTATCGGGTTATTGATGGAGTTTACAGCAATCAGATTGATACCAACTTGCCTCAGGTTTTGGATCCGTATGGACATCCGCTGAGGAGGGCGGCTTAGTGCGAGTCTTTAAAAATTCTTGTAAATGTCGAGTTCGAAGGTATGTGGCGCGAATACTCCTTTAATCTAAGCTTGTTTGTCGACGCCTTTTCTGTAGATTTTCGCGAACTTACTTGGCAAGAAATAAAGGTCATTTTTAGCCCTGGTGCAAGCAACATAGAATTTGTTTTTGGTGATAGGTTTTAGCTCTCTTAATTTTCCTTTGTTAAATAGTTTTAAAGCTTCATCGCCTAAAATAACGCAGACGTTCTCATATTCAAGTCCTTTGCACCCTCCCCAGTTTTCAGAAACGCATTCATAATTATAATGTTCTTTTGAAAAAAGCTTGGTAATGCCTGAGTCCATCAAAACCTTATCTGCTTCACTTTGTGTAGAAATGACTATAATGTTAGATGTTCGTGCATATTGAGAGTAGATTTCTATTCCAACATTTTCTCTCACAAAGTCGCACACAGTTTTTGTGCATCTTCTACTATTTATTAACGTAGTATCATCCAGCGTCACACCAGCCTTGTCAAAGATGCGCTTATATTTGATGAAATTTTGATATAGGTTAATATTTACTTGTCCATCATTGCTAGTATTGAAAGTATGTTGAAAAAAATCACCTACCATGAGCATCTTTATTTGAGATTTTGCGACATCTATCAGAAGGTTAAAGTCATGTCCGCCAAAATCTTGAACTTCGTCAACTAAGATACAATCGTAGTATTTTTCAAGTCGTTTGCTAATAAGTGCCATTGTATTTTTTTCAACCAATAACTTGCTCAATCTATTGTGATATAATAGCCTACCTTTGGTGATATAAAACGAATCATTTGATCTTCGCAAATTATACGTTTGCGGTGGTGGCAATTTCCAATATATTCCTTTTGCCTTTAAATCTGATGACAGATATGGCTTGTAACAAAATGAATACAAAAAATTGAAAAAAGATTTTATTTTTATGTTAGCTGGAAGGTAACCAAACTTTGAAATTATGCTTTTGCTAATGCAATCTATATTGTTAATAGTGTAAGCCAATATTAGAAATCGATCAGTATCATTTAATTGTTCGATAATATGATAGGTCTTGCCTGATCCGGCGCATGCCAATATTAATTTTTTATCCATGTTAACGCATTGTTAATATAGGCAGGCACGACCAAGCTACTCGCTATATCGAGCAGTTTAAAGGCGGCCTCGGCTTTGTTTTTTAACATATATTCTAGTGCAGACAAGCTCTTTCTATTTGCTCCAAAAAGTTTTTCACACGCCTCAGTATTATCCTGGAACAGACAGACTTCAAAAGTATTTCTAGTATTATCAGTGTCGAAAAATATCGATATGTTAGGTTTACTATAATCCGCGTAGTTTTCAACGCAGTTTCGCTCATAATTTTTGTCATTATCTCGGATAACTGCTGTCTTTATATTGAGTATCGTAGCAATATCTAAATAGCGCTTAAAACTTGTTCCTCCAACGGAAATGACATGTACACCATATTCGTCTATACTTTCGCCAAAGGACTTTTCGAAAAAAGCAGTCAGTAGTAGATATTCAGCATCACCCTCAACTAAAATTACCTTACTAGACAGGATAAATTCTAAAATATTGTTATCCGGCGCTTTTACAAAAAACTTAGCAGTATCCTCGGGTAGCGATTCCAGTCTAGTAGAACAAATACTTGTGCTATTAAGCAGTATGGATTTTCGAAGATCGAGTCTCGTGCTAATCATATCGCTGTGCGTAGCGATAAATATCTGTTTGTCATTTGTCCTTCTGATGCTCTGGATTAAAAGTCTGACATTCGCATGGCTAAGATGGTTCTCTGGCTCTTCCAAAAGGACGAGTTCGAGATCGTTGGATTTTCTGCTAAGTGCGAGTTCCGTCTTAATAAAACACTGTTTTCCTTTGCCTTTATTATCAATAGATATATCACCCTCAAAAATTGTGAGATCAGCTTCTAAGTTTGATTTTGAGTTAGATTTGATCGCAAACTTGTATTTGCCTAGCCTTTCATTAAGCTCTTTAAATGAATAATTTTTAAAATTCTCCTTATGAGATCTATATTCGTGTTGATGTTTGTATTTCTCTAATGAAGTAGTAACCGAGCTGTTGTAAATATCCTTGATATATTCCCTCATGGCATATTCGCTGCTCACCTGTGAGTTGTCTATCAAAATGTGCTTGATGTGCTTTTTGTAGGAAGAATACGATTGGTCAGCAAAAGTTTTGAAGTTTATAGAATAGTATTCAAAAGGGAATATACAGTTTTCTTCTTGTAATATCCGTTTGATATCAGAAGAGTAATCAGCATTTGGCTCACATACCATAGTTAGTCCATCAAGCTCTTTTTTATCACTATTTATTTTGCCGTTTGTCTCTTCGTTGTTTTGCTCATTTAGAAATATTTCTATTTTTAGAACAGGAAGATCGCTGTATTTTTTGTCAGAATTCAAAAATGCACTTACAACTTTTGTATTGAATAGATAATCAAGACCTATTGATTCTACTTTTTTTCTGCTGCCGCTAAGTACGATATCTATGGCTGTCAAAATCGAACTTTTTCCTGCTTCATTGTCACCTATTAAAAGATTTATTTGATCGTCAAATATCTCTTCAAATTGTATGTAACGTTTGAAATTGGTCAGTTTTATTTTGGTTATACTTTTCATTTGTCAACCTAATTTACATTGGATAATAATCAATTAGTAAGCCGCATAATCCGCTCCTTACAAATCTGCTCTGTCAATGTTTTTAAAAGACTGACTCGACTCCCCAAATACTCCAACTCCGCCTTCTCAATCTTGTAATTCCTGTTATACCTCGCATCGATATACGCCTTTTTAAGAAGTACAAACAACCGCTTTTCCTCCTCAGTCGTCATCGAAAAAACAGTCGCAAATTCTGCATGTTGCTTAACGACCTGATTTCCTAAAATTTCAATGTCATGGATTCGCGGCTTGTAATCTGTGAAAACAAGGAGGATAGCTGAATAAAATCTTTCCGTGGTTTGATGTAAGAGAAAGGCAGCTTCCTTGTAATTCGCCCGGTTGAAGGTATCCTGGTAACTGAGAAAGAAATTTGATGCACTTTCAAACCAATGCTCGAATTCCTCAGTCGATTTTTCTACCCGTTGTGCCGCATTTAGAGCTTTGGGCTGGGATAAGGAGAATTTCCCGGAATCAAAAAGCATGATTCCTTCGTTAAGGATATCTACAAAGAAGTAGTAATTGCGCTCGATCTTGTCATTTACAAAACCAATGCTGTGATAGATAATGCTGGTTCGCGTAATGTCCTCATTGGCCATCAGTTCCTCATCCAGCTCACGCGATTTCTTGACTTGCTTGGCGGAATTTTTGTCCTTGGTGACGATCAGAATGTCAAAAT
>NZ_JBHYGF010000379.1:22797-23584 GCF_051859145.1 Dyadobacter sp.
TCACGTACTCGTATTTCTCCTGATAATCTTCCACCCAATCACCACGCGCAAAGCTGCCGAAGAGAATGATCATTTCCGCAGGAACTTTATCGAGGACATTAGCGGTAAGCGCCTTCAATTGGTCTTGCTTGTTTTGTGGAAGATGAGAGAGGGAGGTTTTCATTCGTGTGTGGGGGTTTTTGAAATTTCGGTAAGATACAAAATTTCAAAAACCCAATGATGGCAAGCACTAATGTTCGATCGCCATCGTCCGCACCATTCCTTTTTCGAACGTGTAGATATGAATTAACAGCGTGTTGCTCAGGATTTGACCCGCCAAATCTTTTAGTACCTGACGCACCTTGATAGCAATCCGACCATCCGATTTTGCCTCAAATGAAATAGGCTCGACCACGGGATCAATTTCTCGCCATTGCCGCAGCCAATAGGCACGCACTTGCTCGTGCCCAGACACATATCCGCCCTCCCAACCATTGGGCCAGCTTACGTCTGTGTGCATATGAGCCAGTACCGCATCGATCCGGCGAGCATTGAAATCCTGGTAGAGCTGGTGTAGTAGAGTTTGATAGTCCATCCTTGATGCTGTTTGAAAGCTCAAAACTACATTTCGTCGGATGGTTTTAATGCCGGTAGAAATTGAGATTTAATTGCAAATTCCGACTAGACTCTAGGCAAGATGAGTTGCGATCATTTCGTATCAGTGTATTCAGAAGCAGTTACTGGCTTCATCCATTTCACTCTTCCGCTAACGTGATTTGGCGTCACTGCTATTTGAACAAAACTAGTG
>NZ_JBHYGF010000380.1:0-4087 GCF_051859145.1 Dyadobacter sp.
TTTTTAATAAACAATTCCATGTTTTCATTCGAAGCAACATCTACCGGTTTTGGTGTCAGAAAATTAATTCCCAACCCGACTACTGCTGCAATTAAAAGTGCAACGATAATGTATGTTCCAATCTTCCCTTTTCTTCTTTCGGGTTCCATAGCCTGATTTGTTAGTTGAAGTTTAAGCCGCCCGCGACCTGTTTTCGCCGATGCTTTTTGCTAACTGAATCAAAAAATATGCCATTGTACTGGATGGAGCTTCGCAAAAGCGGCGAAATGCCGCACTGGAACGGATTTTTAACCTCTGCCTTATTCTGTTTTTAAAGAACCCGCTACAAACAATGAAGCTTCAACAATTCTATAACCAGGCTTATGCCTGGATTTTGCGTACCGGCCCGTCTTTTCTGCTCGGGCTGGCAGTATTGGTTATCGGTTTTTGGTTGATCAAAATATTATCCCGTTGGATGACCAACCATTTGTACCGGCGTAATGTGGATCCCTCGCTGACACCTTTTCTGCTGAGCCTCACCATCACTGCATTGCGTGTGCTGCTGATCATTTCGGTGATGCAGATTGTCGGTATACAAATGACCGTTTTTGCTGCATTGATAGGGGCAATTGGTGTGGCGGCAGGTCTGGCATTGTCGGGAACGCTGCAAAATTTTACGAGCGGTATCCTCATTTTACTTCTGAAACCCTTCAAAGTAGGGGATAACATCCTGGCGCAGGGGCAGGAAGGTACTGTGAAGGCGATCAAGATCTTTTACACAATCGTAAATACATTTGACAACAGGATGGTGGTGATTCCGAATAGTAAGCTGTCGAATGAAGTGATCATCAATATCAGCGGATCGGGCAGCAGGCGGCTGGATGTGGAGCTCAAATTCAGCAATGCAATCGAGTTTTCAGATGTTAGGAAAACGATTGATGATGTCCTGGATCGTGCTCAGAATGCCCTGAAAATTCCCGAAAGACGCATTGGCATTTCGTCCATTGAACCTGACGGATACAAGGTAACGGTCAGCGTGTGGCTGAATGCACATGGTTTCGTGGATACGAAAATGGACATTCAGGAGCAGATTATGAATGGATTGAGGAGCTCTGGTTTGAAGCTGCCGGGTATGGGCTGATCGATTTAAAATGCCACGAATACACGGATTAACACGAATGCGTTCGTGCTAATTCGCGCATTCGTGGCGAAAGAACTAACGCACAACCGCCAGGTCCGGCCGCTCAAAGACTTCGGCTTCCGGGCGCGTCTCAATCCACCAGACACGTTCCAGCTTGGGATCGTAGTATTTCGCTAGCTTGCCTTTGAACAGCGCAATTTTTCGGATATCCTTTTTAGCTGGCATTAAATTGCTCCCGACTCCGAAAGTCTGACGGAAACCGTCCAGAAAGTAAGCTTCCTTTTCAAGCTTGCCCAGATCAAAGTCTTCAACACGCTTCCATTCCACATTATTGGCGAGCAGCGTAGCAGGTGGAGGTGTTTTATACAAATCAAAGGTTAAGTAAGCAATGGATTTGTAGCGTCCGTTTCTATCCCACTCCCGGTGTTCTTTGTTTTCGTCCAGCATGTAAGGATAGTTTTGAAATGCTTCATTGATCTCCTTGTAGGTGGCCGGCTTTCCGTCGAGGTACAATTTAATCTCGTCTTCATAACCCACTAGTGTTTTCTCTCTATCAAAAAGGCCATTTCTGAACCTGGTAAGAACTTCGGCAGGATAAGCTACCTTTTCCTTGAACTCGGCTTTGAGGTTATGCTCTGCCAAAAGCGGCGGTAGACTGCTCAACAGAAATTTTCTGATATCACCTTTGCTGTTTTTACCACTGTATTGCTCGAAAAACGGGTTTTTACCGACAGAATAAAAATCCGGTGTTTGTAGCTCCTGATTCTCAAACACAACCTGAAAGTAGCCCATGTAGGCTTTGTCGTACACAGGGAACTCTGTAAGGCTGAACGGACTGAACTTGCCGCCTTTGTAAGTTATTGTGTAGCTGTTAGGCATAAACTTCCTGGGATTATAACCTGCATTTGAGTTTTTGGCAGGAAGTAGGGCATAGAAGTAGCCTTGCGCATCAGTTTTGACTGATTTGATGTGCTTTCCATATCTACTAATCTCAATTGGAATGTTCGCCAGCGGCTTGCCGGTTCGCGCTTCCAGGATCAGTCCGGCCGCATGTATCTCCCCTGATAAAACCTTTGGATGCATTAATTTTCCCTGTCCATCCCGCCAGAACATCTGAAAAGGATCCGCTTCGTTCCGCGCCTTACCGGGACCGAAAAAGATAAGTAAACCCACCAGCAGCGGAACAGCAAGCAGAAAACTGATCAGTAAAAAGCGCGATGAACGTTTCTTATTCATCATCACAATCCGCTGCTTCAATGACGAGATGTTAAATGCATTGGAAATCCGGAAGTCCGGCCCGCCTGCACATTTGAGCAGCAGGTACTGGTACTGTTTGATATCAACATCATTTTCCAGCACACATTGATCGGCAATGTATTCCAGGTTCAGGCGGATTTCGTGCCGGATCAGCCAGGCGAATGGATTGTACCAGTTGAGAATGCAAAGAATTTCGCCCCAGATCACATCCTGCGTATGCCGCTGCCGTACATGGATATACTCATGCAAAATTATCTCTTTCAGCTCCTCCTCACTGTGCATCTCAGGATTGTAGAAAATTGAATTACCGAATGAAAACGGACTGATTTTCTTCTCTATATGATAAATGCGGACATCTTCATCAGAAACCAGCTGGGCTTGCCGCAATATCCTGACATAAGCAACAATGTGCAGTACCAGGCGGCCCAGCATCACCAGTATACCAGCGATCAGAAGTCTGGAAACCCAGGCCTCTATATCAAACTCCGCGGTATTTACAGGCTGCACGGTTCCGGCTGATACCTGCGGCTGTTGGATAGTAGTAAGCACCGGTATTTGCTTCAAAACAGCTGAGTTACCTATCGCCGGAATGCGCTCGACAGCAGCCTCAATGCTGATAAATGGCACAAGGAAACAAAGCAGAGAGTAAAAACGGAGGTAAATGCGGTTGAGGTTGTAGAAGGTAAGCCGGCGTAAAAACAGGTAATGGAAAGTAGCCACCACAGCGAGGCTGGCCGAAAGTTTGATAAGATATTCGAATAAAGGCGACATGGCAGAAAGGGTTTAAACTGCTATTTCTTGTTCTCGATTAATCCGATGATCTCTTTCAGGTCTTCCGCCGAGATCTTGTTTTTTTGTACAAAAAAGCTGACAAGCTCTTTATAGGAGTTTTCAAAATAGTCTTTAACTACATTTCCCATAAACCTTTGTTTATAAGCCTCCTCGGTAATAACCGGCGCGTATAGGTTCACATTACCCACTAGCCTGCTGGTCACAAAGCCCTTCTTTTCCAGGTTTTTAATGGTAGAAGCGAGGGTAGTATAAGGTGGCAGCGGCGGCGCCATTTCAGACATAAATGACTTCACACTTCCTTCGCCTGCTTTCCATACTGCCTGCATGGCATCTTCCTCTTGTTGCGTTAATCTCTCCATACTTACGACGTTTTCGTAAATCTACGAGATTTTCGTAGGTATGAGCAAGTGTGTTGCAATATTTTTATATATGAATGAAAAATCAGGTAAACACGACAGCTGGTGAATGCTAGTAGCCAGCGTGGCGGGCTTTGTAAAACTCCACTTTTTTGAACATCTCAATCAAAGTAGTCACATTCAGTTTTTCGAAGATCCGTGCTTTATAGGTGCTCACTGAACTTTCGGTCAGGTTCAGCTGGATTGCAATTTCTTTCGTCCAGAAGCCGTCAATGAGCATATCCATCACTTCCAGTTCGCGCTGGGAGAGTTGTTCGAGCGGATTCTCGGAGCTCGTTTTGCTTTCCAGTGTATTGCGAAGCAGCTGCTGCTGTACTGCCATACTGAGGTAGTTTCCATTTTCAAACATGGAGGTAACAGCCTTTCTGATCTCGTTCTGGGACGAACTTTTGGAGAGAAAACCATTTGCACCCGCCTTGATGTAGTGCAGCGCATAAATCTGTTCTTCCAGGCTGGAAAACACCAGGATCAGCACTTTGGGCTGTATCTCGCGGATCCTCGG
>NZ_JBHYGF010000381.1:0-4086 GCF_051859145.1 Dyadobacter sp.
TGTATCCGCCGTCCACTTCCGGTTCCAGGTCAACATACTTGCTCTGGTTGCTGGTGACAAAAAGCTGTCCTTTACTCTTGTCACCCTCGTCATTTGCACCCCACGAAGTTTTCATCCTGCTCCGCTCCTCTTCCGACAGGAATGTAAGTTTATCGTACAGTCTCGACCAGTAGAATGTCCTTTCATAGGTCACCGCCAATCCGTCAGTCTGGGCGAACACGGGTAAGGAGCCCAGGAGAAGGAAGCAGGCAAGTAATTTTTTCATAGCTTATAAATTGAATGGTGATTAGTATCCGTATCCTTTTCTTTTAACCGTGTGACCTACTCCACGCATGTTATAGGTAAAGCTCAGCATGAAGTACCGCGCCAATGTACGCACTTGCTCCTGCGACACGAAGTTTTGGTAAGCCGACTGCGAGATACCGCGGTTTTTGTTGAACAAGTCAAAGGCCGAAAGTCTGATTTCTCCCTTTTTGCTTTTCAGCATGGTTTTATAAACAGACACATTCAGGATCGGCATTTTCTGGTTAAAGCCAAAACGATCATTGACGTAACTGCTGTATGAAAAGCGGCTGTTGAAGTAAATATCCTTTGGCATTTTGAAGTTCATCTCAGCGCCATAATTGGAGTTGATAATCTTTTGGTTCTGCCCTGAGCTGATTGAATATCGCGTATCGGTGATATTCCAGTTCGCATTGGTGTAAATGGTGAAGTTATCGCCGGGGGTATAATCCAGTCTTGCGCCCCAATTGTATCCATTGCTCTTGGTCTCGTTCAGTTCCCCGTTGATGTTGGTCAGGTTACGGCCCAGGTTGTAAGATGCATTGATATTGAAGTTGCTTTTCGTTTTTACAATCGGGAAACCATAGTTGGCATAAGCGCTCAGGTTATTTCCCCCACTGATGTTTGTCGCCATGGTAGTAGTTACCAGGTTTTCATCAACAAACTGGCTGTAAATTACCTGGTTATCATAGTAATTGTAATAAGCGCCGAAGAACATCTGAACAAAGCTGCCGGGGTTGAAATAATTATAGCCCAGGTTCACCGAGTGGTTTACAGTTGGAACCAGGTTCGGGTTACCTACCCGGATGTACAGCGGATTGCTGTTATCAACGATCGGTTGCAGGTCGCGAATGTTCGGCTCGCTTACTCCCACGCTGTAACCTCCGTATAAATACCTGTTTCGTTTAAGATCGAAGTTGAGGGAAATGTTTGGTACAAAGTTGAAGAACTTCCTGTCAATCCTGGTTCTGGTCGGATCGCTCTGGTCTACTGCAAACTTCCCGTCAAGATGAATTTGCTGCGCGCCTGCGCCTGCCGAGATGTTCAGTCCATTGTGCGAGTACCGCAGTGAAGTTCCAAGACGGTTGAATGTAGATCGGTTGGTATAATAGCGGCTCAGGTTATTGTTCATAGTCCGGCCACCTTCCGTAACGTCGAAAACATCACGGTCCACATCATCGCTTTTCAGACTGTAATTGTAGAAAGATTCAAGTACAAACTTCTTTGAAATAGGCTCAATGAACAGCAAGCTGCCTTTGAACTGGTTCCGCAAGCTCTTCGTATAATTTTCCTGGTTGATATTGAGGATACTGTCCGGCTCTGGCTGGAATGTTCTGAAAAAGCGGTTGGTCGAGCGCTGGTTGATAGTTCCGTTTGAATTGTTCACATTGTAAGCCAGACTGACTGCGAAGTTCCTACCCTTTTTCTTGAACTTATGCCGGAAAATGGCCGTGTTACCCAATGCAAATGAGTTAAAATCGGAGTAGTTGCGCTGGTCGCTGGTGTTGGAAAGCTGCGTAGTATCCTGTGCACCCCGGAAAAATTCCTGGTGACTAAGGTAATCCGCAGTTCCGCTTCCTATCCGCATATTGGAAAGTACAATCAGCGTGTTCAGGGAGTCAATGGTTTTTTCGTAACGAAGACTACCGCGATGGTTTTCATTAAAATTTAACCTGTTATTGGTATCCAGCTTCGTGAATGCAGAGTTGGTCAGGAAGTTGGTCTGCCTTGAAGTCGCGTCCAGGTCCTGTGTTGTCTGGTTATAATAGTAGCTGGTGTTGAACTTGGTTTTTTTCGTGTCAAAATTATAATTCGCGCCGCCAGCCCAGTTCTTGTTAAAACCACGGTTCTGAGCTCCTCTTCCCGCCTGTATCGTCAGACTTTCTTCATCGTCGCCTCCGAAAGTGATGTAGCGAACCCCGCCGCCGAAGCCAAAGTCACCATCATCGCCCCAGTTGAAAGACTGACTTCCTTTGAAATCTTGGTAATCGTCCCACGACATTCCTCCCTGGTTGGTGTTATTGCCCAGACCAATGATTGAAAATTGGTTCTTCTCGTTGAATCTGTTGTAGTTAACCTTGCCTTCAAGTCGCTTGTCGGTACCCGCTGCGAGCGTGGCTTTGCCAAATCCGCCTTTCTTGTGGCTGTCTTTCAGTTGCAGGTTGAGTGTTTTCTCGTGTTTACCGTCATCTACGCCGGTAATGCGCGATTGCTCTGTTTTTTCATTAAACACCTGGACTTTGGAAATGGCTTCGGCGGGTAAATTCTTGGTTGCAGCTTTGGTATCATCGCCAAAAAACCGCTTACCGTCTACCGTTACACGTTTAACCGTTTCACCCTGCGCCTTGATGGTACCATCCTGGTCTACCTGCAAACCCGGGAGCCGCCTGATCAAGTCTTCAACAGAAGCGCCGGGCTGTACTTTAAATGCCTTGGGATCATATTCGATCGTATCGCCGCGGATACTGAGCGGCGCGCGGAATGCTTTGATAACCACATCGTAAAGTACCTGGTCCATGAATGTCATTTTGATCTTTCCCAGATCTGTTACATCATCATCCTTTGGCTTAACCTCCTCCTGATAAGGCAGGTAGCCCACGTACGTAATCTTAATCAGATACGGCATTCTCTTCACATTCCTGAATTCGAATGTACCGTCTTTGGCTGTTCTTGCGAAGTTAACGAGCGTCGAATCCTTGGGGGCAAGCAGCATCACAGTGGATTCCGGAAGCGGGACACCGGAGGTATCAACCGTAATTCCCTTTAATGTAAAACGTCCTGTGGTCTGCGCGTGAGCGACCGAAATCATCAGGCACAAAAATGACAGAAGTAAGGCTTTTTTCAAGGCTAAGTGGCAAGGTTAAGTGAGAGTTTGTAACTGATGAACGACAATAATGCAATAATATACAAAGCGCGATAACTTTACAACTAAAAAATTAGTTTTGCGGGAATTTTATACTGATCCCGGAAAGTTTTAACTTTTATTAAGTTTTCATACGCAATATCAAGAAAGAAGCGGATATATAAGTTACTTTAATTACATAAATTTTCCATCTTTTTATCTTGCGATTATGCTCATTCTCGCATCTTTGTTTTTTTATCAATATCTGAGATCGAAAAATGAAGCGAATCGGCTTGCTGTCTGACACACATGGTTATCTGGACGAAAGGATTTTTGACCATTTCTCCACTTGTGACGAAGTGTGGCACGCAGGCGATATTGGCTCAGTGGAAATCATCAGCAAGCTTGAAGCATTTAAGCCCACCAGGATTGTTTTCGGCAATATTGATAGCAGCGAAGTAAGGGTAAGGACTGCTGAAAACCTGCATTTCGAGCTGGAAGGCTTTCGTGTCTGGATCACGCACATTGGCGGCGCGCCTCCGAGGTACAATCCGATGGTAATGCCTGAGTTAAAGAACAGCGCGCCGGACATTTTTGTGTGCGGGCATTCACATATCCTGCGCGTGATCCGCGACGAAAAACTGAATAATATGCTTTATTTCAATCCGGGAGCGGCTGGTCGGGAAGGTTTTCACAAGTTCCGCACAATTTTGCGCTTTAATATGCACGAAGGATTGATCAGTCAGATGGAAGCGATTGAGCTCGGAAAGCGGGGCGCGATGGTTTGAAAATCAGAAAGTCACTTTCACTTTCTTCACTTCATTCCCGCGTAAGAACTCTGCCTCAACTACCTGCCCTTTTTCATGTTTGCCCAGGATTTCCATATAGTCGTAAATCGTGCCGATTTCCTCCCCTCCTAACCTGGTAATAATATCGCCTGCTACAATCCCCGCCTTTTCAGC
>NZ_JBHYGF010000382.1:0-4071 GCF_051859145.1 Dyadobacter sp.
ACCAAATGGGCGCAGTTCTGGATTTTACAAGTTCCATCAAACTCCGCTCCGACTATCCGGAAGCGTATTACCTGAGAGGTATCCTGAAAAATAGCCTGGGCGAAATCAACGACGGCTGCCTGGACCTCAGCAAAGCCGGAGAACTGGGTTACCAGCAAGCTTATAAGGTTATTTCTTCGTTTTGTAATTAGCCCTTCGACTGCGCTCAGGGTGACAAAGAATAGCAGCAAGCTTTGTCACCCTGAGCGCAGTCGAAGGGGCCTTTGTTAAGCTTTCTTCATATTTTTCGCCACCTTCTCCCAATTCACAACATCCCAGAACGCTTTGATGTAATCCGGTCTTTTGTTTTGGTAATGCAGGTAGTAAGCGTGTTCCCAAACATCCAGCCCGAGAATTGGAGTACCTTTTAGTTCGGAAACGTCCATCAGCGGGTTATCCTGGTTTGGCGTAGATCCAACCGACAGTTTTCCGCCTTTTGCAACCAGCCACGCCCAGCCAGAACCGAAGCGCGTAGTAGCGGCTTTGCCGAATTCCTCTTTGAATTTATCGAGTGAGCCAAACTGCGCATTGATCGCGTCCGAAACTGCACCTGTTGGTCCATTACCTTTTTTCGGTCCCATTACTTCCCAGAAGAAAGTGTGGTTCCAGTGGCCGCCGCCATTATTGCGGATTGCCGCTGGCGCTTTGCCTGCAGACTTGATGATTTCTTCCAGCGACTTCTTCTCGAACTCAGTCCCTTTTACTGCATCGTTCAGATTTTTCACGTAAGCTGCGTGGTGCTTTCCGTAATGGATTTCCATTGTCATTTTATCAATACTCGGTTCCAGAGCAGCAAAGTCGTAAGGAAGCGGGTTTTGTTTAAATGGCGCCGTTTCCACCAGTATCGTTCCCGAATTCCCGGCAAATGTGTGATTGGCCAATGCTCCGGCAGTAAGTGCCCCACCGGCAAGTGTCCGCAAAAAATCTGTTCTATTCATAACGATTCATTGAAATAGTTATTAATCAATCATAAGCCACCCGACTTATGATACTTCGTCCCAGCGTGATCTCATCGGCGTATTCCAGGTCTCCGCCAATAGGTACTCCGCGGGCAATGGTACTTATTTTTACTCCTGTGGACTTAAGCCGTTTTTGTAAATAAAATGCAGTGGTATCGCCTTCCATGGTAGGACTCAATGCAAGAATAATCTCCTGAACCTGCGCAAAATCCCCCGGATTCTCAACGCGTTCGATCAGTGAATCAATATGTAAGTCGGAAGGTCCAATTCCCTCCAGAGGCGAGATAATACCACCGAGTACATGATATAAGCCTTTGTATTGATTGGTTGACTCAATGGCAAGTACATCCCGGGTATCCACTACTACACATATAATGCTTTGATCGCGCTTCTGGTTTGCGCAGATATTGCAGTAAATGTCATCAGCGATGTTGTGGCATTTGGCGCAATAAGTGGTTTTGGTACGCATGTCAAGCAGGGCATTCGAGAGAGACCGGGTTTGTTCTTCTTCTCTTTTAAGCAAATGTAGTGCCAGCCGCAGGGCGGTCTTTTTACCAATTCCGGGAAGTCGGGAGATTTCGTTTACTGCATCCTCAATCAGTCGCGAGGGATAATTCATGTGCGTCAGGTTAATGTATTTCAGCTGAAATACCTCTCCGGCAAATTTCGTTCCGCATGCCGGCGAGTTCCTCAAATGCCCCTTCTTTGACGGAACATTTTCCCTTGTAATGTATAATGATCGTACATTGTTCAGCCTGCTCGCTGGAATGCCCGCACACCTCTATCAAAGTATCTATCACCCAGTCAAAAGTATTCACATCGTCATTATAAATAATAAGCTTTTTAATGTCGGTGTCAATCGTTTCTTCCAGAATTTCTACATCTGTTTCTGTCAGCGCTTGCATAACAACCAAATTTCTGTTTGATTAGCAAATCTAATTAAAAACGCAGATTATAAGAAGCATTAGCCTTTTAATCCGTCGCTCCATCCATCCCAAACAGCCCCTTTTTTAATGAATCCTTATATCTCCCTGATCATATTGGTAGTCTATTTCGGGATGCTGATTACGGTCTCTATTTACACTTCCAAAGGGGCGGATACAAATACATTCTTTACTGCTAACCGCCAGTCTCCGTGGTACCTGGTGGCATTCGGCATGATCGGGACTTCGCTTTCCGGAGTCACATTCGTCTCGGTGCCCGGTGCGGTTGCCAATATCCAGTTTTCCTATTTTCAGGTAGTGATCGGGTATATTCTGGGATACCTTGTAATCGGTACCGTGCTGATGCCGCTCTATTACCGGCTTAACCTCATTTCCATTTACAGCTACCTCGAACAGCGCTTTGGTTTCTGGTCTTACAAAACAGGTTCCGGCTTCTTTTTGCTTTCGCGTACAATTGGCTCAGCCGTAAGACTTTATGTGGCTGCACAGGTTTTGCAACTGGCACTTTTCAAGCCGCTGGGCGTTCCATTTGAGGTAGCAGTTGCCATTACCATATTTCTGATCTGGATTTATACCTTCAAAGGCGGCGTGAAAACCATTATCGTAACAGATACTTTGCAGACTTTCTTTCTGATAACCGCGGTAGTTCTGACGATCGTTTTAGTATCAAAAGAATTGAATCTGAGCGGAATAGGGGATATCTGGAATGCGGTAGACCAGAGCAAATACTCGAAGATTTTTTACTGGGATACCAATGATCCCAAGAACTTCTTCAAGCAATTCTTTGCCGGCGTTTTTATTGCGATTGTTATGACCGGTCTTGATCAGGATTTAATGCAAAAGAACCTGACCTGTAAGAACATCGGCGAGGCGCAGAAGAATATGTTCTGGTTTACAGTAGTACTTGTAGTCGTCAATTTCCTGTTCCTGTCACTCGGTGCATTGCTTTACGTATATGCAGAAGCGCAAGGTATTCCGGCAACGGCTAAAACAGATGATTTCTATCCAATGCTCGCGCTCAACCACCTCGGGTTACTGGTAGGAATCACCTTTTTGCTGGGTATCACAGCCGCCACTTACGCCAGCTCCGATTCTGCATTAACTGCGTTGACAACTGCATTCTGCATTGATTTTATGAATATTGAAAAGCGGCCGGAGGAAAAGCGTTCATCCATTAAATTCTGGGTGCATATCATGTTCTCCGTGATCTTCTACCTGGTTATTCTCATTTTTAATCGTTTGAACAGCAAAGAAGTAATCACAGCCGTTTTCGATCTGGCAGGCTATACCTACGGGCCATTGCTCGGGCTTTTCTCTTTCGGCGCATTCTTGAAAAGGCCGGTTAAAGACCGCTGGGTTCCGCTGGTCTGCATTCTCGCGCCCATCCTCACTTACATTATCAATGATCACTCCGCTGAGTGGTTCAATGGATATAAGTTTGGGTTTGAAAGATTGATTATAAACGGGCTGATTACCTTTATCGGTCTTTGGATTCTTCATGATCCAAAACCAAAGCTTACGGACAACTACGCTTCTTTCAGATAAGTCTGCTTACGCTGGCAAAATAAAACCGCATATTGCTGTAACGTTTTAAATGTTCGCTTTCAAGGTCGAATGTTCGGTTCTGAACAACTTCTTGCGAGCTTGTTTTGAAAGTGGCAGGCTGGAATTTATTTTTTAAATAGTTATTTATCAGAAGTTTATAAATACAATTTTAGATGTAAGAGCGGTAAAAAGGCGAATGTGGCACGTCCTTTTTTATTTAGAGATCAACCATGCAAGTGCATGCGGTCAAACTTTAAATAGCTATTAGCCATGAAAATTTCAAACATTTCAAACCTGTTCTGCGCATTGGCGCTCACTTTGTCACTCGCTTCTTTCACAACTGACAAAAAGAAAAACCTCGAAGACAAAGAAGCAAAAGCAGTTGCATTTGACGCAAGTCTTTACAAGATTTCGGATAGCAATAAAGTAAGACTGTCTGTTAATAAAGGTACCGACGACAAGGTCAAAGTGATTGTAAAGGACAAAGCAGGCAATGTGTATTACTCAGAAGTTTTCAACGACAAAGGTTCCAAGTATCGCCGCGTATTTAATCTCGACGAAATGGGAGACGGAACTTACTACTT
>NZ_JBHYGF010000383.1:0-4064 GCF_051859145.1 Dyadobacter sp.
TACCATCTTTCTGGATTGTATAACCGCGGTCGTGCACATGTGCGTAGGTACCGTCTGCTTTACGGAAGCGATAATGGTCCGACCACTTGGAGCCGCCATTGTCAATGACGTCGTGTATCTTCTTTATAACCCTTTCCAGGTCTTCCGGATGAATGTTGTTGTACCACGATTCAGAACCGGCTTCAAGGCTTTCGGGAGTGTGGCCGAAGATCTGGGCCATTCCTTCATTCCACCATACTGTATTATTTTCAAGGTCCCGGTCCCAGATTACGTCGTGGGTAGCTTTCGCAACAAGTTCAAAACGTTCAGCAGCAACCAATAAATCGTTTTGTTGGCTGTTCAAGGTGTCAATCATAAGAATTCAAATGCTAGGGTATGCAGTGTTGCCACTCGGGAGCAAACTTACTTTCGGTAAAAATACAAACTGGCTAACTGCAGTCAAGATGGTCGCGCAGAGAATTTATCCAATGTTAGTACCCGGGCGACGACCGTACTTCTGCAACATCGTCATAGTATAGGCTAAGTGTACGTGGCTTTTACAAATGTGGATTTCGGAAAACGAAAAAAAATGAAGGTTATGTCAAGAAACGCATTATACCCGCTTGCTGCTGCTGCGCTCCTGTTCGTGGGCTGCATAGTTGCGCCTGTGAAGAAGGCTGTTCCGCTGTTTGACGGAAAGACATTTAACGGGTGGGAAGGAGATACGGTAAAAACCTGGAAGATCGAGAGCGGTGCCATCGCCGGCGGCTCTCTTAGCGAGACGGTGCCGCATAATGAGTTTTTATGTACCAGAAAACCATACGCCAACTTTATCCTGAAAGTGAAGTTCAAACTCATCGGCAATGAAGGTTTTGTCAATACAGGTGTGCAATTCCATAGCGTCAGGTCCAAAGATCCTGCTTATGAAATGATCGGCTACCAGGCTGACCTGGGAGACAAGTTCTGGGCCAGCTTATATGATGAATCCCGTCGTAACATGACATTAATAGCACCAGATTCTGCATTGATCGAGAAAATACTGAAAAGGAATGAATGGAACGACTACGAAGTGCACAGCCAGAACGGGCGCATTCAGCTTTTCCTGAATGGAACAAAAACGGTTGATTACACCGAGCCAGACAAATCCATTCCGCAAAAAGGACTCATCGCATTGCAGATCCACGGTGGCGGCAAAGCCAAAGTGTACTACAAAGACATTTGGATAGAGGAACTTTGAAAAGCCTCAATGCCACGCACTCATGATCCTTCGAAGTACCACGATTTCAGCAGTATGATAGGCATTATGGTCCGCGATCAGCATCGCTTCGCGCAACAGATTCTGGCCGGTACCCCAGGGAAAGGTGGCAAAAAGGTCTCGTGTGTCATCTTGTAGTAGCTGAATAAATGTCTGCTGATCCTGTTTAATCTGGTCCAGCGCAGCTTCCCATTTTTCGTCACTTACGGTTTCCAATGGCGCGGTCCAGTAATCTTTTGGCCATTCAATTTCCTGGTAATCGGCAGAGGCGGAGAAATCGAGAATGTCTTTTTGCGCGATACGGAGGTGTTCTACAAGCTGCCAGATGCTGTAAGGCAGCTCAGCCGGGGTAGCTCCGCGCAAGTTTGCAGGTAAGTCTTCGAGCGCATCCCAAAGTGTCACGTGCGCCTGGCCTTTTTCTATTAATGCTTGTAGCTCGGCAACCAGCTTTTTTCTTTCGTCATTTTCCATTGTACTTACTTATTCGTGCCTTGTTGTAGAAAATATTAATTGTTTATTTTAGCAAAAACATCTTTCACCTATTTCCTGTATTGACAATGAATCCTGCCCGCCGGAAGTTCCTTAAAAATATGTCTGCTGCCTCCGTGCTTTTGGCCGGGGAGTCAGTTGCCAAGCCATTTAATATTATCAAAGACCTGAAAAAAATCAGTCCCAACGATAAGATCCGCTTTGCTACGATCGGAATGGGGATTCAGGGACATAGTGATACAAAAGCTGCAATGCGCAGCGGAACCGGCGCCGAGTTCGTCGCTGCGGCCGATTTGTACGACGGCAGGTTGACGCGCGTAAAGGAACTCTACGGAAAAGACATTTTTACCACGCGCGATTACCGCGAGATTCTGGACAAAAAAGACATTGATGCTGTGCTGGTAGTAACCCCCGACCATTGGCATGATCACATTACAAAAGCTTCTCTGACAGCCGGCAAGCATGTTTATTGTGAAAAACCCATGGTGCATCACATCAATGAAGGTTTGTCGGTCATTGAAGCCTGGAAAAAATCCGGCAAGACCATGCAGGTAGGAAGTCAGCGAATCAGCTCATCGGCGTTCAAGGAGGCTAAAAGGCTGTTTCAGGCAGGTGAGATAGGGGAGATCAATTACGTAGAATCCAATAATGACCGTTTCAATGCAATCGGAGCGTGGAACTACTCGATACCCACTGACGCATCCGTGAAAACCGTGGATTGGGACACTTACCTGGGCGATGCGCCGAAGGTACCTTTTGATCCAAAGCGTTTTTTCAGGTGGAGAAATTACCGCGACTACGGTACCGGCGTGGCAGGCGACCTTTTTGTGCATTTGATTACCGGCGTTCACTTCGTGACAGGCTCAAATGGACCGGAGCGGATATTTTCTTCCGGCGAGCTGAGTTACTGGAAAGACGGTCGCGACGTACCGGATGTTCTGGTTTCCATTCTGGAATATCCCAAAACAGATATCCATGCCAATTTTCAAATGGTACTCCGCGTCAACTTTGCCAATGCGGGCGCCATAGCCAACAATACGCGCATTATCGGAACCGAGGGGCAGATTGAGTTTACAGAAGATAACCTGATCCTGACTAAAAAGAAGCTGCCGAAAGCACCCGGATTTGGTGGTTATGACAGCTATAATACCTTTTCGGAAAGTGAACAGAAGGAGTTTAAAAAACAATACGACGCGCAGTATCCGGAAGACACGCGCAAGGCGGATCCCGTGAAAGAAGTACGTTTTAATGCCCCGGAAAAGGAAGATGCACATGCGGACCATTTCAAGGATTTTTTCGAGAACATTAAAAAAGGCAGTACAGGTACGATCGAAGATCCGATTTTTGCTTTCCGGGCGGCGGCGCCGGTGCTCGCTTGCAACGAAAGCTATTTCAGCAGGGAGGTCATTAAGTGGGATCCTGTTGCTATGAAGCTTAAAAAGAAATAATTAATCGCCATTATCCTGAACCCATGAAGTTTTCCCGTTTACTGTTCCTTTTGTTGCTGAGTACCAAAATTGCTTCCGCTCAGACCAGCAAGGTTTTTGACCAGCTGTCCCTACCGTCCAAGTTGCTGAAATCCGAACGCAAGTTTGCGATATACCTGCCGCCTGACTACGCTACTTCCGAGCGGAGCTATCCTGTATTATACCTCCTGCACGGTGCAGGGGATGATCAAACCGGCTGGGTACAGTTTGGGATGGTGCAGCATATTGCCGATAAGGCGATTGCTGACGGTAGTGCCGCGCCTATGATCATCGTGATGCCGGATGCAAATACGGGGAGAAGGGGGTATTTTAATGATGTAAAAGGCGACTGGCCTTATGAAGATTTCTTTTTTAAAGAGCTCATTCCATTTATCGAAAAGAAGTATCGGGTGAAAGCGGAGAAGGAATTTCGTGCAGTGGCTGGCTTGTCAATGGGTGGAGGCGGTACATTCATGTATGCGCTGCACCATCCCGAACTGTTTGCAGCAGCCTGCCCGCTAAGCGCCTCTACCGGACCGATTACGCTCGAAGATGCACGGAAAAACCTCGAACGCAACAATCCCGGCGTTGCTGATACAACGGTGGCGCGTTATTACGAAAGGCACAGTGCGTTGGCGCTGATCAATAATATGCCCGACAACCAGAAGAAGGCCGTGAAATGGTACATTGATTGCGGAGACGATGACTTTCTGTACGAAGGCAACTCATTGGTGCACATTGCCTTGCGGAAAAAGGAGGTGCCACACGAATTCCGTATCAGGGAAGGTGCCCACAACTGGAAATACTGGCGGGAGTCGCTGCCCAATGTGCTGGAATTTGTCTCGCAATCTTTTCACCGTTGAGTACGCTGCGTG
>NZ_JBHYGF010000384.1:0-3949 GCF_051859145.1 Dyadobacter sp.
ACCAGTGCGAAAAAAACTTAGCGGATCTTACAAGTTCATTCCGCCAGATACTTCTATACGTTGTCCATTTACCCAGCGTGACTCATCCGAACAAAGGAAGGCTACTACCCCACCGATATCGTCTGGCTGACCAACCCGACCAAGCGCAGTAATACTGTTCATATGATCCTCCAAACCCGGATGCGACGCAAATGCGCGTTTCGTGAAGTCGGTGTGAATGATACCGGGAGCTACTGTATTAGCCGTAATGCCGCGGCCGCCGAGTTCTTTTGCCAGATACTTCGTCAGTACTTCCACAGCGCCTTTCATAGATGCGTAAGCTGCGTAGCCTGGATTGGTAAAGCGGGCCAGACCCGTGGATAAATTGACGATACGGCCCTGATCTGCAATAAACGGCAGTGCCTTTTGGGTCAGGAAATAGACACCTTTGAAGTGTACATTCAGCAGATCGTCAAAGTCCTGCTCGGAAGTTTCCGCAAATGGAGAATACCTGTCTATACCCGCATTATTGATCAGGAAATCGAAGGTATTACGTCCCCACTTTTCACTAAGTACGCGAGATAAGTTTGCGAAAAATCCATTGAAAGTTTTGGTGTCCGCAGTATTCAGTTGCAGTGCTACCGCTTTTTGACCCAATTCCTCAATTTCATAAACTACATCCAGTGCCTCCTTTTCACTACTGTTGTAAATTACAATCACATCATTCCCTTTCGCCGCAAGTGACAATGCCATGTTTTTACCAAGACCGCGGCCGGCGCCGGTGACCAATGCAATTTTGCTATCTGATTTCATCTTTCATTTTTGTTTTAATTGATGAAACAAAAGTAAAAGTGTACCAGACGGGAAATTTGCCGCGATCAAATCAAAACTTACAAAATTCAAATCCCGCTTCGAAATGCACGCGGGTTCAGGGTTGTATGTTTTTTGAAAAGGTTATTGAAGTGCGAAGTTTCTTCAAAGCCCAGGCTGTATGCGATTTCAGACACATTCCAGTCCGTATGTTTTAACAATATCTTGGACTCCCTGATGATTCGCTCCGTGATCAGCTCGGTGGTCGTTTTCCCGGTCATTTCTTTCAATACCTTATTAAGGTAATTCACGTGGATCGAGAGCTGATCAGCGAAGTCTTTTGCAGAGCGGAATGTAAGTTTCTGATGAGGCGGCTCAATGGGAAATTGCCTTTCCAACAGCTCCATAAACAAGGAAGAAACCCGTTTGTAAGCGTTGGTTTCAGTAAAAAGCGTAGAAGCCGGCTGCAACTTTTGACCAAAATGAATGAGCTCGATTACGTAGTTTCGCAGCAGATCGTATTTATAGGTGTAATCAGAGTTCATCTCCCGAAAGATTTTGGAGAAGATCAGATTCACTTCCGCTATCTGAGGTTCATTGAGGAAAAAAATCGGGTTTCCGCCAGGTTTGAAAACAGGCAGCTCCTTTAATCTGATTCCGCTATTATCCTGCGTCAGAAAATCCTCCGAAAAAATGCAAAACATACCCGCTTGCTGATCGTCAAGCGGGATGTAGTTATAAGGTATCTGAGGTGTAGCGAACAGCAATGCATTCTTCTCGATATCAATGACTTTGTCCGCGTACTCCGCCCGATTTTTACCGAGGATCAAGCTGATCTTGTAGTAAGCACGCCGGTTATAAGGCATTTGCTGGTGCTTTCCACCGCGGTATAAATCTTCCGTCCGGAACACGTTAAAGTGACCGATCTCCTTCTGGATCTGCGATGGAATAAGTTGCGAAGTTTCATGGTAGAATCCTTCGAGCGTTGTTGCTTTCTGCATACAGCAAACTTACGAAAATCAAATCTCTTTCTGATCTCAGGTATATCTTACCATCACTTCATCTTCGTAACACCACAACCAGTTTTCACCCGGCTCCGCGGAGATCACCACCGGGTGACCTGTCTCATTGAAGTGCTTCGTCATGTGGGTAGCGGGTGAACTGTCGCAGCAAAGCGTTACGCCGCAAGTCTGGCAGGTGCGTAAATGCAACCACCGACCGTCCACTTTCACGCATTCTTCACAAACGTGCTCTTTCGGCGTTTTTAACTCGGTTATTTCACTGATATGTTTACAAACCTGATCCATTATACTTCACTTAAATATTGATGAACAAAACTGATTGACATGGATCCTTCACCTACTGCCGATGTAACCCGGTTCATTGCGCCGGCACGTACATCGCCTGCTGCAAATATCCCCGGTGAGCTGGTTTCGAGCAGGTAAGGGTCACGGTCTGCTTTCCATATCTGCTTGAAATTGCTGTAACCCTTCATTTCCCGGCCTGTTTCAATGAAACCTTTGCTGTTTTTAATGATTTCAAGACCTACCCAATCGGTGTATGGTCGTGCGCCGATGAAGATAAAAAGTGCATCCGCAGGCACCGTTCGCTGCTCGTTTGTATTCAGATCCACGAGTTTCAGCGATTCCAGCCGGTCACTTCCCGCAGCTTCGACAATCTCCGTACAGCCCAGCACACTGATGTTTTCCGTTCCCCTGATCTGGTCGATCAGGTAGGAAGACATGGAGGAGGTAAGATCATTTTTGCGGACAATAATGAAGACATTTCTCGCAAATTTGGACAAATACATCGCCGCCTGGCCCGCAGAATTGCCGCCACCGAGTACATATACATCTTTATTTCCGCAGGAAGTAGCCTCTGTACTCGCAGCTCCGTAGTAAATGCCTTTTCCGGTAAACTCTTCAATTCCCTGCGTTTCCAGCTTGCGGTAATCCACACCGGTAGTAATAACAACCGCCTTTGCATTGATCTCGCTGTCGTCGCCAAGCACGATCGTCTTGTATTTATCTTTCAGCTTAATCTCTTTCACAGATTGCGGAGAAAGCATTTCGGTACCAAACCGGGTCGCCTGCGTAACTGCGCGACGAGTAAGTTCCGCGCCGCTGAGCCCCATCGGGAAGCCAAGGTAATTTTCAATGCGCGAGCTTGTACCTGCCTGTCCGCCAGGCGCTTTTCGCTCGATCAATAAAGTACTTAAACCTTCCGAAGCGCCATACACCGAAGCGGCAAGTCCGGCCGGACCTGCACCGATGATGATCACATCGTAAATCTGCTGCTTGGTTTTCGCATTCAACCCGATCCGTTCTGCTACTTCAATGAGCGAGGGGGTTTTCAGCAGGCTTCCATCTTCAAATATGATTACCGGAAAATCAACCGGACATAGGTTGTTGGTGGTCCTGATCTGCTTTCCAAGATCGTTGGATTCGGCATCCAGCCAGGTATAAGGCACCAGGTTACCTGCCAGAAAATCTTTGAGCTCGTGCGATTTAGGTGAAAATTGATAACCTAATACTTTAATGCCCTTGAAATCGGGACGGTAGTTGGCCTGCCAGTCTCTCAGCAGCTCGTCCAACGCTGGATATAGCTTTTCTTCTGGCGGGTCCCAGGGTTTCATCAGGTAATAATCAAGCTGCACATCATTAATCGCCTTGATCGCAGCCTCGGTGTCGGAGTAGGCGGTTAACAATACTTTTTTGGCAAATGGAAAAAGAGCTTTGGCTTTTTCAAGAAAGTCGACCCCCTCCATTTCCGGCATTCGCTGGTCTGAAATAAAAATGGCGATCTCTTCTCCCTTGTTCTGCAGTTCGAGCAAGCTTTCCATCGCTTCTGCCACCGAGGTAGTACTGAGTACCTTGTATTTATCGCGGTAATGGGATTTGAGATCGCGGCTGATAGCCCTTAAAACCTGAGGATCGTCGTCAATTGAAAATATAATGGGCAAACCCATAGTGAAATGTTGTTTATGAATGCGGAAACTAATTTATCCATTAATCGGGAAACAAACCAGAAACTCGGTTTTCCCTGGCTCTGAATGCAGCGTTACCGACCCGTGGTGCTGCTTCACAATGCGCATCACCACGTCAAGCCCCAGCCCGGTTCCTTTTCCGACGGACTTGGTGGTAAAAAACGGATCGAAGAT
>NZ_JBHYGF010000385.1:0-1625 GCF_051859145.1 Dyadobacter sp.
AGGAACTGACGAAAGTTTGCCAGGAAGTAACCGGCAAAACGATCCCGATCAAAGTAGTACCTGAGAACCGCACTGCCGACATTCGGTTGTACGTAACCGACAACACCAAAGTGACCGCATTAACCGGCTGGAAACCGGAAATAGGTATCCGCCAGATCGTAGAAGAAATCGCCGCCTGGTTAAAAGAAAACGAAGCCGATTTAGCTCCGATTTTAAAGTAGGGGGAAAGGGAAGAAAGGGAGGATGGAGGAAAGGGACGAAGGGGAGGATGTTGAACTGAGAATGGAACACCAGCTAAAAGCTAACAGCCAAAAGCCCTTTCATCCCTTTCCTCCTTCCTCCCTTCCTCCATTCAATCATTCAATCATTCAATCATTCAATCATTCAATCATTCAATCATTGAAAC
This sequence comes from Dyadobacter sp., assembly GCF_051859145.1. GTDB lineage: Bacteria > Bacteroidota > Bacteroidia > Cytophagales > Spirosomataceae > Dyadobacter. The sequence goes on from NZ_JBHYGF010000385.1 coordinate 407, forward strand.
TAACAGAATGTCCCCGCGATGCCTGGCAAGGGTATCATCCATTCATTCCGACTGAACAGAAGGTTGGGTACCTGAATCAGTTGCTGAAAGTGGGGTTTGATACCATTGATTTTGGCAGCTTTGTTTCTTCCAAAGCAATGCCGCAGGTAAGTGATACTGCGCTGCTGCTGGATCAGCTTGACACTTATTCTTCTAGATCAAAACTGCTTGCGATTGTTGCAAATGAGAGGGGCGCGGCCGAAGCCTGCGGTTTTTCACAGATCAGTTACCTTGGTTTTCCATTCTCCATTTCTGAAACTTTCCAGCGCCGCAACACGAATGCAGGTATAGCCGACTCGCTGGAGAGGGTAAAAAGCATTTGCGAGCTCGCATTGAGGAATGGAAAGGAAGTGGTGATTTATATATCAATGGGTTTCGGAAATCCGTACGGAGATCCCTGGGAGCCTGGAATTGTCACGGAATGGGTTAGTAAGCTTGCAAATCTTGGGGTAAGGATTTTTTCATTATCGGATACGGTAGGAGTTGCAAGTACCAATGCAATTACGTCGCTCTTCTCGGAGCTGATCCCGCATTATCCCCAGCTGGAATTCGGGGCACATTTTCATACTAAACCTGCGGAATGGCGTGGGAAAGTGGAAGCTGCATTTGATGCCGGATGCACGCGCTTTGACGGTGCGCTGCTCGGATATGGCGGCTGCCCGATGGCGCAGGACGAGCTCGTCGGCAACATGCCCACGGAGAGGCTTGTCGATTTTGCGATTGAAAAGCGAAGCCCGGTAAATCTCGACCTGGAAGCACTACAAACAGCCAGGCTATTATTTTTGAATTTGGTAAAAAGTTAAAAAGCTCCCGCTGCTAAGCAACGAAAGCTTTCCTATATTCTTTAACACTAAGCTGTCAGGCAAATTTCCTCTTCACAATCGCCAGCAGCGCGGTTACTGCCTCACCATTTACATCCCAGGCATATTTGGAAGCATACCGGTGCCAGATCAGGTTTTCTGCCTCTTCAAAGCTTTTGACTGCATCTAGCTCGTAAATCGCTTTATCAAAATGCTCGCTATTTTTGTTAAATAGCTGGTTTACAAACATAAACCTTTGTCCCAGCGGAATGGCGCTGGCAATGCTCTCGACGCGGAAAGGAACACTTCCGTAGGATTTATCCTCCTTTGGCTGCGGGATGTCTACCTTGAAGCGATTGTTCAATGAATCTTTTTCCACT
>NZ_JBHYGF010000385.1:1635-3944 GCF_051859145.1 Dyadobacter sp.
CGCAACGATATCGCCCAAAACGACAGAAACAGGCTCGGCGCGTGGCGGTCCCAGTCTGGTACCGGCCGGCTCCAGTTCACTGAATGCTGAGTCAAAAAAGGATTTTGGCTCCTGCCTGGTACTTACAGGCTTACTAACTTCCTGAATGCGCAACTCATTGATGTTAACCGGGAATACATCTGAAAATAATTGTAGATGCTCGTCGGTATCGTCCAGAAGATCTCCATTGTCTTTTAATTCATACAACCAGCTCACTGCCTGCGTTTGGTACACCGAGTCGGAGCCGCTGTCGGTTAGTCTGCCCAGCATTGCTTCTGCGATACCGCGGTGAATGTGCGTGTATTTGAGCAATTGCTCGGCCTTTTCGTGTGTAAATTCAGCGTCAGCAGTGGAGCGAATTTTAGCTTCAAAATATTCAGCAGGAGCAAGCAGCAGCCGCAATGCATCCTTTACAGATTCGGAAAGCAGCGGTTCAAGATCTGCCCTTTTGACTGCAATATGCTGGGAAGCAGTATTCATGAAATCTTCCAGCGCCCGTTTAACATCTTCGTGAGCAAAATCGAAGTACGGACTGCGAAATGCCTCTGCATTGCTTTTCCATGCTTCAAATAACCGGTTAAGAATTCCCAGATTGACCTGCCTTACCGGAGTGAGCTTCAATAAACCTGCCCCGTTGATTACATCTTGGGCCCTGTAAACATCATTCAGAACAGTTGTAGTAAAGCGGGCGGCATATTGGTTGAGTGCATTTGAATTCAAATTATCCGGCATAACGAATATGAGCTTTTGATAAGGATCGTGATTAAAAAAATTTATGTTTGCTTTGTAAATATAATCAAAATTGACTCTTAAGAAGGTCAATCCGACACCAAAGATGTTTGTAGAACCGTCCCCTAAAAGAGCAGATCAACACCCTAAAACGGGATGGATCGAGGTGATCTGCGGCTCGATGTTCTCCGGGAAAACGGAAGAGTTGATCCGGAGACTGAACAGAGCAAAAATAGCGCGCCAGCGCGTACAGATTTTCAAACCAGCACTGGATAAACGTTACCACGAAGAGAACATTGTTTCGCATAATGACAATTCGATTCGCTCCATTCCGGTCCAATTTTCCACTGAGATTCTGGACCTGGCGCAGAATTGTGAGGTTGTAGGGCTTGATGAGGCGCAATTCTTCGATGAGGCCATTGTGCAGGTTTGCAACGATCTCGCTGATTCCGGCAAGCGGGTGATTGTTGCCGGACTAGATATGGATTATATGGGAAAACCATTTGGCTGTATGCCGCAACTCATGGCAACTGCGGAATATGTCACCAAAGTGCACGCAATTTGCATGGTGTGCGGCGAAGTTGCATCCCATTCTTACCGCCTCACTGCCTCGGATGGGCGGGTACTACTCGGAGAAACCGATCACTACGAAGCACGTTGCAGAAGGTGTTTCAATCTCGGCGAGCACGCGTACTAGCTCTTTCCCGAACGCATGAAAAATAAAAAGCTGCTGACTGCCTCGCTCCTGCTCAATTTCATCTTAATCGCATCGATTACAGTCTTTGCAGTTATTTACAGGGATAAAATCATGCAAAGGTTTGTGAGTATCAAAGGAAATCCCACCATTGTCATGTACGGCAATTCGCTTACTGCACAGGGGAAATGGGTAGAGTTGCTCGGCCGTACTGACGTGATGAACAATGGACTTCCCGGACTTTGTACTTACCATTTTCTACAACTAATCGATTCACACGTAGTAAACCTTAAACCTGAGATCTGCTTTTTGGAAGGCGGGATTAATGATATCACTGTCGGCGTGTCACAAGATAAGATACAGGCTAATTTCCAGGCTATTCTTGAAATCATGATCAGGAATAACATCAAACCTGTTGTTACACTTACCCCTTTCGAGCAAAACGATCCGGTAAGCCAGGCCGAAGTAATTGCATTAAACAGGTTCCTGGTTGACTATTGTCAGAAACACAGCATTACTTACATTGATCTCAATGCACGGATTTCAGATGCTACCGGGTTGCGGCCGGAGTTTGCAGTAGATAAAACCCATTTGAATGAGCGAGCATATGAGATTTGGGGAGAGGAAATCAGCAGGGTATTGAGAGAAAGCAAACTTTGAGATAACAAAAAAGGCTGCCCGAAATGCGGACAGCCTTCAACTAATATATTATCGTAACTAGGCACTCACCTGGTTCATCACTTCCGTTTGCTTACGGATAGATTCCATGTGTACCAGCTTGAACAATTCATCCACTAAGTTAGGATAAAGGTTCATGCTCTTGCCCCAGCCTGCGCGGGTTTCCAAT
>NZ_JBHYGF010000386.1:0-3937 GCF_051859145.1 Dyadobacter sp.
TCCGTGTCCCTTGCCACTGAAACTGGTATTGTTTCAGTTTACGAGCTTTTTACCGATAAATCCTCTTCGGGCATGCTCACTACGCTTATCGCCAGCTGTGTTGAAAATGCGGGTTGCACACTAAATGACCTCGATGCAGTGGTGGTCGCCATGGGGCCAGGCTCTTATACTGGTCTTCGCGTGGGTGTTTCAACTGCAAAGGGGCTTTGTTATGCATTGGAAAAACCTTTGCTGGCTATTAATACGCTGGAAGCAATGGCGCTGCAACTGGCTCCATTTTATCCCGGCCATTTACTTTGTCCGATGATCGATGCACGGAGAATGGAAGTTTACGCAGCCGTTTTTGATGCGCGCAATGGGGCGGTACTTCCAACACAAGCCACGATCCTGACAGAAAACTCCTTTGAAGACCTTTTACAAACAAATAAAATGGTCTTCTTCGGCGATGGTTCAGCCAAGTTCAAGTCGCTTGTTGCTGACCAGCCAAATGCTTTGTTTCCTTCCGCAGATATTTATCCTTCTGCCAAAACTGTGGCATTGCTGGCTGTCGAAGCTTACAATGCAGGGAAGTTTGAAGATGTGGCCGCATTCGAGCCTTATTATCTCAAAGACTTTATGTCACCTGCCCCAAGAAAATCCAAAACGCTGGCTTAACTGCTTTTTACAACACCCCAAACGAACTCAAACTTTTTCGTGTTGGTTTTTTTACCAAAATACAAACCAAAATGGAAGCCGAAGAGATTGTAAACCGCGTAGCAACAAGCGGGATTGTTTCACTGGATCTGGAAGAATTATACCAGCCGGGAGAACGTATCCTGTATGATATCAAAGACAATTTGTGGCAGGGAATGATTTTGCGGGAAAAGGATTTCCGTGAGTTCCTGAAAGCACATGACTGGTCTCAGTATGCAGGCAAGCACGTGGCAGTTATCTGTTCGGAAGACGCGATTGTACCTACCTGGGCATATATGCTGCTCGCTGTCCATTTGGAACCGCACGCCCAAACAGTTGTTTTCGGAGACCTGGCTGCATTGGAGGATACACTTTTCAATAATGCCATTCAAAAGCTTGACATTGGTTCTTTTACAGGCAAAAGAGTAGTGGTAAAAGGATGCAGCAAAGTAGAAGTGCCGGTAAGTGCCTACATGGAAATCAGCCGCTTGCTGAAACCTGTGGTGCAAAGCCTGATGTTCGGCGAACCTTGCAGCACTGTGCCGCTTTATAAAAAATCCAAATCTTCTGTTTCGACTTCAACTGATTGATCCGCGTCTTCTTTCAACAACCGGAATGTCATGCGATGGTAAGCGCAAGGCCCGTGTAAGCCGATCGCCTTTCGGTGGTGAATGGTGGGGTAACCTACATTATGTTCCCAGCCATAAAATGGAAATTGTGCAGCCAGATTTTCCATGAATGCATCCCTGTAATTCTTAGCCAGGATTGAAGCCGCTGCGATGGACAGGTAATGCGCGTCACCCTTGATAATGCAGGTGTGCGGGATCATCGGATAAGGTGTAAACCTGTTCCCGTCGACAAGCAAATGTTCCGGTTTCATCGTCAGTTTATCAACTGCACGGTGCATTGCCAGGAAGCTTGCTTTCAGGATATTGATCTTGTCAATTTCAAGATTATCTACTTCCGCCACAGCCCAGGCCAGCGCTTCTCTCACTATTTCCTTTTCAAGTTCCAACCGTTGTGCTTTCGTCAGCTGCTTGGAATCGTTGAGGAATGAATGTTTATAGTCCCGCGGCAGGATAACCGCAGCCGCGACCACCGGACCAGCCAAACAGCCTCTTCCCACCTCATCCAGGCCGGCTTCAATCGCTTCTATATTGTAAAAAGGTTTGAGCATTAATCTTCGAGAATATTGGCCATGAATGTGCTTTTGGTACCGATAGCTACAAGCAGGAAAAGCACTGCCCAATAAAGATATATTCTGTAAAAATCCTTGACGTCCCGCGACAGCATATCACTGGATTTAACTTTTTCGAGCTGGTCTATCTGTTTAAACACCGTTTCCAGTCCCGAATTGTCCGTAGCACGAAAATACTTCCCGTTACCCAAACCTGCAATATTTTGGAGCTGTCCTTCATCGATTAATGCGGTGCTCGCAGTACTGTCCGATCGCGGCGCCTTTTTCAGCCGGCCCACTGAAATTGTGTACACTTTTACGCCAAATGCATTCGCAAGCTGTGCAGAAGTGGTCGGATCGAGGTTACCGGAGGTATTATCGCCGTCACTGATCAGGATCGCCACCTTACTTTCACCCGGCATTTCCCGCATTCTGTTTACTGCCACCGCCAAGGCACTGCCGATCGCGGTTCCGGCTGTGGGGATCATTTTGGGACTAATCTCATCCAGAAAACCGTAGAGCAGTTCATAGTCGGTCGTAAGCGGACAAAGGGAAACAGCCTCGCCTGCAAATATGATCAGCCCAATACGATCCTGTAACCTGCCTTTAATGAAGTTGCGAGCTACCTTCTTGGCCGCTTCCAGACGGTTGGGATTAAGATCTTTCTCCATCATGGAATCGGAAATATCCAGCAGGAGCATAATGTCAATCCCTTCGGAATACTGATCTGTACGCTCCGTAACCACCTGTGGGCGTGCGAGGGCTACGAGAATGAAAGTCACTGCGAGCCCCACACAAATCGGCTGTACAAAGCGCAGTAATGTCAACAGATTAGCAGGGCCGCTTGCAGGTGTGTAAGTAATCGTAAGCCGTTGTTTGTGGTTTCGGTGCAATGCATTCCGCAGCCAGAAAAGGATCGGAACGAATGGGATCAGATACAAAAAATAAGGATACACCCACTCGTACGACTTGAACATGTCGTAAGTAAACCAGCGAAGCGATAACCATGCATCCATTCTTTTGTTCAGCTGACGGGACTATCCAGTATAAATTTCCTTTTATTACGGTAAAGCCGCGTCGCACCCGTTTTTAAAACTTCCAGGTATACCTCCATGTTTTTGGACTTACCCTGACCGCCGTACACGATTCCGTCCATGTTCCTCAATGCGTCAGCAAGTGAATCATCGGGCATATTATCCATTATTTCGCGGGTTGTATATGTTGCAAAGGGCTTTTTCTCCAATCTTTCGAGATAGTTTTTCCAAACAATTATCGCTTTCTCCGCATCCTTGATGTTGTTTTTTTCCCGTGCATTACGCATTAACCTGTTAAATGACCTTACATATTCCAAATGCCGCCTCTGCAATTTGATCAGCTGCCATTGTTTGTAGATATCCTGTCCAAAAACCCAGTAAATGCTGCCGGACACGCCAATAACCAGTGCCACTGTACCAATCAAAATGGAAAAATTGAACTGGCTGCTTAATGGAAGTAAGTCTGTCTCCGGCCTTAAAACTGGCTTCTCAGTCGATTTAACCAAATTGCTGCTGATCAGAAATACGGAATCAGGGGTTGTGAAAACAGAAGTACAGTCTTTGCCTCCAAACACAAAAACGGGCAGGCTAAGTGTTTGCTTCGGGGTTACATCGAATGATATCAGCTGGTAAACGGAGCTGTCAAGCGTTCCTTTTTCGTCAGTATTGGATACAAAAATCCGCTTTGATATAATTTCAAAAGGTGAGAAGTTGTACGATGAATCAGGGAAGAAAATTTCGGTACCCGGCTTGTGGCGCACACTTAATGCAAAATAAACAGGCTTACCTACTTCAATGCTGTCTGTCAGGAAAACGCCGGATGGTTTTATTTTCTGCGCCGATGCATTGGCATATAAAAAGAGGATCAACAACAAACTGCTGCTCATTTTTTTTACAAAAAATAAAGAAAACACTCTTCCCATGCTATTACTGCGACGCACTGCTTTTGGTATAACGCCTTACTTTAAACATATGGATAAGCGCGGGTACATAATCTTCCTGCGTGTTAATGGAAATGTAGTCAGCGCGGTTCTGGTGGCACAGTCTCCTCAAC
>NZ_JBHYGF010000387.1:0-3927 GCF_051859145.1 Dyadobacter sp.
TAGATAGCGAAGCAGCAGAAGCCCATGCACCCCACAATGACAAGAGAAGTGAAGCTGCGCACATGACGAAACGCAGTTTCTAAGTTTTTGGCTTTGGTAAACATGACATTTTAAGTTATGAGTTTTGAGATTTTGGCATTGCTGTACTTCTTGGCAGTGATCCAAATCCACCGCCTTCGGGGAACGCCCTGTTGCCAAAGCCTGTCGCAGTCTGCGAGAAAAGCGTAGTAACTTTATAAAGGAATGGATTTCCTCCGCCCGCCTGGACAATGTAGTTAGCTGTTGCAGGAACCGCGAAGTACCCTACGATCCCGATGATCAGGAAGATCAGGTAGGCCATATCAGTTGAGCTGAAAAACGTTTCTCCCGCACCTTCGACCTGGCTGATGTCGAGTGTGAGCATCATTTCCTGGATTTTTCCGATGATCGCCCCGAAAATATTGGCGACCGGAAGCCAGAGAAAGATGTTGATATAGCGCGCTATCCAACCAGTCAACGTATGCTGAAATCCGTCGAAAACGGAAATTCCAAATGCAATCGGGCCGACAATGGCGAGGACAATAAGCTGGAATGTTCGAAGCGTATTGATACAAAGTGCTGCCGCTTCAAAAAGTAGCCTCAATATTTCGCTCATCCATTCCTTGATGGAATTGCGGAAATTATAAGAAGCCTTTGCCATCGAAAACTTAATATCATTGCCGACGCTCGCCATGATGCCTTCGCCAGATGGATCTTCGTTCCCATGCGTATACTTGTACCATTTGTCCCGATCTCCACTTCCTGTTGAGCCGACATACATTTGCCAGGCATTTGTTTTCATAATCGCCTCTTCTTTTTTCTTCAACAGCAATGTGATTGCTTCGTTGGAGCCTTCGACCATTGCCGACGTCGCCCGAACAACAGGTGACATGACACCATTGATCATTGCCAGAAGTGATGGAAAAATCAGGATTGCAAAACCGATAACAAATGGTCTGAAAAGTGGATAAAAATCAATCGGCTCCGCATTTGCCAGATGTCCAAATCCGGGAGGCGATGTACCAGATGGCCGCAAAGCCCGCGATGCCGCGCCCGACGCTAATGAGCTTGGCACACATGGGCATCATCTCATCATACAACTTAGCCAACACGCTATGCAGTCCGCTAATCTGCTCGGGAAAGCCTTGCGCGAACGAAATTTGAGGCGAAGCGGTAGCTAACACCACTATTAAAGCGGCTCTAGAAAATGCGTTCATGACGTTTGGTTTAAAGCTGTATTCCGTTCAGTTTGCTACTCACTTCGACTTCAGTATAAGTTTTGGCTCTCTGTAATTGCAGCGTTGCAGCCGTGGAGTTGAAGTGTCTCAGGAAAACGAGCTTGTCCTGCATTTCCTCGTGGATTTTATCGATGGCAGAGAGACGCTCATCGTCTGACATTCTCATTTTCTTCGCAGTAACTACCATGGTCAAAGCATCCAGATTTTTCAAACTTTGACTGATCAACCTGGCATAGACGCGCTCAATATAGTCAAGCTCATCTTTATTAAAGTACTTCCCTGCCTGAAACTGGGCGAACGCTTTCCTGTATTCGGAAACCAACCGTATCTGAAAGTCTATGATTTCGGCAATTCGCTTGTAGCGTTTTACTGCCGGGCTTACTTCCAGCAAGCCGTCCAGAAATGCCTCGTGCAGTTTGAAATTTCCTTTCGAAATATCCTTGATGGTCGTGTAGCCTTTGAAAAGAATGTCATAACCTGCCTTTAATTCTTTAAGGATTTTACGGAGTTGATTCAGCTTTTGAATGTTCAGGATTAGCTGGGTTACCTCTGGCGTTTGAGCGGATGCCTGTTTTGCAGGTAAAAGCAACGAAGCCATTAAAAAAATTATTAAAACAGTTCTCATGGTTCTCAGTTTATGCCGCGTAGAGCCCGGCCGGTAATCACGTCCTCTTTCTCTTTCATTCTGGCTGCTGCCAATACTGCCGACTCCTGACAAAAAGCTTTTGAGAAAGTCAAATTGAACAGTGTTTGCTGGTAAAGCGCCTCAATCCTCTTTGTTCGCTCATCGTCTGTCATTGCCAGATTACCATCGCTAACCACTTCTTTAAGCATAGACTGGATTTTGTCACAATCAGAACTGACCCGATCAAACACGGCCCGCAGGTAAGCAAGCTCATCACCACTCAGATAATCAGTCAGTCCTGATTTTGAAAGACAGGTAGAGCAAACATTTTTCACTTCACCGTTAAAAGACGCAATCCATTTAACTTTCTGCAGGCTTGCAATCTTTGGGTTGACGACTTTCAGTGAATCAAAGTAGTTTTTGTGAAGTTTGAATTCTCCTCGCTTCAAATCCCCGATCATCGTTAATCCCTCCTTTGCGATCTTGTAGCCCTTCTCAGTGAGTTCCAAATAGATTTTCAGCTGAGCGATCTGCTCGATCAGATATTTCTTCTGCGTTTTTTTCTGGCGAAACCATTCTTTGAATGTTTGCGCCTGCAAAGTCGTGTTGATGAAAATCATGGTCACTGCTATCAGGGTTACTCTCATGATTATTTAATTGATTCCGTAAAGCTTTTTCACCGCATCCACTTCCTGCTGATTCTTTGCCCGACTGATGCTCAGCATGGTATTTTCCTGATTGAATCGTATTAAGTCCGAATACAGCTGATCCGTCTTGTCCGCAGCATTTTCAATAAGTTCTAGTCGCTTCGCGTCCGTCATTTGCATGGTTAGTGACTCGACCACCATTTTAAGCAAGTCCACGTTTTTGGAAGAGTTTTCCAGAATGCCCACATAGACCTGGTATATGTAGTTAAGCTCCTGCTGGGTAAAATGCTTGTCGTTTGACACCAATCCCCAAAACCTTCTGTATTCATCCACCAGCTTCGAATTCTTATCAGCGATTTGCTTGATCTTGAAATAATAGGCGATGACAGCTTTGACCTTTTTCAGCTCGTCGTAATACTTTTTGTAAAGATCACGCTGCTTTTTAACCCAATCAGTGATCTCATCCAGTTGCAGTTTAGCCATCGTGTTTTCAATCGCTTTCTGCGCATTTTGAAGTCTAATCACCTTATTCTGCCGCCGCTGAATCATCAAATCCACCGCCTTCACTACTTTCTTAATCGCCGCTTTGATTACCGCAGCCCATGGATTTGCTGCCTCCGCTTCCCGGACGGGTGTTGCCACAAGGGCGAACGCCAGCGTAAAAAATAAGATGTGCTTTCTCATGTTCCAGCCGCCGATTTCATTTCGCCTGCCAATGCTGCAATCCCTTTTTGCATGCTGCCGAACCGGCCAGCATATTCAAGCACTTTGATCTTTTCGGTTTCCTCAGTCGTGTAGCACAGGTATTCTTCCAAGCTCACTTCTGTCCGGTAAACCCGCGACAGTGTCCCACCTAGACTAATAAAAACTTCCTTATACTTGCGCAGCGGATCGTTGGCTTTGTTGACAGAAAGGATCAGCGTTTTTTCCTTTTCAGTCAGCCCAAGCAGTTCCTGGATCTGATCAAACTTGTTTTGATATTTGCTTTGGTCAAGTAGAATCTTGCAATCGCTGTTATTAATGATCGCCTGCTTTACCACTGGTGAACTGATAATATCTTCCACTTCCTGCGTGACCACAATCGCTTCCCCCAGATACTTCCGAACTGTTTTGAATAAATACTTAATGTAGTCGGCCATTCCTTCCTTTGCGATCGCCTTCCACGCTTCTTCAATCAAAATCATCTTCCTGATCCCTTTCAGTTTTCGCATCTTGCTGATGAAAACTTCCATGATAATGATCGTTACGACAGGAAACAGGATCGGATGGTCTTTGATATTATCCAGCTCGAAAACAATGAACCGCTCATTTAACAGGTCAATGTTCTCAGTAGCATTTAGCAGGTAGTCAAATTCTCCGCCTTCATAATAAGGCCTCAATACATAGAGCAGATTAGCCA
>NZ_JBHYGF010000388.1:0-3910 GCF_051859145.1 Dyadobacter sp.
CGGCGTTTTCTGGATAATTACTTTTACGGGACCACTTTTTCACTCGATTATAACAGTTTCAAAAAGCTGACTGCCAGCATCGGCGGCGGCTGGAATAAATACGACGGTGACCATTACGGACGCATTATCTGGGCCAGAAATGCAGGTAATATTGAAAATGAGCACCGGTACTATTACAGTCAGGGAATCAAAAAGGATTTTAATGTTTACGGTAAATTATATTACCAGTTTACCGACAAGCTGAATGCATTTGCTGACCTGCAATTCAGGACAGTAAGTCACGCAATCCGCGGCACAGACAATGATCAGATCCAGCTTGCAGTTGATCAATCGTATTCATTTTTCAACCCAAAAGCAGGATTAACTTACCAGATCGCCGATCAAAGTTCGGTTTACGCATCTTACAGCATTGGTAACCGCGAGCCAAACCGTGATGATCTGACTGCAACTACGACTGCCATTTTATTCCCGAAAAGCGAAAGTCTGCAAAACGTAGAAGCGGGTTTCAGAACGCAGCAAGGCAAATGGGCTTTTGCGGCTAATTACTATTTAATGCATTACAAAAATCAGCTGGTACTCACCGGACAAATTAACGATGTTGGAAATTCAATCCGCGTGAATGTGCCAAAAAGTTACCGCACCGGCATTGAGCTTGAAGGCGCAGTGGCTTTCAACCGCTTTTTGAAATGGAATGTGAATGCAACTTTCAGTCAGAACAAGATCAACAATTTCACGGAGTATGTAGTTGATTATGACAATGGAGGTTACCAGACCATTGATCACGGAAAGTCGGATATTTCATTTTCACCTAATGTAATTGTAGGCAGCCAGCTGACTTATTCGATCTACAAAAACGTGGAGCTTGCGTTACTGACGAAGTATGTAGGCAAGCAATATCTCGATAATACCTCGACTGAAACCAGAAAACTCGACGCATATTTCACCAATGATATCCGACTGTCGTGGACGATCAAACCAAAATGGGCAAACGAAATCGGGTTCAATTTACTCGTGAACAACATCCTCGCCGAACAATACGAATCCAACGGATACACCTACGGCTACATCGCCGGCGGCGCATTGACACAAGAGAATTTCTACTTCCCACAAGCCGGCAGAAACTTTTTAGTGGGGCTGAATTTTAGGTTTTGATCTCGACTTTCTGGCTACCTTTGCCGCATGGAACTCAAAAATGACCTTTTGCTTCGTGCGGCGCGGGGCGAGAAAATGGAGCGGACGCCGGTTTGGATGATGCGCCAGGCGGGCCGGATTTTGGCTGAATATCGGGCTGTCAGGGAAAAAGCAGGCAGCTTTATCAAGCTGGCTACTACGCCTGAAATGGCCGCCGAAGTTACTTTGCAGCCAGTCGACCTGCTGGGCGTGGATGCGGCGATCATATTTTCAGATATCCTTGTGATCCCGGAAGCAATGGGGCTTCCTTATGAAATGATTGAGCAGCGCGGGCCTGTTTTCCCGGCTACTGTACATTCCATGCAAGACCTGGAAAAGCTACATATCGCTGAACCGGAAACGGATCTGAAATATGTACTCGACGCGATAAAGCTCACGAAACAGGGACTCGAAAACAGGGTTCCGCTGATCGGTTTTGCCGGTGCGCCTTTCACTATTTTCTGTTATATGACAGAAGGAAAAGGCTCCAAAACGTTTTCGGTTGCTAAAAAGCATTTGTACGCCGATCCTGAATTTTCACATACATTACTTCAAAAAATAACTGACAGCACCATTGCTTACCTCAAAGCACAGGTAGTTGCCGGCGCCAACCTGGTCCAAATCTTCGATTCCTGGGCGGGTATACTCTCTCCCGAACAATACCGGGTTTTCTCACTACCTTATATCAAGCAAATCTGCGACGCGATTAATGAGGTACCAGTAACTGTTTTTGCAAAAGGGGCATTCTTCGCCAGAAAAGAGATCAGTGAATTGAGCTGTGACGTGGTGGGGCTCGACTGGAACATGGATATCCGCGAATCGCGCGAGCTGATCCCCAACAAAACGCTGCAAGGTAACCTCGATCCCTGCGTGCTTTACGCTTCCTACGATCAGATCAGGATTGAAGTGAAGAAAATGCTGGAACAGTTTGGTACCCAGAAATACATTGCAAATCTCGGCCATGGCGTTTATCCCGACACTGATCCCGACAAAGTCCGCTGCTTTATTGAATCTGTTAAAGAATATTCCAGTCTGTAATGTCTTTGCCTAAAACAAAATGCGTGTTCCTCGATCGCGACGGGGTGCTCAATGAGGATTGTCCCGACTATATGTACGATCTCGGAAAGCTGGTCATTCCCGAAGGTGTGCCTGAGGCCCTTCAAATGCTGAAAAGTGCGGGTTATCTACTGATTGTAGTGACAAACCAGGCGGGAATTGCAAAAGGCTTGTACACAGCTGAAAACGTATATGCTATTCACGAAGCAATGCAAAAAGTTTCCGGAAATGCATTGGATGATCTGTACTTTTCTCCCGATCACCCGCAGTACTCCGGGGCTTCACTATCGCGAAAGCCGGGCTCGCTGATGCTTGAAAAGGCAATTGGCAAATACAACATTGATCCCGAACAATCCTGGATGATAGGCGACCGGGACAGGGATATGCAGGCGGGTAGAAATGCGGGGGTCAGAACAATTCACATTGTTCATGAAAATGAAAAATCGGAGGGCGATCATGCGGCTGCCAATTTATTGGAAGCAGCCAAAATCATCTTGAAAGCTGAAATTAGGCTTTAACTATCGGCGCAGTTTGTGGTGCTTTCTGAGTTGAGCCGTAAGCCGGGCAAGCATGCTTGGTGCAGGCAGAAGCTGCCAATGTTCCGCAAATCGCGAAAAGTACCAGTATCTTCTTCATTTTTCTGTTCGTATAAGATTTTGTCACCGTAAAAATATAAAAAAGTTCTTTGAATAAGTGTTACAGTCAGACTAATAACGAACTCATCCAAAGAACTTTATATTGTGCGGTTAAATTTTTGTTTCAACCAATTCTTCCTCTACTACTTCTGCCAGCGCGACGGTTGCATCTTCCTTACCGTCATTGTTATTGATCTGGCTCGTAAAAGGCTCTTCCTTAAAGCCCAGGATCCGAAGCATTGAATCGCTGTTTTGTTCTTCTGCAAAAACACGCGTCGTGATCTTTCCGTCCTCATCCTTATCTACCAAAACGTGTTTCGGAGCAGGGATCAGACAGTGCTGAATTCCTCCGTAGCCGCCCAGAGATTCCTGGTAAGCGCCGGTGTGGAAAAACCCGATGTATTGCTTTTCGGTTTCCTCTTCAAAAATCGGCATGTACAAATCGGCACTGTGCATTTCACTGTTATAGAAATCCTGCGAATCACAAGTAAGCCCGCCGAGGTTGACCTTCTGGTACGGACTGTCCCAGTTGTTGATCGGCAGCATAATGTACTTCTGGTTCATACCCCAGGAATCAGGCAGCTGGGTGATAAAAGATCCGTTGATCATGTACCAGAGCTCTTTGTCATTTTGCAGCTTTTTGTCAATGATTTCGTAAATCACCGCGCCGCTTTCACCCACAGTATAACTTCCGAATTCGGTAAAAATATGTGGTACAGGAACATTGTTCTTGTTACAGATCCACTGAATGTTCTCGATGATCTCATCGATCATCTGCTGGTAATCGTAACCAGACTGCAGCGAAGTTTGTATAGGTAACCCGCCACCAATATCGATCGAATCGAGGTCCGGGCAGATCTTTTGCATCTCGCAGTATTTAAACATAAAGCGGGTCAGCTCACTCCAGTAGTAGGCGCTGTCCTTAATACCTGTGTTGATAAAGAAGTGCAGCATTTTAAGCTTGAACCTTGGATTCGGCTCAATTTTCTCTTTGTAAAGCTGCTGCACGTCGTGGTACCTGATACCCAGACGCGATGTATAGAATGCAA
>NZ_JBHYGF010000389.1:0-3908 GCF_051859145.1 Dyadobacter sp.
GGGGAAAACACAGACGGGAGACGATGCCAATGGACTAAGTCGCATTGCTGTGTGGAATGAGTTCCGTATGAGCGCCTCCATGGAGTCGGTGTTGAAGGGTTATGCTGATCCGCGGATCGGTGTATACTTCCAGCCTGCCAGCGGAACAGGTACTTATGAAGGTTTGAGAAACGGGTTGACGCCTACTCAGCTGGCTGCTGCTCCAAACAGCAATAACAACAACTCGAATGTAGGTACAAGATGGGCAACCGGCTCAGGCGCCGATTGGACTACGGTTTTCGATACCCCTCAAAATATCCTGCATTCAGCGGAAGCTTACTTCCTGCGTGCAGAAGGTGCATTGAACGGCTGGGCAATGGGCGGAACTGCCAAGGAGCTTTATGAAAAAGGTATTACTGCCTCCATGAAGCAATGGGGCGTTTCGGACGCAGCTGCTACGGCTTATGTAAACAGCCTGAGCAAACCGGTAGCGCCTGGCGACCAGCAAAATTCACCTGCAATCTCCAATATCCAGGTGAAATGGGACGACGCGGCGAGCATGGATGTAAAGCGTGAGCAGATCGGTACTCAGAAATGGCTTGCGCTGTATCCAGACGGTTTGGAAGCCTGGGCAGAAGTGAGAAGAACACGCGTCCCCAAGTTGTACCCCGTTGTGAACTCGGAAAATGAAGATTTGAGGAATGGCGCGATGATCCGCAGGATTCCATTCCTTGCCACAGAAAGAATAACAAATGCTGCGGCTGTGAAAGAAGCAGAAGGGTTATTGGGTGGTCCTGATAAAGTGAGCACACCATTGTGGTGGGATAAGAACTAGCGTCAATGGTGCTCTGAATGAAGCAAAAGGCGGGCTAGGTGCCTGCCTTTTTGCTATTTAAATAGAACCTCCTCTTTTTTGATTCGCGATACAACCTTTGAGATAATGAAAAAAAGCTACCTGGCTTTCGTTTTGTGCATAGCCCTGGTTTCCTGCCAGTCGGAAGATACCCTGTTTACCCTGCTGAAATCTTCGCAAACGGGCATTGACTTCAACAACTTCATTGATGAAGATGCTTCCAATAATGTGCTTGAATATGGGTATTTCTACAATGGAGGCGGAGTTGCGGCGGCTGATTTTAATAATGACGGGCTTGTGGATCTGTACTTTACTGGAAATATGGTCGCCAATAAATTGTATCTCAATAAAGGCGAGTTTGAATTCGAAGATTTGTCGGAGCGATCGGGTACTGCATTGAATGAAGGCTGGAAAACAGGCGTGTCACTCGTGGATATCAATGATGATGGGTGGATCGATATTTACGTTTGCCGGGCCGGCGCGCAGGATCCCAGGCTCAGGACAAAACTGCTGTATGTCAACAATGGTAAAACGGCCGACGGGGTACCGACCTTCACCGAAAAGGCAGCCGAGTTTGGACTTGATGATCGTTCCTACACTACCCAGGCCGCTTTTTTTGACTATGACAAAGATGGGGATACCGACTGTTTTCTGCTCAATCACTCGGTTCAGCAGTATGCCGGATTCAGTAACCTGATCGCCAATTATCGCCAGCAGCGAAATGATGCTTACGGAAGCAAGCTGCTGAGGAACGATGGCGGCAAGTTCACGAATGTGACCGACTCTTCGGGGATTGTATCCAATGTGCTCAGTTTTGGTTTGGGGATCAATGTCAATGATTTTAATAACGACGGCTGGCAGGATATCTACATTTCAAATGATTATAACGAAAACGACTACCTGTACCTGAACCAGAAAAACGGCCGGTTTAAAGAAGTGATCAGAGAAGCTACGGGACACGTTTCGCTGTATTCAATGGGAACAGATGCAGCTGATATCAACAATGACGGGCTCGTGGATATCCTTACCTTGGATATGCTGCCCGCTTCCAACGAGCGGATCAAGCTTACTTCCGGCGATGATAATTACGACAAATACCAGCAGCTGCTCCGCGCAGGCTTCCACGATCAGACCATGCGGAATATGTTGCAACTGAACAGCGGCGTAAATGCAGACGGGGTGCCGGTGTTCAACGAAATCGGTCAGTTGGCTGGCATTTCCAATACGGATTGGAGCTGGGCGGGTTTAATGGCGGATTTTGATAATGACGGTTGGAAAGACATCTTCGTTTCAAACGGATATGCCCGCGATTACACCAATATGGAATTCCTGAAATACTCGACGGATCTGCAGGGACAGGCGGGAAAGCAGCCAACACAAATGGAGATTATCGCTGAAATGCCGCCCATTGATGAACCCGATGATATTTTCCAGAATCAGAAGAACCTCACTTTTGCTAAAAAAACAAAAGAATGGGGCTTTGAAAAAGGTAACCAGTCAAACGGCGCTGTGTATGCAGACCTGGACAACGACGGAGATCTTGACCTGGTGATCAACAATGTAAATCAGAAAGCATTTGTATACAAAAACAATGCAGAAACAAAGCTGCCTAACAAGTACCTCAAAGTAAAGCTTAATGCGCCGAAGTTCGCTTTCATGGCAGGCACCAAACTGGACCTTTATTCCGATTCGCTGACGCAGACGCACAACTTTCAGCCCGTGCGCGGCTTCCAGTCTGCGCAGTGGGATGCGGTACATTTCGGGCTGGGCAGCGCACAACGTATAGACAGCCTGGTTGTGTCCTGGGCTGACGGAAGCAGGCAAACCCTGAAAAATGTAAAACCAGGGAGCGAGCTGATCGTGAAATACACGGATGCACAGAAGTCTGCCGGTGGCAAAATCGCCGCGCAGCCTATTTTGTGGACACCAGAAAACCTCCTTGATTTTACACATACCGAAGACCAGCGGAATGATTTCAGGGTACAAACGCTGCTGCCAGCAATGCTTTCCGCGCAAGGTCCTCATTTTGCAAAAAAAGACATTAATAGAGATGGAGTCGAGGATATCTATGTGGGCGGAGCGCGTGGGCAGGCGGGCGCTTTGTTCTTGAGCAGCAATGGAAAACTGACAAAATCACCGCAACCCGCATTTGAGGCGGATGCGGCTTTTGAGGATGCTGATATGGAGTTTTTTGATGCCGACGGAGATCATGATTTCGACTTACTGGTAACCAGTCAGGGATACGAGCTCAATGCAGGCGACCCGCTTTTACTGCCGCGGCTTTACATGAATGATAATGGAAAATTTCGGAAGGCTGCATTGCCCGCTGCCGGTTTGAATGCTGCAGTAGTTGTGAGCAGCGATGTGGATAAAGATGGAGATTACGATCTGTTCCTGGGTACCCGCGTCACGCCGGGCCGGTTTCCGGAAAGTACGGGCGGAGTTTTGCTGATCAACGACGGAAAGGGAAGGTTTTCAGATCAAACCAAAGTAAATGCAGCGCAACTGACTGGCGCAGGAATGGTTACTGATGCCATTTTTCAGGATCTGAATGGAGACGGATTTCCGGAGCTGTTGCTTACAACCGACTGGGGACCCGTAAAGGTATTTGGCAATAACAAAGGAAAGCTCACTGATGCGAGCACAGCCTGGTCGACGAATGCACTTACCGGCTGCTGGAATACCATCGAAAGTGCTGATTTGGATGCGGACGGGGATATGGATTTTGTTGTCGGGAATGTGGGGACAAACTGGCAATGGAATGTGGTTTCTCCCGATGGACTTTCTATGTATGCGGCTGATTTTGATAATCTTAACCGCATTGTTCCCGTGATCGCAATTACTGAAAATGGGAAAGAATTCCCGTTTGCCAGTCGCGACGAGCTGCTGGACCAGGTGCCTTCATTGAAAAAGAAGTACAATAATTACGTTACCTATTCCCGCGCAGCCCTGAATGAAATACTGCCGGCGGAAAAACTGAATGCGGCCCGAAAACTTGGTGTAAAGGAATTCAGGAGCGGTATTCTTGAAAATAATGGCGGCAAGTTCACCTTTCGCCCGCTGCCTGTCGAGGCGC
>NZ_JBHYGF010000390.1:0-16853 GCF_051859145.1 Dyadobacter sp.
CTTCTTCACTGAAAGATGGCCAGGCGCATTCGCTGAGTTTGCGTATCAAGGGGACCTCGGTGATACTGGACAACTCGCCGCGCACGATTACTTGCGCATCTGCCACGCTCTACACAGGTCTTTTTGAGAGCGCGGACTGCAATACAGTGAAAGGTTATGCGTGGGACAAGAACTATCCTGACAAGGTTTTGACTGTTGAGTTGCTGGACGGTAATACGGTAGTGGGCACGACCAACGCGAATGCCTAC
The DNA here is from genome assembly GCF_051859145.1 of Dyadobacter sp. Classification (GTDB taxonomy): domain Bacteria; phylum Bacteroidota; class Bacteroidia; order Cytophagales; family Spirosomataceae; genus Dyadobacter. The sequence goes on from NZ_JBHYGF010000390.1 coordinate 249, forward strand.
CGGGAAGATCTTTTCGCGGCAGGCATGGGGACTGGCAAGTATGGGTTCAGCCTGCCACTCCCAGCATCTCTCAAGGACGGTCAGTCGCACACGTTGAGCATCCGTATAAAAGGTACGGGTGTGCTGCTGGCCAGCTCGCCACGCAAGCTTACTTGTGCTGCCTTGCCTGCCTATGCCGGCAGCTTCGAGTCTGTGGGCTGCGATTCTATCCGCGGTTTTGCCTGGGATAAGAGCTATCCGGCCAAAGCGCTGACGGTGGAGCTGTTGGAAAATGACGTTGTGATCGGCAGCACAAGTGCAAGCCTTTACCGTGATGACCTGAAAGCTTCGGGAATGGGGACGGGCAATTACGGTTTCAGAATTGCATTGCCTTCTTCACTGAAAGATGGGCAGCCGCACTCATTAAGTGTCCGTATCAAGGGGACCTCGGTGATACTGGATAACTCGCCTCGTACGATCACTTGTAACCGTTCATCCGCACGCGTCGCGAGTATAGAAGAGGCTGATGCTGAGAATGAAGAGGAAAGATTTGGCGACATCACCGTGATAGTTGCACCTAACCCTACGCGAGGTATTGTAAGTGTTAGCTTTGATATGGTAGCGTCTTCAAATGAAGTCAGGATGTCCATCTTGAATATGTCCGGCCAGATAATCTGGAATAAAATAGTGACTGGACAAAAGAGGATTGAACAATCAATTGATTTAAGTGATAGTCAACAAGGGATGTACATGCTTAGAGTTGAATCCGGAGTACAGAAAATAAATAAACGGGTACTTTTAATAAAATAGAGCAGTAGTACCCGGTTAATGGGGAGTAAGAAAGTAATTAATGTACAAGCCCTATCTTTTGCAACATGCGTTTAGTATTGTGAAAGGTAGGGCTTATGTCTTTATTATTTGAACGTTCTTGACGCCTTGATGATCACAGCTAGGGAATTATCAAGCAATTTTCCTTTGTCAGCTGCAACTACGAATCCGATGTTAGAGTGTGTGTTCAGAGTTCTCGAAGCTTCAAGATAACCAGAAAACTGATTGACCTTTAAGAAATTCTTTCGCTCGTTGTGTGTACCGTAATTTTCTGAAAATGACAGTTTCGTTAATAGATCCCACTCTTTAAGACTAAGTTGACCACCGAGATGGTATGCTTTTATTCTATTATTTATGAAATAATTTCCTGGATTAGATGCCTGCCCCTCTCGCGCATTCTTAGCTGGTGTAAAGAATGGATTTCCCAAGTTTGCACCCTTGTAGCTCCAACCTGACGCATATAGATAATGATTATAATAGTTCTCGTTTCCAGTTGGAGTTGGTTTTGACCATCTTTCACCTGCCTGGTTTTTAGAATAAATGAATTCAAACATAAGCTTTGTGATGCGGAGAGAGCCGCTTGCCGGAGAAAGATTTCGGATACTTATTCCATGAATTCCGTCTTGGATGTTAGCGAGGTGACCCAAGGCACCAACTTCGTAGAAGCTTTGTCTATACAAGTAAATTAGTGAATTCTTCAGTCGATACTGTAAAGCCACATCAATATTACCTAAGTGGTTCCCCACTTTGCTGGCAGCCCAACTCTGACCCAGGACGACTGAGCGGTATTTCTGCCAGTCCGTCAGTACAAAGCTCTCGAAAATTTTTGCTTCATTGCCGAAAAAAGCCTGATCATTAAAGCCCGCAAACAAATGGAAGCGCCAGCCGGGTTTGCCAAAACGTCCGTATAGCGCTTTCTGGTGAAAAAAGGTATACGCATGATCCACGCGCTTGTATTTGATCGGCAGCTCTCCCATCCAGCCATGAGCAAAAACACCTTTGATAGCAAAAATTTTACCAAAAATAGGAATAGCATAGAATTGGGGAATTGCGATCTGAACCTTTGGTATTCCTAGTGCATTCCCAGAAATTGCAAAATTACCAGTTGTCAGCAACGTGTCTGTAAGGCCGAAGGTCTCTTTCATTCTTCCGCCTTTAATTTCAAAAATACTGAGTTTTACTTTTCCGTAACTCTCAATAAGTATGACTTCCGCGCCTTTTCCAGCGTTTGCTCTGCCTTCAAAACCTGCTCCCCAGTCTATCAGTCTGACCTTCGATGTGTCGTAGTCTCTGTAACCGGAACCAACTACACTGATTGAAGGTCCTGAAAGTGGGACGCTCCCGAATTGATTGCTACGTATCCAAAATGGTACGTGGCTCTGCGTAGACATTGATGCCTGACCTTCGAGCTTAGCTCTGTAATTTTTTGTTTGAGCAACAGAAGCTTCAAGAGTAACAGCGAAAATCGCCAGTAATAGGATTTTTCTCATACGTCGAGTGAAATTTAATGTAGTCCCAAGGTAGCTAAAAAGTTACGTTTTTTGCAACGGGATCTTGGAGTTATGGAAGTCTTCGAGACTTCTTACAGAGGATCAAACTTATTTGCAATAAGTTGAGGTGTGCAGTCTGGAAATACGAAACTGTCGTTTAATTTGCAAACGATACTCCACGTATATTATCAAGTATAATGATCCCCATTAGATCCTCAAAAATTATTTTACTTACCGGACGTTTATATCATAAATTCACAAACCGCTGATTATGCATAACATTAAAAGTTTGCTTATTTTTTCTTTGATGATCGGGTTAATTCTTCCTTCGCATGAGACGATTGGGCAGGGAACGGTAAATAAATTAAAGGAACTAAATCAGCGGGATGGTCTGCCAAACTTTTTTTTCAAGGTGAAATCTGGGGAAAGCGTGTCGGTAGCTTACCTGGGTGGTAGTATTACAGCTGCTGGTCATGGTTGGCGGGACCTAACTTTCTCTTGGCTGTCGAGCAATTTCCCTCGAGCGAAATTCAAGCAAATAAATGCTGGTGTCGGTGGCACTGGTTCTAATCTGGGGGTTTTCCGACTTAAGCGGGATGTTTTGCTGCATAAGCCTGATCTTATTTTTGTAGAGTTCGCAGTCAATGATGATAAAGCTTCATCAGAGTCAATATTTAGAAGCATGGAGGGGATTGTACGTCAAATATGGGCACAAAATCCATCAACTGATATCTGTTATGTATATACAATAGCAGAAAGCGGAGTTCCCTACCTTAAACAAGGAAAGTATCAAAATGCCGCAGCTGCGATGGAGCGAATTGCAGACCATTACGGCATTCCTTCTATTCATCTAGGAGTAGAGGTAGTTAAATTATTAGTGAGCGAACAACTTGTTTTCACAGGTGATCCTACTAAGACGAGAGATAAGATTGTATTTACGAAGGATAAAACACATCCACTAATTAATTCCGGGCATCCAATTTACGCGAGAGTTGTAGAGAGAAGCTTAACGAAGATGAGAGATTCTTCGTATAAAATGCCACACATCTTGAGAGAAGCTTACACGAAAGATAATTGGGAAAAGGCAAAAATGGTCTCACTGTCAGAGATTAGGAAAAATGATAAATGGCAGCTATTGCCAGAAAGCAACAATTTGGTTAAACGGTTTTCAAAAAGTATGTCGCATATATTCCGAGCTGACGCTCCCGGAGCATCTTTTAGCGTAAAATTCCGAGGTAAAATATTGGGTATCTATGATATAATAGGCCCTGATTCTGGAATTGTGGAGGTCATAATTGATGGAGAGCCTAGTCCGGATATCTCCAGATTTGACAAAGGATGTGCAAAATACAGACGGAACTTTTTCTTTCTAAATGAGATGCCTTTTAATGAGCACGAAGTCACTTTTAAAGTTTCAGAAAAACAGCTCAACAAAGCCTCCATTTTAGGATTGAAAACCTTGCCGATTAAAGATGCAGCCCAATACAATTCAACAACCTGGCTGGTGAATAATTTACTTATTATGGGTGACCTTATTGAATAAGGTCGGAATATTTTATTACATTAAGTACCTCCTACGTGCTAGAAAAAATTTTATTTGCGCAATTTCAAGCTAATCTAATTAGGTGAGCGCTCATGTGGCTTGCTAAATAGTACGTATGCATTTACGACTAACCTATATAGAACACACAAGTTTAATTTGATAACCTTTATCCCTCTGCGCGGTGTTTAACTTTTTTCTGCCGCTTTAGCTGTTTCTTCGGCTTATAGACGGACTTCTTTTTAGGTTGCAGCATTAATGAGTCTGCAAGAACTTGTTTGTTCAACATTGCCTTATCATAAATCCATCCGACGACCTCATAAGTTTCGCCTGCGGCTCCTTCGGCAATGCCTACCTTGATCCTTTTGGAATAGCTTGACCACGAGTGTGTCCATTTAATTTCCCCAGATTTAAACTCTTTTAGTCTTGGGTTAGCTGCTAGGATTTTAGGTGCACCATTATCACGTTCAAAAAATTTCACCAAATTTGTATGATCTTCCCAGAGTTTTACATCAGAATACGAAGCGTTTCGGCTTATGCCAGAAAGTTCTATTTTAAAAAGTTCTGACTCATCATTAAAAAACGGCTTGACAAAATACGTGTTCGACCCGAGGCCTTGCATCATATATTTGTTTGTTGCCTGATAGTCTTTCAGAGATATTCCAAAATCTACTCCTGGCAAAGCTGTTAAGGAATTTTTCAGTTCTTGGCTAGAATCTTGCTTATTTGAAACAACCGAGTTATTGTTCAAAATTTTGGTAGCAGATGTTTGTTCATCATTTTTGGCTTTGCAATGCAAGAGGCCGATTATCATTAGCAAGAAAACGTAAGGTTTCATGAAGGCTTAAACGATAACGTTGAATACCTGGCAAATATATCAAAATAGTTGTATGTAACTGCTCAATTTGTGTTTTGTATAAAGCAAATGCAATACCAGTAGAATCTGGAACCAAAGGTCTAAGAATCTGGGAAGGTTGTAGAAGTAATTAAGTGGAAATTGATAACTTGTGAGCATTGTCTACCACTTAGGATAATACGTCAATTTATAAGGAAATACTTTAACTATATCGTCGGTACGCTTAGTAATCGTGTCTTTTCCCATTTGCCATGCCCTATCTCGATACCTTCTCGCAGCTGCTATCATCCAAACACGCGGCACATTTGCTGAGGCGTGCTACTTTTGGTCCTACGCCTGATGAGATAGCTGATTTTACCGGGTTGTCTGCTTCGGAGGCTGTGAATGCGCTTATCAGCAATGCTGCTCTGACACTTTCTCCGCCGCCGCCGGTTGTTATGGATGGAGCTTCGCCTGTTGCGGGTCAGACGTTTATGGATAAACCGTTCGATTCCGGCAAGAGTAACGAATATAGCTTTTATGTGAAGTATTGGTGGATCGGGTTAATGGCAGAGCAGAATGGGAAACCTTCCGTGTTGGAGAAGATGACCGCTTTTTGGCAAAACCATTTTGTTACCACACAAACGGTTGTAACCGACTACCGCCTTTCTTATCAGTACATCAGCTTACTACGCAGAAATAGCCTTGGCAATTTTAAAACGCTCGTTTCCGAAATGACAAAGGATGCGGCTATGCTCATCTATCAAAATGGAAATCAAAACGAGAAGGATCACCCGAATGAGAATTACGCAAGGGAGTTACAAGAACTTTTTACCGTAGGTCAGCGGAATTATGCCAATGAGCCTAATTATACGGACGCAGATGTGAAAGCTGCTGCAAGATTGCTTACAGGCTGGCAAGTGGAAAATCAGTCCGCCCATGGCTCTGCTTCTGCGGGCACTGTGTTTAATCCGGGCCGTCACGATGATGGTGATAAGCAGTTTTCCTCTCATTATAATAATACGGTTATAAAAGGCAGGCGAGGGGCCAATGCGGGAGATGAAGAGCTTACCGATCTGGTGGATATGTTGACGCGCCATCCAGAGTGTCCCAGGTTCATTTGCCGGAAGTTATACCGCTGGTATGTCAACACGGATGTGCCGCAGGACATTGAAAACAATGTGATTATCCCGCTTGCCAATTTCTTTGCCAGCGCGGAAAACAACTTCGCATTGGAGCCGGTGCTGCAGAAGTTACTTTCAAGCGACATTTTCTTCCATTCAGATAATATTGGCTCGATCATCAAGTCTCCCGCAGAGTTGCTGGTCGGTTGTATGCGATTCTTTAAGCAGCCGGTCCCCGATATGACGAAGGACTATGTGGCCTTTAAGAAGTACGTGGAATACATACATTGGCGCATGTACCCGATGCAGCTCAACCTGTTGGACCAGCCTTTGGTATTTGGGTCTTTGCCCTATTACCAGACGGGTTATTCTGTTAACTGGATCAATTCGGCAAGTATCGGGATGCGCAGGATGTTTACCGATCAGATGGTTTATCCTACCGAAATTCATCCGGACTTTAAAATCGGCATTGATCTGGTGAAGTGGGTAAGTTCTTTGCAGCCCAACTTCGCGGACATAGAGGGTACACCGCCGATCACCTGCGAACAGGTCTTTGACGCATTGAGCAAAAATCTCTTTGTACATGATCTGTTTCCGTCGCAAAGAGAATTTCTCATTGACAAAATCATGATGTATTCGGCTCCCCGTAAATCATGGGAATTTGAATTCAATGCTTACCGAAAAAATCAGAACCAGGAAACAAGAGGCGGGATTTTATGGCGGCTGGAAGCAGTAATGAAGTATATGATGAGCATGGCTGAATTTCAAATTTTTTGACAATGTCGACGATTAACAGAAGAGACTTTCTTGCGGCAACATCCTCGATGGTCCTGCCGGTGATGTTAAGTGGTTTTGGCGTAAAAGCATTTGCCAGGAATTCAGCACTTGTAAATTCGCTCCACGAGGCCGTAGCAGCTAACCCGGACAGGGTATTGGTGATTATTTACCTGAATGGGGGAAACGACGGTTTGAACATGGTCATTCCGGTCGAGCACTACTCGCGCTATCATGCGCTTCGCAGCAACATCGCTATTCCGGAAAACAAAGTTCTTCCGCTGGGTAGCAGCAGGCAAATCGGTTTACATCCTGCAATGCCGGGCATGCAGCAGTTATATAATGAAGGAAAGCTCGCTATCGTTCATTCCGTTTCTTACCCGAACCCCAATCTGTCACACATTCGGTCCGCTGATATTTACATGACCGGATCTGATGCGACTCAATATGCTTCCACCGGCTGGGCAGGAAGGTACCTTGAGGAGCGTTTTCCGGGATACCCGGATAATTATCCCAATGACGAGATGAAAGACCCGCTGGCGATACAGATCGGGCACATTGCAAGTACAAGTTTGTTGGGACAAAGGCAGTCAATGGGCGTTGTTATGGCTACGCCCGACGAGTTTTACCAGCTTGTAGGCACACAAACCAATATTCCCGTGGATGATCTGCCATGTTGCTACTCGGGTCAGCTGATTAAGTATGTCAGGGAACAGCAGGTACTTTCGATCGGCTACGGATCCCAGATCAAACGCGCCTCGGAGAATGGGAGAAATATGGCCGGCTATCCTGAAAATGGCAATGAACTTGCAGAGCAGCTTAAAATTGTGGCCCGCCTGATTCATGGAGGTTTGCAAAGTAAAATATATTATGTAGAGCTCGGCGGCTTCGATCTGCATTCCGGACAGGTTGACGGAAATGATCCCGTCAATGGCGCACACGCTTCGCTGTTGAGCAAACTTTCAGGTGCCATTTCCGCTTTTCAGCAGGATTTGAAACTGCAGGGTACCGAAGAGCGTGTTATAGGAATGACGTTTTCAGAGTTCGGCCGCCGCGCGTCTTCGAATGCTTCCAAAGGAACCGATCACGGCATTGCCGCACCGATGCTGGTTTTTGGAAGCGGTATAAAGAGACAGGACATTGGTACAAACCCGGATCTTGCCAATGATCTGGTACCGCCGCCTTCAAGCTCCCATGATAACAACTATGACATTGCCATGCAGATCGATTTTCGCCGGGTTTATTCTGATATTCTGAGTAATTGGTTTGGCGCGGAAAGCTCTAAAACGGATGCTTTGCTTTTCAAGAGCTTTAAAAATGTATCGCTTTTTTCTGATGTTGTGGAAACGGTCGGTTCCGGCTCGTGGGGTGAAAAGTCTGTCTGGTCTCACGGCAGAGTCCCCGATATAAACGATCGTGTTCGGATAAACCGGGGACATACCATATCAATCAATCAGAATATAGCTGCGAAAAAAATCAATGTCGACGCAGGCGGCGAATTGTATTTCGGGGGAAATTATAAGGTTGATACGAGGGAATAGAACGGAGCATATGGCCGGCTATACTTTTTTGCGCTTGATATAAGAAATATGAAGAAGCACGTCTTTTACAAATGCAAGCTGGTTCTTTGTATTTCTTCTGAAAATTTCCGGTCTGAGAAAAATTCTGACTAACCATTCAAGGCGCAACTTGATCCAGATGGACGCCGGTCTTTTGCTGTTTCCTGCATACCAGTCAAATACATTGCCCACAGCACATAAAATTCGGGCATTTACCAGATCGCGATGCTGATATCCCCACTTTTCCTGCTTTGGGGCGGTCATTGCAATAAACAGAATGTCCGGCTGAAACGCGTTGACAGCCTCAACCATCCGCGCATTGTCTTCATCGGAAAACTCTGCTTTATAAGGCGGGGAATAGCTGCCGCTGATAATCCGGGGATATTCTTTGCCCAGTCTGTCGGTAATTTTTTTCAGCGTTGATTCCGTTGAGCCAAGCAAAAATACTTTCCAGCCATGTTCGTTGGCTTTTTCAACGAGATAATCGAAACAGTCCTGACCGGCGATCTTTTTAATATTTTTCCCATTCAGTAATATGCTTCCAAGAGCGATACCGATACCGTCGAGCACGAGCAGGTCGGAGCCTTTCAGCGCCTCTTCAAATTCCCGGTCCTGCAAGGCAATACCGTATGAATTTGGACTAAAGGTGTTAATAAGCAATTTCTTAACATCTGCCCTGATGATATCCAAAGAAGCCGAAAATACCTCGTAGCTCAAAACGTTTGTACTTTTGTATCCTTGAAGTTCCATAATTATGTAAGCTTGATTTGTTATGAGTTGAGTAGATTATGAAGGGTTTTTTGCGATTGCGGTTTTCAGAATATCCCTGATGTTGGTTTCAAAAGTTTCCAGTCTGAAATACTGTTCAAATCTTGCCTTTGCCTCCCGACCCATTGCTTTTCGGAGTTCCGGGTTTAGAATAAGGATTTCCAGCTTGTCGGCCAGTGCATTGACATCTTTCTGCGGTACGAGATAGCCCGTTTTTCCATCCACAACGATGTCAGGAATGCCGCCCTCCGGACATGAAACTACGGGAATTCCGTGTTGCATCGCTTCGAGATTTACCAGGCCGAAGGTTTCATAATGATAGTAAGTCGGGAAAACGAAAACGTCAGAGTTATTGAAGAAAGCAAGTTTGTCCGAATTGTATTTAGGACCGTGCCCAAAAACGCGGTCTTCTATCCCAAGTTGCTTTACTTTGTTTTTAAATGATTCCTCAGATACATCGGACCAGGCGCCCACAAAATTGCATTCGAATGGAAGGCCACGTTCTTTTAAAATCTGGCAAGCTTCCATCAAGATATACACGCCCTTTTCCTGCATCATATTAGAGAGGAATAATAGTCTGCACGGACTATCAGGCACATTCGCAGTAGCAACTGGTTCTTCTACGATTGTACTTTCAGGAATACCGTATGCACAAACAAACACATTGCTTTCTTTTGCATAATGCTTTATATCAGAATAAAGGAATTTGGATATAAGAATGCTGAATGTATTGTTGAAAGCATATTTATACAGTGTATCGTTGAGTCTTGTTTTCTCTGACGTTTCTACACCTTTGTTGTGGAAATGATAAATAATCTTTTTTCCGAACAGCTTGCAAATAGCAACGATCAGCATATCCTTATAGAACCCCGGCCCGCTTGCATTCAATGTAAGATAACAGAGATCATAATTTTTTCTGAGCAGCGCGCTGATCACACGATATTGAATGCGGAGCAGCGCACCCAGCTTTTTGAAACTACCTTTTCCTGATTCTTTTAAATGCGTCGAAGTGGAAAGATTGATATACTTAGTGTCAAATTCATTATTGATCAATGCACTATTATGGATAAATGTACCTGCCATAGCCGCGCCATGAACGGGAGGTGGTATATGTAAGACAAATAATATACTGGATTTCATGAAGGAAGGTTTACGTATTTTGGGTAAATGATTTTAACAATTTATTGGGTGTATATCAATTGGTTTTAGATAGCGGGCCCTTACGCGCACCTTTGAGCCTGATCATACTTGCGAGATCAGCTGAAAATAAGTTTAGATTGTATTTGCGCTCCACAAGCTTTCGTCCGTTTATTCCCATTTGTTCCGCTACTTCCCTGTTGTTGGCAAGATATTCAATTGCATTCTTCCAACCTTGTACATCTCCATATCCGACCTTTATGCCCACATTTTCTTTTTCTACATCAATTGGAAAATAGGGATTGTCGGAAGTGATAATTGCCTTGCTTAATGCCATTGCCTCGTAGAGAGATGTTAATCCAACTGTGTAGTCACGTTCCTGACAACAAATGGTCATACACAAACTATCCAATACTTCCCTGGCGAGAAATTGGCTATTTGAAGAGTCGCCGTTCATAATCTGTATACGGATGTTTTTTGAATCAGTATATCTTGAAAGAATGTCCTGGTTATTCATCGACCCGTGAATTCGTGAGGTATATATTTTCAGGATCTCATTGGGAAGCAGATCAAATGCTTCTACCAATGTTGGGAAATCACGGTTTTCCCTACCGTTGGAGCAAAAATATCTTTCTACTGAGTCTGAGTCAGTCAAGCTGTTGCCTGCTATTATCTTATCATAATAGTCAAGGTCTGGGCCCCAACTTTTTAAATATAGTCTATTCCTGTCTACAACCCCGGATCGGGCTGATTCATCTATGTGCATTTGGCTGAACATGAACATCATGTCAATACCTCTGTAATATTGACTTAAAAGCATCCTGACTAGTTTATTATCCGACTGCATCACTGCTCTGTGCTGCCAGATGAGGATCGGTTTGCTATAAAGTCCCATACTCCGAAGAAGGATCAGCAACTCAATTCCATTTGCAGTCGAGGCATATAAAACATCAGTTTTCTTTCGGTCAGTCAGGATCTTAAATGCATTCTTTATCATTCTTAACAGTCGACTTCCAAGTGACGAGTCAACATAATAATCAACTTCAATACCATGCGATTTAAGCTTTGATGCACCGTACAGATAGTGGTGAGGAATATGTTCGATATCCTCAGGCGAAAAAAAACGGTGATAAAACTTAACATTCATGTTTAGAGAATTTGATACATGCGCTCCTTAAATGTTTTTTTTGGTCTGCGTCAATTATTTTAATAAAACGCTTTCATTAACCACATCTTCCAACATTTTTTTATCACTTATGCTGTTGTTTGTTGCTGTCAGAAACGTGCTATTTTTCAAAAGCTGTATTACTGAATTATAGATCGCGAGAAATAATAATGTCATCAGAAAATAATTGGCATCTCTGATAAATTGTATCTTGAATTGGTTAATTAGTAAAAACGTAAACAGGAGGTTAAATCCTAATAAAAGATCTACTGCGAAGAGATTATATTGTTGTAATCTGAAATAGAGCTGGTAGCCTCTGAAAAGACTGATTACGAAAAGCGAGAGAAATAGAATACCTCCGAGGTAGCCCCAGGTAACAATCACACTCATGTACAAATTATGATAGTCCGGAATGACATCATCACCGGTTTTATCAAAGTGTACTTTGATATATTCGAGTCGTTTTGTGAAATATCCTTCACCAAAAAAGAAGTTACTCCTGCCTGCTTTCTTTATGCCATAAGCGAAAATGCCGCCTCGGTTGATTTCTTCTCCACTCAGGATCTTCTCCAACGTCAGATTTTTCATGTCGACGTTCTCGCTCCTTTTAGAAAAAACGTCGAAATCAATCCAGCCGGCCTGTGCATTTATAACTGCAAAGGCAGAAGCAAGAACAGTTCCATATAACAAAACTCTCACTTTGAGCCTCTTATTTAGTAATATGCCTGTAAGAAGTGCGACAACTGGCAGGAGTAATACGGAAGAGCGCGTGCCTGAAAAGATGATTGACAAAATACCCGTAAAGATGATCGCGAAACAGAAGAAGTAAAATCTTTGCCCATAAGCCTTTGACGATCCGCTTAGCACAGATGGTAATATCAATGCGATCAATGAAATGGAATACTCTGCATAAAATTCGAAGTTATTGAGAACACCATTGCTCCTGAGAATGCCCATTTCAAATTCTGCTTCGGCATTAAGACTTGGAAAGAATTCAAACGGAGACGCGAACAGCTCGTATTTCTGGTTTATCGAAACAACAAGATTGTAGAAGAAGAAAATACCTGTTATCTGTATGAACTGCTTTAAATCGGAATAGTTGAGCTGGATCTTTGATGCGTAAATAAAAAGAAATAGCAGGTTGGCGAATATTAATGCAGCAGTCAGTTTCGTAACAAGCGCTGCATTATTGTTGAGCAGACTGACTACCTGTATAACTGCTAATGCTGCGACTAAAAAGAGCAACAATCTGCGCAAAGAAGAAGGAACAGAGAAGAAATTCTTAAAAAAACAAAGATAAATAATCAGCGAAATTGAAGCCGCCAGGTTGTAAATGCCGCCATTTTCATAACCGAACATGAAATGGTTGCAGATAAAAAGTTGAAATAAGAAATGCGGATATTTATTTCTGTAAAGTGAGTCAAAAAACAGTCCGCCGATAATCAATAGTGACAGTGCCATCACGGGAGCCGGATATTTTGCAAATGTAAATTGTCCCAATACCATCATCACTGTAATTTTTACAATTACGTAAATCAGCGAATCAGATTCAGCTTGCTTTGCTATATGGACTGTCGACGTTTGCATATCAATGAACCAGCACTTGTGACATCCTGCGATACAATGTCATGTAAGATTTTGCTTGCCTTTCAAGGTTAAATTTTCTTCTTGCGTCTAATGAAATCGCTTCATGATCGAACGAGGCAATATCGTTAACGCATTTGATGAAAGCATTGTGCAATCCGGCGCCGGATAACTCACCGGATAAATAGCCATTAAAGCCATTGAAGATGTGGTCTTTCATGCCACCTACGGAAAATGCCACAACGGGAGTGCCGCAGGCTAGGCTTTCCAGCATTACATTAGGCAGGTTATCTTCGCGACTTGGAAGGAGGAAAATGTCGGCGGCACTGTAAATCTCACTCAGCAACATTTCGGAATGAATGCTGCCCAAGTATTTTACGCCAGGCAACTTTTGGCCACTTTTGATACTTCCCACAGCTACAAACTCGCAGATATCTGTTAACATCCAATCCGCCATCAGGTTTGCAATAAGGTCAAATCCTTTTCTCGGATTTGCAACGCTTTCAGACACGAACAAGACGGTTATCTTATTAGGATCAAGTCCCAGCTTGGTCTTCAAGTCTGACTCTGCGCCGTTCTTATTATTGAATATCAAGGTATCAATTCCATTGGGGATAAGTACACCCGGAAACTTCCCTAGTATTTCTGATTCTGAGGCTTCTTGCATCATCCATTTGGAGGGCGAAACCACAGTCAAAGATTCACTTGGAAATTGGTTAAGCGCATTGAGTTTGCATTGATATTGCTCGTCATTCTCTTTAAAAAGAATTTCTTTATTCCGGATATCGTCATCTTTGTAATGAAATCCACCCTGAAATGCATTCATATCATGCTGCGTCCAGATTACAGGTTTATTTACTTTCTTAAAAAACGAGCTGTAATCCAGGAAGTTTGCTACCCAATGTAAATTGATCACGTCACATTCCTTTACCAATGGATGATCAGCAAGGTCAGTGAACGAGGTCTTTGCAAAAGAGAAATAATCGAAATCACCTTTGAACTTTCTCGACCGGTTGTCATTGTAGTGTTCAAGTGTCAAAGGAAATCCGAGATTTTTTAGAATCCTTTGAAACAACACCAGGTACTTGTTGGTCTTTTTCAAAGCATACACTTCCGGTGTGCTGGTTCTTTTTTCCAGGACTAATACTTTGCTATCAATTCCCATATTTAACAATCCCTTATGTAAGCGGATTGCAGCAGTGCCGGCACCGCCATTGTCAAAACAGGTAATGTGAAGAATTTTCATGGAAGGGTTTTTAAGAGTAGTAAGTCTCGTGCTTATATATTTTTCGCAGCAGATAATTTGATATCCTCTGCGTTTTGGCATGCTGATATTTTGTCCATAACAGCCCGCTCACAATAGTTTTCTTGAACGAAGAAAATTGCTGAATAGCTGGAAGATTATTTACATGAACTTCCACATTAGCTTGTTGTTCTGAAAGCATTTGCAATCCCTTTTTAGCTACTGCGATGTAATCGTAATCCCTGATAATTTTCTCTCTTCCCTTAGCGCCAAACCGCTGACGTAAAGCGCTGTCGAGGAATAGAGTTTTGGTGTATTGAAAAAGCTCTTCCCTGGAATTAGCACAGAAGCCACCTATGCCGTGACCGATGGTTTCAACTTGTGAATTATCAGACCAGGGGGTATTTAATGCTACAACTGGTGTTTCGCACAATAGTGATTCGGCTAATGCATATCCGAAACTTTCTCCCTGACTGCTGATATGCACGAAAACATCAATTGCGGAGTAGCACTTTGACAATTCAGAATCACCTGTGATTGCGTCAATGTTAATAATTCTATGTCCAAGGTTACGCGCATAGGCGTAGGTAAGCAATTCTTCTTTCGCGTTGACGAGGACCAGGTAAGTTTGATCATTCACTTCTTCCAGAAAGCGCTCCAACAAGTGTATCAGGTAATGCGACCATTTTCCGTAATGTCTTTGCCCGATCCTTCCGAGGAGAAATGCATGCTCCGGAATACCATATTGCTTTCGGAAATCAATCTTTTCCTTTTCAGACGCTTGTTTGAATTGTGCTGTTTTTACCGGATTCGGTACGATGACACTTTTACTTTTTGAACCGCCGCGAAGCAGATATAAATAGCGACACCATTCTGAAAGTTGAAAGCTAAATTTCAGGATATCCTCAGGATAGGAGGAGGGTTCACTAAATACATTTGTTTCAACAAAGTCTGCATTTGGGCAGTGTTCTTTCAATGCGAGTATTTCGTCGCATGCAAGTGAATGCGAATGCAGGTGTACAATATCTGGCTGCCAGGTTTCAATGTGTTCGACAAACTCTTTTGTTAAGCCAATAAAATATGGAATGTTAAGTGCTTCGAGTTCATGTTCGCGAGTTCCGCCGGTTTGCGTTGCCAGCAATTGACTGTCAAATCCGAGGATCTGGTATGCTTCACAAAAGTTCTGCGCCGCCCTTTGTGTGCCACCTTTGTCTAAGTCGTAAACTACTGTCAGGATCTTCATCGCGAATACTTTAAATAAACCTTCTGATTTTATCTGTTTTGATAAACAACAGTGCTTCCAGCCGGAGGAAGAATATCCCACGTTCATTTGGAATCAGAAAGCCGAAAATGAAAAGTGACATGTCTGCGATCAGCGTTCCCATTGAAGCGCCTACAATATCATATCTTGGGATTAGCAGCATGTTGACCAATATGTTGATGCCGGCTATAATGAGTTGTCTGAAAAGAATTGTTGAGTTTTTATTCAGCTTTTGTAGGATTGTGCTTGTTACAATATTCAAAAATGTAAATGGAATTGACCAAATCAGAATATTCACCACTGCGATACTCGCTTCGTATTCTTCTCCGTAAAGCAATTTGACCGCGAATCCTGAAAATACATTTACGAATAATCCCAAAAGCGCAAGTGCAAGAAAGATGTAACGCAGCATCGCAACCATTTTGCCTCGTTCTTTTTCAAGGTCCATTTCAATAATCTTCGGGTAAATGGACTGACTTATCAGCATAGGAATGAAATTGAATATTTCAGCAAATTTTACTCCAACAGCATAGTAACCTACGCTCGTTTCGTTGATATAGCTTTTGAGCATTACCTGATCAATTCGCATTCCTATGGATATTGAAATGCTGCTAAGTATCAGCGGCCAGCTATCTTTCAGCAATGCAATTGCCACACTTGTGTTGAATCTCCATTTAAGAATGTCGGTCTTGTTTTTCTTATAGAAGTATATTAGACCAATAGCTGATACGATTGTTTCGACTACTACGATAATGGCGAATACTTCAACCGAGGCTTTCAGGAACAGGAAAAGAAGCTTTAATAGAGTAGAAATGAGCAATACAGTGAAATTGACATATACTACAAACCTGGATTGAACCTTTGACTGGAAATAGAAGTCGATAACGTTCACACTTTGAAAAATGGTGGACGCAGAGGTGATCATTACGATCAACTTGGTATATGAATCTGTGGGAATTACATTGATGGTGATCGCCAGCAACGCCATAACTACAAATGCACCGACCAACTTCATTACAAATGCAGTTCCAAGAAGCAAATTCTCATCTACTGTTTTGTTCACCAGCTCTCTGATGACAATATTGTTTAATCCCAAAGTAGCCAATGCACCAAATAGTCCGACTAAGCTTTGCGCATAGTTGAGAATACCGAAATTAGCGGGTCCCAGAAATCGGGCAACCCAAACACCTACAAACAATCCAACTGCCATTCGCAAGATCTGTTCGCTGAATAGCCAGGAAGTATTGAAGGCATATTTCCGGACAGTCGGATTATTGAGCAGTATGCTAATCTTGCTGAAAACTCCTGAAACCGATTT
>NZ_JBHYGF010000390.1:16863-23421 GCF_051859145.1 Dyadobacter sp.
TAAGCCTTTTAAATAGTCGATGGGAAGAATGATTTTATGAAAATATGATTGGGTTGTTTAACCATACCTCACCGGTAATAGGCGGTGTCATATTTATATCCATATCCATGTTTCCGTCTGTTGATTCCATTGAATATGATGTTCATATTTTTAAAGTTGCTGTCTTTAATCAGCTCCTCAATAAATGCCAGCTCCTTTTTTGACGTAAATCCCTGACGGATAATATACATCGTTGCTTCGCTCAGGTGATCGATGATGAGTGCGTCTGAAACGAGGTGTACGGGCGGTGTGTCGATAAGAATGTCGTCGAATTCCTGCTTTAAATAATCAATAAGCTGTGCGATTCTTCCATTTTCCAGAAGTTCAGACGGGTTTTCTGGAATTTCTCCGCAGCCAATCACAAATAGATTCCGGGCTTGTTTAGTACCCTGACTAATTTCATCCTCCATAACTTCGCCTTTTAAATACTCGGCAATTCCTGGATGATCGGCAGGCAAATTAAAAAGAGACAATATTTTTGGTCTTCGCAGATCCAGTTCCAGGATAACTGTTTTTCTGTCAGATGCCGCAAGCGAAATGCCCAGGTTACTTACTGCAAAACTCTTTCCTTCCCCTGCGATACTAGAAGTGAATAATGTAACTCTGCCTTGCTGTTCGCTTCCGTGAATATTTTGAAGTCTGGTTCGTAATGCCCTGAATTGTTCAAGAATTAGATGATTGTTTTTGTCACGTGAGATCAGCGGTTCCTTGCCTTTTTGGTGCGATATTTCACTGATTACGGGAATAGAAACATTGCGCTCAATTTCATTCCGGTTGTTAATACGGCCTCTTAAAATACCGATTCCGAAAATGGAACCTGCGGGAACAAAAAGACCAAGCAATAGTGCTGCTGCCAGCGCCAGTGATTTCTTTGACGACTTTGGAACATCTGAATAGGCGCTTTCAACAATTTTTGCATCATTTAAAGTTGAAGCATAACTCAGTGCGATTTCTTCCTTCTTTTGCAGCAGGTATACATATAAGTTCTCCTTTATTTCCTGCTGCCGCTTGATACTTGTGTATTGTCTTTCCTGACCGGGTATATTCTTAATCGATTTCTCGAACTTATAATTATTCCCTTGCAGTTGCACCTTCGTCGCCAGCAGTGATCCTTTGATCGCGCGCACATTTGCGCGAATGGCGTCTTCTGTTGTTTTAATCTGTCTGTTAAGTGGTTCAAAAATCGGATTTTCTTCTGGCGTAGTTGCCAGCAGCCGGTTCTTTTGCAGGTGAAATGCGCTGAGTTGTTCAACCAGATTAACTAGTCCGGGATCAGAAATACCAAGCGTTGCGGGAGGATTTCCGGTATTGCTATTGGAAGCAACATACCTTTCTATTCCTGAAATGACGTCCAATTGTACATTAACATCATTCAATCTGGTGTCATTGGATTGAACATTTTGCAGGAAAACTTTGGCTTCTGAGGAAATATCTGTTACCCCGCGGCTGCTCTTAAATCCTTCAACACTCTTTTCAACGCTTACCAGTTCGCCGGTTAAAGAGGACAACCTATTATCGATGAATTTAAGTGTGCTCATCGTAATCCGGTTCTTGTCTTCTAATGCAGATTCATTGTAAACCCGCATTAAGCTGTTCAATATATCTTTTCCTCTTTCAGGAAGGCTGTTGTCAATGGTCAGCTGAACTACGGGAGATAATTTATTAACCAGAGATACAGAAATTCCTTTTTGATAATCTGCAACAGTCTTTTCAAAAGGTGTAAACGTAATCGTGATTGGCTTGTCAATGTAATTCTGTACAGTCGGGGTTCTAATTAGCTTCCATTTGAAATAGGGCGTAACAACTATGTCTTTGAAATTGACGGTGAGTTGTTTAGCGCCCAGGCCCGTGATGACATAACTATTTTTGTCTTGTATTGAGATCCCGATCTTTTTTGTTAGCAGCGAATCTTTTTCTCCGGAAATAAACTGAAACACGAAGGGGCCATCTTTGTACAGCTCTTTACTGCCCAATGTTTTCTTCTCCGTATAAGTTATCCATAATTGCAGATCATCAACAACTTTTCCAATCAGTTGCCGCGACTTAAGAACCTCCATTTCATTTTCAACTGTCTTAGGCTTTTCATATACATTCAGTTTTTCAAGCGGCGTCTTTTCTACGCTGGCATTTTTCTCATCTTTGATCAGAAGTTTTGCGGTTATCTCGTAAACAGGAGGAGTTGTTTTGATATACAGGAACGCAACGGCAAGTGCGGCGCACAGGCTCAGAACAAATACCGGCCAGTAAAAAAGGCATTTGATCAGCAATTCTGAAAAGCTTTGTGGCTGCGTTTCGCGTACGGTATTCGGAGTGGATACAATAACGATGGGTTCCTTATTCATGAGTAGGCTTTTAAAGCTGTGTAATAACAATTGCGACAATGGACAGTGCCGATAATACCAGGCTCGCAGTTCGGTAGCTCCGGTCGACGGCAGCGAATTTTGTTCGCTCCGGTTTTACGTAAATGATATCGTTGTTTTTGAGATAATAGAATGGCTGATCGAATACCTTTTTTGATGTAAGATCAATCGGGTAATATTCTCTTTTTCCATCCCGCTCGCGAATCAGGACAATGTTTGTCCGGTTAGCAGTAATGTTCAAATCCCCCGCCATACTGATCGCTTCTATTACGGTAATCCGTTCTTTTTGCACATTGTAATTATCAGGACGAAGTACATCACCCAGAACGGAAATACGGAAATTCAAAAGACGGATATTGACCACAGGTTCTCTTAAATAGGTGGTCAATCTTTTGGTCAGATTTTCCCTTACCTGAGCCGTAGTAAGTCCTGCCACTTTGAAGGATCCAATTAATGGAAGCTGGATATTTCCATCTTTATCAACCAGGTATCCGAGGACCGGATTGCCGTTGGAATTGTCGAAATTGTTGCCATTTACCCTTCCCAAATTGTAATTGAAAATGACAGAAGCTTCGGGATTGAGACTTGTTACATTGATACCCAATATATCATCAGTCTGAACCGTCAATGAAGTATAATTTCCAACAGTATCCACCGACGGCAATGCCTGGTTTAAATCTTTAAAGTAAGGTACATTTTTGTAGGAGCTGCAAGATGCGAAGAGGAGCATTAGTAATACGGCAGCAAGCCATGATTGTAAATTTTTCATCTAATTATGTTGAGGCATGTAGGCGACCACGGAGTTTCGGAACCTATTTTTTAAAATGCTTTACGCAGTGTGAAGTATATGGAAGTGGTGTAGAAGTAGAGTCGCATACGTTGAGTAGATTTAATTTTAGTTCGAAATTATACATCAGATCAAGGCAGCTGTTTTTTTTGTGGCGACTGCCGGCAAATGTTGTGGTGAGTTTTACGAATTCAGTGGTTACAAAAATGTTTAAAACTGACATTCAGGTCGTATTATCGCAACAGGCTTTTCGAGGTGCTTAAATGGCTGTACAGCTTTATGACCCGCTTATCTTCCCTTGCCTGTTAACACTACCTGGATAGTAAGCCAGATCAGATAAAGGTCTGTCGTGAGACTATAGATATCCAGATAAATGATATCGTATTTCAGCCTTCTCAGGTTTTCGGCTGCGTTGGTTGCGTAACCCACTTTGATTTGGCCGATGGAAGTAATACCTGGCCTGAGCGTGAGCAAACGTTGGAAATCGTGACTTGCCTGCGCCATCAGCATATCTACATCTACCTGGTGCAAAGGCCTGGGGCCCACGACCGACATTTCTCCCATCAGCACATTCAGGAATTGTGGTAGTTCGTCCAGACGCGTTTTTCTAAGAAATTTTCCAATTGGCGTGATTCTCGGGTCCATCGCTCCCAACGAATGCGTGAGATTATACTTGGCCGAGTCGGTATACATGGTCCGGAACTTGATAATCCGGAAGGGTTTACCCCACCGTCCAGTACGCGTTTGCAGGAAGAAAACAGGGCCGTGGGATGAACATTTAACCATTACAATCACGATTAGAAACAGCGGTACTCCGCACAACATGACTGTGAGTGAGAATGTAATGTCAAAAACACGCTTGATAACATCTTCCCAATCGTCTGATCTGCGCCTTTCAGCATAATCAAGGGTAGGGTGATTTCCTTGTTGATCAACCTTAAATTGATTGGAAAACGTCATCAGAAAGGTCCGATCTGGTAATCTTGGGAACGTGAGTAAAAATCGGTTTTTCATGTTTAATATTTAAGGGCGGGAGGGTAACTGCGTAACTCAAATGCTTTTAAACTGTAATTTGAAAACCAGTTCTATCGGTGCCGATAACTGGCTGGTGTTTCTGCTATACGTGAGGTTATAGGTGCTAAGTACGGACAATGCTATTCGTTGGAAAGCGGTGTTCAGTTCTCCGGTATTTTTCCCGATTAATGATACTCCGCCATTCTGTGTAAGGTTTTTCAATACACTTTCGTCGGGGCTGTACGTTGGGTGACCTTTTAAGCCGATGGTATAAGAGGAAATCTTTTTCCCTTTCACGGGTGAATTGAGCCTGCTTTTGACATAGTCAATGCTTTGATAAAGCTGTGCGTCGGTCCAGGAATTATTCAGGCCGTCTGTGAAAGTAACCAGCGCCATTGCTTCTGCGTCAGATTCTGCAAGCAGCGACAACCCTTTGTCAACAGCCTGATATAGCTTTGTCTCGTTTCCGCCGGTCCGGCTTTGAATGAATGCTTTCGCAGCAGTAAAGTCTGAGCTTAGTTTGAATGTTTCAATCACATCTGAAAATACAACCAGCCCAACCCTGCTTTTTGTTTTTTGACTAGCTGCAATCTGGTCAATAAAGTCGCTGGCCTGCTGCTTCACAACCGCTTCGTTGGCGCCAAGAGATTTACCTATATCGAGCACCAGTACATAGTCCAGGGTGCTGACCGGATTGGAAGAAAGTTTATTGTCCAGGTCCCTGAGCGGAGTTCCATTCACGATTTCGAATGTTTCTGTGTTCTCAGCTAAAATCTCATAAGAAATCCCTTTTTCTACGAGACGCACATTCGACAGGCTCACGCAGGCCATTGATTTTTCGCAATTGTTGGACGGAGTAAAGCCAAAGTTGGAATCGATCTGTAAGCGGGAGCCAAGATCTTCTGACTGGAACTTCAAAGAAGGTACTCCATTGGCATTGTGATAAGTCGCCCGGAACTCGATGAAATTCGGATCAGCAACAACTTCCTTGTCTTTTTTACATCCGCTCAACAATATGCATGCGAATGCTAGTGTCAATATTAATCTCATAGGTGCTTGGTTAAATAAATGTCACCCGGGCCTGGAAAGGCCCGGGCAGACGATCGTCAGGCTATGACTTCCATTGATTCGCCGGTCAGGCTGTACTCGTTAATCAATTCAACGGTCTGCTCTATGTTGGCAGCTGACGATGCACCAAACAGGATGGATTCAATGTTGGGTAAGCTGCATACATATTCAATTGCCTCTTTAGGATGTATTGCACCTCCCGCCAAAACCTGCATGGCCATTGCTCTTACCTTTTTAGTTCTGAGCACCTCCTCATAAACTTCTCTTCCGCCTGACATACGGAATCCAACTTTATTGATAGAGCTGCAAATAATTGGATTGGTAATGCCATTTGCTTCTAATACAGACAATAGTTTGGGCATATTCATGGTAATGTAACCCGCTTCTGCGCCGTACTTCTTCTTCACATACCGGTGAAATGCAACAAGGATATCATTCATTCCAAGACCTAGCAGCAGATCCGTGATTACATTTTGTAAAAAGATCACCGGTGTTTGGATACCCTTGAACATCTTCATTTCCGAGTCGATGAGGAGCTCCATGATCGAGATATAATCCTTTGACAGGAACGCCAGGCCGCCTTTGAATAATGAGCCTACGAAATTGCCGGGAACAAAGTGCTTCAAGGTTCCAGCATAGCCCATCTCCGTTACTGCGTTTGCATACTTATGTGCGTAAGGCATGCAGGGGTAAATCTTGAAATCCTGGTACCTGGATGGATTTTTGCGGATATGGTCGCAAATGTTTTCAATGCGGTCGTGGGTCGTGCACATGAAAGTGTTGATCCCGCTTTCAATGGCAATGTCCAACGTTTTGATAATCGCACGATCTTCTTTGAACTTGATAGATTGCGCGCGTGATTTTTCGTCTGAAATATGGTTAACGGCGAAGAATTGATTATCTCCGAAGATGATTCTGTCCATGATTAATTGAGATTGCTGCTTTTGATCATTGAAATAACATTGTCAGTATACCAGGCACTTTTGAAGTTGTTGATTACATTCGGTACCTGACGCTCAATGGCGCTGATGAAATAGTCGATCTGCGAAGAGTACTCTTCTCCACGTAAGTAGAAATCAACAGAGTCGGTAAGGTCGGTGACGTATTTCACGTTCCAGCCTTTTGAATATCCTTCGGGAAAATCATTCGTTTTGAAATATACTTTCAACTCGTTGGCGTCGCAGATGATCTTGCCTTTTTTTCCCTGGATTGTAATAGAGGTTGACATTTTGCGGTAAGTCTCATCACTCCAGTTTACCGAAAGCACGCCATTCACACCCGAGCTCACTT
>NZ_JBHYGF010000391.1:0-3839 GCF_051859145.1 Dyadobacter sp.
TGATTTAGCATTGAAAAAACGAATTTTAATTACAGGCTCAAACGGGCTGCTGGGTCAGAAGCTGGTTGAACTTCTTGTTCAGCTGTCTGACATTGAAACCATTGCAACCGCGAAAGGCACCAATCGACTGCCGTTTCCGGAAGGTTATCAGTACCTCGAAATGGATACCACCGATCCCGCGCAGGTAAATGCAATTGTGGGTGAAGTTCGTCCGGACGTGATTATCCACACGGCAGCGATGACAAATGTGGATCAATGTGAACTGGAAAAAGAAGCCTGCTGGAAACTGAATGTAACCGCAGTTGAAATCCTGATCGCAGCTTGCCGCGAGCACAACGTATTTCTGCAACATCTTTCCACAGACTTTGTATTCGATGGAACTTCCGGACCGTATAAAGAGGAAGATCAGCCTAATCCGATCAGCTTCTACGGTTGGAGCAAGTACGCAGCCGAAAAGGCGGTACTCAGTTCAGATATCCGGTTTGCAATCACCAGAACGGTACTCGTATATGGGATAGCGCACGATATGAGCCGCAGCAATATCATACTTTGGGTTAAAAACTCGCTGGAAGCGGGGAAACACATTCAGGTTGTCACTGACCAGCACCGCACGCCAACCCTGGCGGAAGACCTGGCGCTGGGTTGCTATTTGATTGCTCAAAAGGAAGCGGAAGGCATTTTCCACATTTCAGGAAAAGACTTTCTGACCCCATTCGAAATGGCGATTATGGCTGCTGACTATTTTAGTCTGGATAAATCGCTGATCTCGCCCACAGATGCTTCCGCATTCACCCAACCCGCCCGCAGGCCACCGCGCACAGGTTTTGATCTGAGTAAATCACGCGAAATTCTGGGCTACGAGCCGCATTCGTTTAGCGAAGGAATTGCGATTCTGGCAAAGCAAATAGGTTAATCAGGAATTTTCTATTTCGTGCAGGTTGATTTCATAACCAGGAAACAAAGGTGCTCCTGAAAGCTGGAAGTCAAAATGGTGATGTTCTATAACAGGCTGGCCAGGCTGGTAGACGTAAATCTTCTGATTAAACCGATCGATCAGCCAGCCCATTTCACAACCATTTTGCAGGTATTCCTGCATTTTGTTTTTGAGATACTTCACACTGTCCGACTTAGACCGTACCTCAATCACAAAGTCAGGACATACGTGCGCAAATTTCTCTTTGTCATCTCCTGGCAATGAATCCCATCTGTCCAGCCTGATCCAGGAGATATCGGGCGATCTAACAGAACTGTCAGGCAGTGTAAAACCGGCTGAGGAACCGAAAACCTTTCCCGGAATTTTCGTATTCCGTAACCAGCTGCCAAAATGGATCAGAATATTAGATGTAAAATTGTCTGTAAAACTTCCAGATGGAGACATAATGATGACATTCCCATTGCTATCACGCTCAAAATCAAGCGCGTCGTCGATGTTTGTCTGACAGAACAGGAAGAATTCATCCTCGCTCATCAGATTCCCGCCTTCTAGGATAGCTGGCATGTTCATTTTCAACATCTGGAAGTTTTTATAAAGCAATTTACAATTCCTGCTTCATATTGTTTTCATCAATGATCCTGCGGCCTAGTACAACTTTTCATAATACTCCCGCGCCATACGATCGGAGTTGAAAGGTACATTTACGTCGTTCATGCTGTTGAGTACCATTTGCCGCCATTTCTTCTGACCATTATAATAGGTCGGGATTACCTCACGTTCGAGCTTTTCCATCAGGTTATCGCAGTCCTGCTTGTTGATATCATCCCCTTTTGCAACCGGCAGCAAAAAGGAGTTCTCGCCATCTTTTGCGAACTCACAAATCCACCCGTCGAAAGTTGAAAGGTTAAGTGACGCATTCATTGCCGCTGTCATTCCACTGGTACCCGAAGCTTCACGGGTAACTACTGGCGTGTTCAACCAGATATCTGAACCATCTTTCAACAGCTTGGAAAGCGCCAGTTCATAACCTGTCAGTACTGCCAGATTGGGATAGAGGTGGCTCAGATAGAAAAGCCGGTTGAATGTATTGACTGCATCTTCATCTTTCGGATATGGTTTACCCGCCCAGATTACCTGCACCGGCTGCTGAATATTGTTCATCATCCTCGTAAACCTGTTCATATCCCACGCAAGCATATCCGGCCGTTTGTAGGCTGCAAACCGGCGGGCCCACACGATCGTGAGCACATTGGGGTCAAAGATCTTACCGCATTGGTCAGCTACGGTTTTAAACAATACTGCTTTCAGTTCTTTCTTCCTGGCCGCAATGCGGTCGGTATCCTGATCGATCCGGGCTTGTTCCAGCTGAGGATCAACCCAGTATGTATTATTTTGCGCATTGGTAATGTGTCCGATCGGCGCAATTCCCGGATAAGCCTTCCACATTCCCCGCGATACTTCGCCGTGCAGTTTGGATACTCCGTTTGCATTCCGGCTCAGACTTAATGCTGCCAGAGAATGGTTGAATATATTATCCTTCATCCCGCTGATCTTCTTGATCGTTGGCAAATCCAGTCCCGAGAAAAACCCAAGCTTTTCCAGAAAACCGATCTCGTGCTTTTCATTTCCGGCCTCTTCCGGGGTATGTGTTGTAAAAACAACGCGCTTTTTCACTTCATCCACTTTCCCGTACTTTTTGTACAGGGAGAAAACAGCCGAAACCGCATGTGCTTCATTGAGGTGATATACTTCCGGCTCATACCCCAGTTCTTCCAGAAGTCGGGCGCCGCCTATCCCCAGCACCATGCATTGCGCTACTTTGTAAGTCGGGTCTGCGTCATATAAAGAATAACTGATCGCTCTTGTGGTATCATCATTTCCGTCTGTATCGGTCGTCAGCAGGAACATCGGGGCGGTTTTGAACACTTCGGGATCCAGATAGTAAGCTGCTACCCAGACTTTCTTGCCCATCACCGGTATCTGAAAGCGGATTGTTGTATCAGTCAGGAAAGAGTACATTTTCTCTCTGAACTCCGGCTGCATACTGCCGTCTTTGGCGCGGCCCTGATCGTAATAGCCGTACTTCCAGAGCATACCAACACCGATAAGGTTTTGTTTTAATGCATATACACTGCGCATGTGCGAGCCTGCCAGGAATCCCAGACCGCCTGAATAAATTTTCAGCGCCTGATCGACGGCGAACTCCATTGAAAAATATGCGACTGACTTTTTGTATTGACTATCCGGGGCAAAAGGATGTTTGTAAGGGAGTGAAAACGTGGACTTAGCCATTGCAAGGAGTTTTGTTGTAAATTGACAGCCGAACCCGGCCACTATACGTGCTACAAAATTGTGCCATCAAGTTAATCAACCTATTTTAAAATCCTCCCTTCCATTTCTGTGCAATGTTCATTGCCGTTTGCAGCATATGAAGCTCCCAATGCTCAATGTGCCAGTCTGAGTTACTGAGTTCAGAAGCTTTGAGCAGCCTCTGCGCTTCGTTCAGGTCGCCTGCTGTTTCAAGAATGTTTGAAAGCTGCATTTGCTGGCGGTACAAAGCCAGGTCTTGAATTGGCGGGCTAGCAGGGAGTTTCGGCGAAAGAGGCAGGAAGTTGTTTGTCGTAATGCGCCTGGTTGCTTCAATTGATTTAACAATCGTGTCCATTCGCAGAAAATCTTTCTGAAAATCATCCTGCTTTTCAGCTGTATCCAGCGCGGTGCCTAGCTGCTCCATTACTACAAACTTCAAATTGGGACAACGGGGAATTGCTTCTTTCAGATACGTGAAAACCTCTTCCGGCACTGCCTCGTCATGCGTATCGCGGCGCACGAGCTTACCCGGAATCTGTGCATCCCAGCTTCCGCCTGAGATATGCATTTCACGCACGCGCTCCAATGGATAAAA
>NZ_JBHYGF010000392.1:0-3832 GCF_051859145.1 Dyadobacter sp.
ACAATGCAATTTCTTCCGAAGTTTCAGCCCCAATATCCATTCCCACAGGGCCGAAAATCCGCGACTTCTGCGCCTCGGTTACTTCGATTCCTTCTTTGGAAAGTTCATCAAACATCCGGTTCAGCTTCTTCTTGGGTCCGAGCGCGCCAATGTACCTGAACTGATCTTTAAGGATCAATGCTTTCAGAAGTGCCAGATCATAGTTGTAATTATGCGTCATAAGCAGGAAAAATGTCCTGTTATCAGTAGGAACGTGGCCCAGCAAATCCTCCGCTTTTGTAACAATTACCCTGTTTGCTTTCGGGAATCGCTGCCTAGTAGCGTGGCCGCTGCGACCGTCTGCCACGGTAATATCCCAGCCCAATACCGCCGCCATTTCCACCAGCGGAATGGTATCATTGCCCGCGCCGGCGATGATCAGAGCGGGTGGGGGATTGAAATACTCGACGAAGCCGGTTATTTCCTGTTTTTGCAGATTAAAGTTTTTGAAAAAGGAATCTCCCGCCTGATACGCATTGACTGATTCTTCCATCAGGATCGTGGAGGAAAGCAGGTCTTCACCATTGTTAAAAATGAGGTTATCATCCTGCAAATGCAAAAAGCAGGTTCCCGGCTGCTGACCTGTGCGCGAGTTGAGAGAAAACAATGTAATTGCGACTGCGTGCTGCCTTTTCGCCAAAACCCTTTTCAGTAGCTCAACCGGATTGTCGGGCTGTGCAGGCTGAATGGGTTCAAACAAAATATGCACGATACCATTACAACCCAGCTGAACGCCGAGTGTGGTGTCATTTTCGTCAGTGGTATCGTAGGTAACCAGCTTGTTTTTCTGTTGTGAAATGGCCAAAAGCGCTTTTCTGAGTGCATCGCCTTCCAGACAGCCGCCGCTGATCGCGCCTGTAAGTTGTCCGTCATCGGTAACGAGCATGCGCGCGCCGGGCCGCCGGTAGGAGGAACCTTCCACGTGCACGACCGTAGCCAGCGCCATTTTCTTTCCGGCAGCTATCGCCTGTTCATAGGATTTAATGATTTCACTGATCTCTTTCACTGCGGTGCGCTTTTACAATGGATGATAATACCTTCACACTATGCGCAACATCTTCTTCCGTCGAAAATCGCCCGAAGCTAAAACGGAATGAGTTATGGATTGTTTCGTCGGATAATCCCATTGCTTTCAGTACGTAGCTCGGCTGCAAAGTGGCGGAGGAACAGGCAGAGCTGCGCGAGAAAGCAATGTCGCTGCCCGCTTCAAAAATCAGTTTTTCACCTTCTGTTCCTTCAAATGCAATATTGGTCGTGTGTGGCAGGCGCGATGCGGTGGTTCCATTGATACTAATCCCGCCAATTGCTGTAAGTTCTGTTTCAAACTGGTCACGCAGCTTCGCCAGCCGCATTGATTCGGCATTCATTTCTTCCAGG
Organism: Dyadobacter sp.; assembly: GCF_051859145.1. Classification (GTDB taxonomy): domain Bacteria; phylum Bacteroidota; class Bacteroidia; order Cytophagales; family Spirosomataceae; genus Dyadobacter. The sequence continues at coordinate 1,417 of NZ_JBHYGF010000392.1, forward strand.
CAAAGCTCACAGGCTTTTCCAAAGCCCACAATGCCGGGTACATTCAGGGTACCGCTCCGCATGTTGCGCTCGTGGCCGCCGCCGTCGATCTGGGCGGTGAGCGTGACAGCCGGGTTCTTCTTGCGCACGTACAATGCGCCCATTCCCTTGGGACCGTACATTTTGTGCGCGCTGAAAGCAAGCAGGTCAATTCCATCTTCCTCCACATTCACCGGGATTTTACCAACCGCCTGCGTTGCATCTGTGAGCAGGAGTACGTGATGTTGCCTGGCAATCGCTGCTATTTCCCGGATCGGATGCACAACCCCCGTTTCATTGTTGGCATACATAATGCAAATCATAACCGTACTGCCTGTGATCGATTTTTGTAACAATTGCAGATCGACGGTTCCGTCACGCTCAACTGGCAGGTAAGTCACGTGTACCGCATTGTTTTCCAAATGCCGGCAGGTATCCAATACTGCTTTATGCTCGGTGGAAATGGTAATAATATGTTGATGCGTCCGTTCGTCGGCTTCCAGTACACCTTTTATGGCCAGGTTAACAGCTTCTGTCGCGCCGGAAGTGAAGACAATTTCATTGGTATGTGCACCGATCAATGCAGCTACCTGCTCGCGCGCAATATCCACCGCTTCCTCGGCTTCCCAACCGTATGAATGCGTTCTGCTGGCCGCATTACCGAACTTCTCGCAGAAGTAAGGCAGCATTTCTTCCAGAACCCTCGGGTCCATGGGAGTAGTAGCATTGTTATCGAGGTAAACGGGCAGCTTCACGGCCATAATTTCTTTCATCAGGAACCAGGTATTTCCTGTTTAACCAAATTAAACAAAAAACCATCTCATTTCATGAACAAGATGGTTTCCAAACTAAAACGAACAGATTACCGGAGTCCCGGTAGTAACTTATGTATAAGGTTCAAAAGTACCTTCTTTAAACAGGTATAGCTGCTTGCTGAGCGGGTCTGCCGCCACGAGGTGAACCCATTCATTGACAAACCATTGATAAATACTGTCCAGCTTTTTGATGGTATCTAAAATGGTGTGCGGCTCCTGTTCCACGATGAAAAGTACCCGCATTGGCTCCCGGTTCTCCGTCAATTCGCGAGGCAAGCCGGATCTTAAATCACCCGAAGAATGATCTGCAAACCCCAGGAACTTGTTGATTTGATGGAGAATCCTTTTGAAACCATTCTGTTTTTTATCGCTTTTTGAAAAGAAATCGGCGAGGCTGCTTTCTCCGTAAAGAGGGATATTAACTTTCAGTATGTTCAGCAGCGAGGTACCGTCGTGGTCTGCGGTATGATCATAGGAATGCAGCATAATGTGTCCGTCCTGATTGATGTTTTCAAAAAGTGAGCTGCTCCCGATCAGGCAAATGCGTGCGGGCAGGTGTTTGTGCTGGTCAGGCGGAACAACGCGGACTTCCTTCTGCTCCCGAATGGGCGCCAGTACCTGATTATAATAGCTCCATTCAAAAGCTTCCTGCCAGATGGTCAGCACCCGGCTTAGTTCCGTGGTTGGTACTTCGGCGAAAAGGTCGGGCAGTGGCTGGGCAAGTCGCGCTGCGAGCGGCGCCCATTCTGCACCAAATTGTCTGTCGATGGCGTCAATTTCGAGCAAAAGCTCAAATGCGACAAGATCGTGCAGCGATATCTTTCTTCCATCCGGGAGGTTTCCGGGTTGATCCTCCGCGGTGGATACCAGTCCCGACCAGCCCGGGTGCGCAAACTGCTGGTCGAAAAGATAGTGTTTAAAAAGCGATTCGTCGCCCACTATCGTATCCAGGAGGTAGGGGATATCGCATTGGGTATATATCAGCAGGTTTCTCGCGTGGCTGGTTTTGAAAATACTTGCTAAACTATTCTGTTCCATTTTCCTGAGCGAAGCCAGGAAGCCATTTTCATGCAAAGGAAATTTCCAGAATGCGCCGCCTTGTTCGAGATAGGCGCTGAGTATCCTGAAAAGTGTGGGATGAACTTTTGCATTGAGATCGATACGGCAGGTATTTTTCCAGACTGCCCGCAATGCACCGATTCTTGGAGTTGTATTGCCTGTATACTTTTTGAACAAAACCCGCTCCCTCCATTCAGACGTATGATCATCCCCGGCTTGTTCAAGAAGCACCTTTTCAAGAATGTCGGGTGTTACTTTTCGTGCATTGTACAGCGCCCGGAAAGCTTCGGGAGAAAGGGAAATTTTGTAGTCCAGGATTTCAGCAGCCTGCCGCACACCAGCATGAAACTTCGAAGTACGAAATCCTTTCAACGGGTTCTCGTGAATGAATTCCTTCGAAGGTAGCCGGATAGGTAAAAGACGCTTCAATTCATCCAGCGTTTCCCGCTCATCGAATGAGCTGCTGGTAGCGTCCATTATACCGGTTGTTGGCATTTGCATTGTCTCCTGCTGATTAGAAGTTT
>NZ_JBHYGF010000393.1:0-3830 GCF_051859145.1 Dyadobacter sp.
TAAGATCCAACGTCTGAATCTCAGGTGCTTCAGGCGGATCAGGCACCACGTGGTCATCGCAGGAAAATGCCATGAGGAAAATGGAAAGGAACAGACATAGCGCAGTGGCAGTCTTCTTTAAAGTAAACACCCTTGTTTTCATAAGTTGTTTTTAAGTTACGTTTTCCGGCAATTTAGGCGCTTACCATTCTACCATTCAACTTAGGCGCGCTTGCGATTATTCTTCGGCAATTGCAGATTTATCCACCGGCAGATCTTACGCCGCAACTCTTTAAACACGACAAAAACCGTCGTGAAGCAGACCTACTAAACACAACATCACAGGGGAAGCACCCTCCTTTTTTGACCGCTTAAAAACTTTTTACAACAAAATTCAAACCCTCCGAACTATTAGCACTTTCCAGGTGTATAAGCAGTACGAAATTCAGCACGCTACAATATAAATCGAATATTATTCACAAAGAATAGCTTATTACAGAATGGGTCAAAACGAACTGGTACTTGATAAAACCGATCTTCACATTCTCCGCCTGATGCAGGAAAATGCCAGGATCACCAATGCAGATCTGGCCAGGGAGTTGGAAATGGCGCCTTCTGCGGTTTTGGAGCGGGTGAAGAAGTTAGAACAGAAGCAGGTGATCAGGCAATACACCACCCGCATTGATCCCGCCGCACTCCGCCAGACCCTGCTTGCATTTATCTCCATTAAGTCAGCCGAAGGAATGGGCAGCAATGCAACTGCAAAAGAACTCGCCAAAATTCCGGAGGTACAGGAGGTCCATCACATTGCCGGGGAAGACTGCTACCTCGTCAAAGTGCGCACTTTCGACTCAGCCTCATTGATGGAGCTCATGCGGAATTCATTCAGCAAAATCCCAAAAATTATTTCCACACGCACGACGATCGTCCTGGAAACAGTCAAAGAAGAACAACTATTAGTCATTCCTGAAAAATAAATGCGTATGAAAACGGCAAATTCTACTCCGTCAACAGCCCTGATTGTACTGGCTTATGCAACAGTTTACATTGTATGGGGCTCCACTTACTTCTTCATCCAAAAAGCGCTTTCAGGCTTGCCGCCATTCTTTATAGGCGCATTCCGATTCGTAGCTTCGGGTTTGATCATGCTTATGTGGAGCATTTTACAGGGCGATAAGGTATTTTCCCTGAAAGCGATCAAGCCCGCAATAGTAACGGGCTTGCTGCTGCTATTCGTAGGGAACGGGGTTGTAATCTGGGTTGAACAATTTTTGCCGAGTGCGATGGTTGCCATTATGGTCTCCTCTGCCCCACTCTGGTTTGTGTTGCTGGATCAGCCGAAATGGGCTCAGAATTTCAGTAACAAATCCACCATAATCGGTCTTTTGATTGGATTTGCCGGGGTTATCCTGCTTTTCAGCGAAAAAATAATGGCTTCAATGGGTTCATTAAACAGCTCACGCGATCTTTTTGCGATGGTGCTGGTGGTATTAGGCTCAATGTCCTGGGCAGGCGGATCTCTGTATTCCAAGTACAATGCAGGCTCCGACTCCGCAACTGTCAACTCTACCTGGCAGATGTTTGCAGCCGGCGTAGCATTCACACCGGGCATTTTCCTGACGGGAGAACTGGAAGCCCTTGATCTCGCCTCGGTACCGGCAAGTGTATGGGGCGCTGTCGTTTACCTGATTGTATTCGGCTCTATTATCGGTTACAGTGCTTATGTATGGCTGTTAAAAGTTCAACCTGCCACGAAAGTAAGTACTTATGCATACGTTAACCCTGTGGTTGCGGTGTTGCTCGGGATATTCTTTGCCAACGAAAGCATCAGTCTCCTGCAGATCGCCGGACTGGTCGTCATTCTTGGCAGCGTGTTGCTGATTAATTTGCATCAATACAGAAAGCCGAAGGTACTCGCAGGCAATGCCGCCTAGCGTTATTAGTGCACAAGAAAATGCGATTTCCTTAACTACAAAGCGTTAAGTCCGACACTCTTTCTACCTCCGAAATATCCCTGTTGCGACGGATCAGGACACTAATGCGCTCGAAGTCGATCAGTCTTGAAACTTCAAATGCAATGATTCCAACAAAGCTTTTTCCTTTGCTGCGGAAGTTGAGACGTTTAATTTTTGCGCCTTCAACTGATTCTACCGTAGCGGTGATTTTGTGTAAACTGGCTGCATTGCGGTAATTAATCCTTAAAAGAAAAGTGTCATTCATTTGTCGTTACTTGTTTATATGATGGCTAATTTGGATTCACTGTAAAAAACGGGTGATGTTTCGTAAATGCCTGTTAAAACCTGCACGATATAATCAACCTCGTTGAAGGTGTTGAGTTTGCTGAATGAGAAACGAACATTCTCTTTATTTTTCTGACAAGGCAATGCGGCGATCACATGTGAGGTACCGCGGCTCGAACAGGCGCTTCCTCCCGAAGCAGCAATCCCTGCCTGATCCAGCTTTTCTACGATGCTTCCAAGAGGCAGACAAGGAAATGAGACATTAACTACATTCGGAATGCTGTTCTCGACCGACTTGCTATCTCCATTGTAACAAATACCTTCTATCCCGCTGATAGCCAGTTTCGCAATAAGGTATTGTTTTAGTTTACTAACCTGCGCCTGATCTTTATCCAGGTCGCGGTAAGCTACTTCAAGTGCGCGCGCCAGTCCGACAATACCGATCACATTCTCGGTACCGCCACGCTGCCCGCCCTCTTGGCCGCCACCTAATATTAATGGCGCAATCCTGTGTTTTTTGTTGATATAGATAAACCCTACTCCTTTCGGACCGTGGAATTTGTGCGCAGACCCTACCAGAAAATCGACCTGCCCGTGGCCTAGATCAAACCGGAACTTGCCGATCGTCTGGGTGGTATCTGTGTGGAATATGGCATTATAACGTTGAGCAAGAATACTGATGGCGTGGATATCGGTCAGGTTGCCAATTTCATTATTGGCATGCATTAGGCTGATCAATGTCCGTGGATTGGCCCGGAGCAGGTTTTCCAAATGGTACAAATCAACATTACCCCGCTCGTCGAGGCGGACAAAGCTGATTTCGATATCACCTTCTTTCTCGTGTTTGGCCAATGTTTGCAATACGGCTTTATGCTCGATTTTGCTGGTAATCACGTGACTAATTTCATAGGCGCGGATTGCACCCGTAAGTGCCAGGTTATTGGCTTCTGTTGCTCCGGATGTAAAATAAATTTCCGTGGGCAAAGCGCCGAGTAAAGCCGCAACTGTTCTGCGTGCACTTTCAACTCCTTCCCTGGCTTTGAGGCCGGCCCAATGTGTAGATGAAGGATTTCCGTAGTTTTCGGAGAGATAAGGTATGATCGCATCGATCACCTCGGGATCAAGCGCTGTGGTAGCGGCGTTGTCGCAATAGATTTTCATACTTTCAATGCTTTAATTTGGTTTTTGTCTCAGCCAAATACGTTTACTGCACAGGAATGACATTGATTAAGCAGCGCAAGTCGCAGCATTATTCATTCATTCAATACACTTGTAATCCGGTGGCTGGATTCTAGATTTATCAATAGAATTAGGTTGGGGCACCTTAAAAGTTTTAGGTTGCCAGAAGATCATAGAGCCTAACCTCTCCCTTCCTTCTTTATAAATCTACTAATTCGATAGACAAAGATGAAATAAAGATCCTGAATATCCAAACAGACATTGAAAATTTTAAGTAAAGATTATTTCTGAACAGGATTGTAGTAGCGAACCGAAGGCTATTCCATTCGCTTTGTTAATGCATTTAGCTCTGTGTCTGTGGGAGTTGCGGAAGAGATTCCGCCGGCAGGAACCTGGATTTTGGCAGACCAGGCAATTGCATTCAATACCAAT
>NZ_JBHYGF010000394.1:0-3761 GCF_051859145.1 Dyadobacter sp.
AACCGTCCTTTTCGCGGAATGGAGAATTATCAAGATTCACTGCAATGGTGTCGGTAGCGCTTTTCTGTTCTGAAAACGAGACAATGTAGCGCACGCCGAATTCGCTTTGGTAGCTCGGCAGCACCTCTACTACGAGCTTCTCAAATTTGTCTCTATGTTCCGGTGAAACTGTAAAATGGATTTGAACGTGACTGCCTGCATTCGCATACTTCGCACCTTCAACCAAATGCTCTTCCAAAGGTGTCCTGGGCCGCTCCGGGTAGTTGTGGAATTTCAACAATCCTTTTGGAAGCTCTCCGTATCCCAGTCCTTTTGTAGTTAGAAAATAAGATACAATCGTTTGTTCGTCAGCACTTTCAATTTGAAAACCATCCGATAAGAGAGACGCTTTCAGATCATCATAAAACGCGAATTCTTTCAGCTTTGCAAAAAACTCATCAACCGACTTATCCCTTTTATTTTCCTGCAAAAAACCAAAAAGCGACTTGAACATACGTGTCGCAGCTCCGGAAGCGGGTACAAATTTCAATAATGACACTTCTCCGTCGGATGCGCGCTTATCAAATTCAATGATCAGTTTTGAAATTTCTTCTTCTGTTAACCTGATAATTCCGTCACCCACAGTGGCTGCTTTGGAAAGTTGCAGGAATGGAAATCCATTTACAAAATATCCAACCTGCTCTTCGACAGTGCGGATATCACTTCCACGTTCTTCTATTTGCGTTATATCTTTTTCTATGAACATACTGTTATGGTTTAATCAGTGAAGTTTTAGGGCAATGTTAGCTAATAAAAGCGGCGTAAGAAGACACTATAACTATGCCCGATCTATTTATTTAAGTATCCGGAGTTTAGCAAAACTGAGTAAAAGGGTTTTTTCGCCGACAGTATCAAATTTTACGGTCGCCTTCCGGTCGGTACCATTTACATCCATTTTGGTTACAGTTCCAAAACCGAACTTCAAATGCTCGACCTGATCACCTTCCGCAAGATCAAAAGTGTCGCTTGGAACAAAATCAGGTGAGGGTACGTGGGTAGTTGTGGCACTGGGAATGGGCGCGGCTGGTTTTCTTTGCAGGTTCCTGGCAAAGGATGTAATTGGAGGCGGAGAATCTCGTTCCAATGCATGCTGCGTCATTTTGTTTACATTCAAGAAGCGCTGGTCTACTTCCAGCAAAAACCGGCTCGGTTCGCACATTTTAATGCGACCCCATTGATAGCGGCTTTCAGCGTATGAAAATGTCAACTTTTTCTCTGCCCGGGTGATCGCTACATAAAACAGTCTGCGCTCTTCTTCCAGGTCCTGCCTGCTTTCCAGCATCATCTGACTTGGGAAAAGGTCTTCTTCCAAACCGACAATGAACACGTTCCTGAATTCCAGACCTTTTGCCGAGTGAATGGTCATCATCGTAACCCGATCATGATCTTCGTTTTCGTCCGGCTCATCTGCATTTGTTAACAAGGAAACCGATTGCAGAAACGCGCTGAGCGTTTTGTCTTCATTTTGCTCGCTATCTACAAATTCTTTAATCCCGTTCAGCAATTCCTGGACATTCTCGTATCTTGACAATCCTTCAATGGTTTTGTCTTCATACAATTCACGCAGAATACCCGAAGCTTTGGCAATGTGAGATGCAATTTCGTACGCATCTCTTCCTTCTTCTACCTGTATTTTGAAGCTTTTAATTAATGTACCGAACTGCTCGATGGGCGTAATTGTGCGTCCGGTGGCATATTTTCCAATATTTGCAACTACATCCCAGATTGCCATTTCATTCTCTGAGGCAGTAACAGCTATTTTCGCAACGGTTGCGTCGCCAATTCCTCTTTTGGGAAGATTGATAATCCGCTTGAAAGCTTCTTCATCACGCTGGTTAACCGTAAACCGCAGATAAGCAAGCAGATCCTTGATTTCTTTTCTTTGGTAAAAAGATTGCCCTCCTATGATCCTGTATTTGATGCCAAGCTTTCGAAGCGCTTCCTCGAAGGAGCGTGATTGCGCATTGGTACGGTACAAAATGGCGAAATTCTCGTTTCTCAAAGCTTTTTGCATCTTCTCCTCAAAGATTGCAGTAGCCACGAGCCGCCCTTCTTCATTGTCCGAATTGGCTTTGAGTACGTCGATCAGCGAACCTTCCTCATTTTGCGTAAAGGTTTTCTTTTCGAGCTGCGCTTTGTTTCGCGCGATAACAGAGTTTGCAGCTTCAACAATCGTGCTTGTTGAACGATAATTTTGTTCCAGCTTGATTGTCCTTACATCCGGGAAATCTTTTTCAAAATTCAGGATATTTTCAATGTTTGCTCCCCGGAATGCATAAATGCTCTGTGCATCGTCACCTACCACCACTATGTTCCGGTGCACAGCCGATAATTTACGGGTAATGAGGTATTGAGAAACGTTGGTATCCTGAAACTCATCAACCATTACGTGCTGAAACTTGTGCTGGTACTTATATAGTACATCCGGAAAATCGCGGAAAAGCACATTCGTATTGAAGAGAAGATCATCAAAATCCATAGCATTAGCCTGAAAACAGCGGGTTGCATAGATCTTATATAACCTTCCTATTTCTTTCATTTTAGCCGCGTCATCATCAGCCTGGATGATTGCGTTGTTGATGTAATCGTCGGCAGAGATAAGGCGGTTTTTGGCTCCCGAGATTCTGTTAAAGACTACATTGGCCTTGTAGACCTTATCATCAAGGTTGAGTTCTTTGATGATACTTCTTAATAGTGACTTGGAATCATCAGTATCATAAATGGAGAAATCGCTTGTATATCCCAGGTAACGGGCTTCTATTCTAAGGATTTTGGCAAAAACTGAGTGGAAAGTTCCCATCCAGATATTTCTGGCCTCTGTACCTACCGCACCCTCAATTCGCTGGCGCATTTCACCGGAGGCTTTGTTTGTAAAAGTGAGCGAGAGGATCCTAAAAGGATCTACTCCATTTCCTATCAGATTTGCAATGCGATAGGTAAGTACTCTGGTTTTTCCTGAACCTGCACCCGCTATGATCATTAAAGGTCCATCTCCGTGCAACACTGCCTCTCGCTGGGGCTCGTTCAGGGTTGATAAATAGTCTGCCTGATTAGATATTGTATGTCTTTCTGATTTGCTCATGCCATTTGCTAAAACTCAAAGTTAGGAAAAACCATTTAACCGCTTCTTCCAGCCGGACAGAGAAGCTGTAAGTTTCCGTTGAAATAATCTTTATCGCTTAGAACAAGATTGATGCATTATCAGTTATTCTAAGCAGGTTTGTGCCGCCATAATTGAATTGATATAATGAATATAGAAGATCAGCCTTTGGAGGCGCAATGGGAGTTCTTGCTGAATAAGCTGGAAGGCCTGGTGGGAAAAAAGCCAGCTGACCTGAATGGCGTATTGTTTCTTATAGGAGTACAGGAGCTAGGTCAGGGCGCAAAGCGGTTCACAAAAGAACAGAAGCAGGATCTCATGCATATAGGTATATGCAAAGTGCTGAGCTTGTCAGGATATTATGCTTTGGAGTTCCTTGATAAGGATGGTTGGCCCCATTATAAGTTGGAGCGCGCTCTGCCACCAGGCGATTTAATGAAGCAAGAATCGTTATTAAAGATGCATGTGATGGAATACTTTAAATTTTTTTAAAAACTTTTTTGAGGTAATAGAATTCATTTTCAACTGGTTAGTTTAGCAACAGATATTTTGGCGTAAAATATTTACCAATTGGATTTGCAATTAAAGAAATAAGGCTGCACTTTTGCACTCCCAATCGGGA
>NZ_JBHYGF010000395.1:0-2784 GCF_051859145.1 Dyadobacter sp.
TCCATTCCCAAGGATAGTCTCCCCTATATCCCATCAGAAGTTGAAATAGGGCATATCGTGAAATTAGGAACAGTTACGCGTGAGCAAAAGGACAAGCTGCGCCAGCAGCTGGTAGAGCTTAAACAGCGAGCTGAAAAAGGCGAAGACTTTGCTACATTATCGCAGATTTATTCAGAAGATTTAGGATCAGCTAAAAACGGTGGTGATCTTGGGTTTGCCAAACGCGGCGCGATGGTACCTGAATTTGAAGGTGCTGCGCTGGCGCTTAAACCAGGTGAAATGTCGGAGCCGATTGAATCGCAATATGGTTTCCACCTGATCAAATTGGTTGAAACACGTGGTGCTGAATACCGAGCAAGACACATCTTGTTACGCCCTGATTACAACAAGGGAACAGATATGACACAGGCGATCCGCTCGCTTGACAGTCTTAGAAACCTGATCCAGATCGATACTTTGAAATTTGCAAAAGCTGCTTTGGATAATTCAGACGATAAAATGTCAGCAGAATCTGGCGGTTTGATCCAGGATAGAAACACGGGATTATCAAAACTGACGCTCGACGCTTCTATGGACCCGGCATTGTATTTCGCAATCGACACCATGAAAGTGGGTGATATAAGCCGTCCTGTATCTTACCGTACCGAAGACGGCAGCAGCGCAATGCGCATCATCTGGTATAAAAGCAAGTCGGAGCCGCATACAGCCAACCTGCACGATGATTATGAAAAACTAGCGCAAATCGTATTGAGCAACAAGCGGAACAATGCGCTTGAAGAGTGGTTTAAAAAAGCGCAGGGCGACGTATTTATCAGCATTGAGCCCGAATATAGAAATTGTAAAGTGCTTGGTCTGGCGGCAAGCGGTGACGACCTATAGTAAAGTTCCGTTTCCACGCAGTTCAGGAGTTCAAAAATCTAATCCAGCATATTGTGAAGTATTCATCGGACGTAGAAGCTGCCGAAGCTATGAAAGTAGCTTATGATAAGATCAGGAGTGAGATTGGTAATGTAATTATCGGCCAGGATGAAGTGGTTAAAAGACTTCTTACTGCCATTTTTTGCCAGGGACACTGTCTGCTGGTCGGCGTGCCGGGACTTGCAAAAACATTGCTGATACAAACCATCGCATCTTCCCTCGACCTGAACTTCAACCGCATTCAATTTACACCCGATTTAATGCCTTCGGATATCCTCGGTTCCGAAACGCTGGACCAGAACAGGAATTTCAAATTCATCAAAGGACCGGTTTTCGCCAATATTATCCTAGCGGACGAGATCAACCGGACACCGCCTAAAACGCAGTCTGCATTATTGGAAGCGATGCAGGAATATTCCGTGACGATCGCGGGTGTGAAGCACAACCTGGAAAGACCGTTTTTCGTACTGGCAACCCAGAACCCGATCGAGCAGGAAGGTACGTACCCGCTTCCCGAGGCGCAGCTCGACCGTTTTATGTTTATGATCCAGCTGGATTATCCTTCCTATGCAGAGGAGGTAAACATTGTTAAAAACACCACTACGGACAACAGGTACCAGGTCAAAAAGGTAATTACAGCCGAAGAGATCATGGACTTTCAACAACTGGTGCGCCGGGTTCCGGTAACTGACCATGTAATTGAATATGCAGTAAAGCTGGTGCATAAAACCAGACCTGCCGCTGGTTTGGCTGTAAAAGACACCAACGATTACCTTGAATGGGGCGCCGGGCCAAGGGCTTCGCAGGCGCTAATCCTGGCTGCCAAATGCAATGCATTGCTGTCGGGTAAATATTCGCCTGATATTGAGGATGTGAAGGCAGTTGCATTGCCGGTATTGCGCCACCGGATTATCCGGAACTTCAAAGCCGAAGCAGAAGGTATCTCTGTCGATGATATCATCGGTCGACTGGTTTAGCTTACTTATTTATGAAATAACGGAAAATGTGCAGGTCTGAGATTTGCACATTTTTTCTGTTTTAAGGGTTTATCAATTTTCAATATGCTTATATCAACCATGGATATTCAAGGTAAAAACTTCATAGGTTATGCACTTTCAGCCGAAGGTGACCGTACATTTCAATCGTACGTACCAGCAAGCGATTCCTTTCTTGATGAGAAATTTCATCGCGCGACCGAATCAGAAGTGGCGAGAACAATGTCGCTTGCTGAGAAGGCACTTGCTGAATATGCAATGATTTCCGCGCAACGCAGAGCCGATTTTCTGATTGCTATTACAGAAGAAATCACCGCATTAGGCGACCAGCTGCTGGAGAGAGCCAACCTCGAAACCGGCTTACCACTGGCGAGACTGCAAGGCGAGCGGGCTCGCACGATCAATCAGCTAACGCAATTTGCCGATCTGCTGCGCGAAGGTTCGTGGGTCGAAGCCAGCATTGATACTGCATTGCCCGACAGAACGCCGGTACCAAAGCCGGATATGCGTAAAATGCTGGTTCCAATCGGCCCGGTGGTTGTTTTTGGGTCAAGTAACTTCCCGTTCGCGTATTCAGTAGCAGGTGTGGATGTGGGTCCGGCGCTGGCAGCAGGAAATCCGGTTATCCTGAAAGCACACGCCGCTCATCCGGGAGTAAGTGACCTGACGGCGCAGGCTATCATTTCAGCAGCACGAAAAACCAATATGCCCGAAGGTGTATTCTCTATGCTCTATGACGACGGATTTGAAGTCGGTGCGGCATTGGTCAAACATCCTGTTACTCAGGCAGTGGGCTTCACAGGTTCTTTCAAAGGTGGAATGGCGCTGCACAAGCTGGCCCAGGAGCGGGAAGATCCTATTCCGGTTTATG
>NZ_JBHYGF010000395.1:2794-3754 GCF_051859145.1 Dyadobacter sp.
GCCGGGCTATCTGGAACAAAATGCAGTGGAACTTGGAAAAACTTTTGCGGGCTCAGTAAGTCTCGGCGCTGGGCAGTTTTGTACAAACCCTGGACTGGTTTTCGTGACAGGCTCAGCTGGATTGGATGCATTCAAAGAGTCTTACAAAAACGAGATCGCAAGTACCACTTCCGCTACCATGCTGACGGCGGGAATTTATAAGAACTACAATAAGCTGCGTGAGGAGGTTTTCGAGCAGAAAAATGTATCCAAACTGGTTGTTTCTGAAAACGTCACTTCGGCTGGTAACCAGGCACAAGCAACTATTGCAGAGGTTTCCGGCAGTGCATTCATCGCCAATCCGAAGCTGCATGAAGAGGTTTTCGGACCATTTTCGCTGCTCGTGGTTTGCAAAGACACCGAAGAGCTGCTTGCTGCTATATCGCACCTGAAAGGTCAGCTTACTGCTACTTTAATGGCGAACGAAGCAGAAGCTGCCGCCTACCCTATGCTGGTCAGACAGCTGGCGAAAATTTCGGGAAGGTTCATTATGAATGGGGTACCTACCGGCGTGGAAGTTTGTCCGAGTATGCACCACGGCGGACCGTTTCCTGCTACGGTTGATTCGAAGTTCACGTCAGTCGGCCGGCATTCCATTTTGCGGTTTGTACGTCCGCAATCGTTTCAGAACTGGCCGGACTCGCTTTTACCCGACGAACTTAAAAACAGTAATCCGCTGGGAATTCTGAGGCTGGTCAACAATGTGCAGACCAAAGATCCGGTGGCTATTTGATTTGAAACAAACCTTCGGGGTAACCTACCCTGGTTAGAAACAATCCTTCTGCCGGAGCCTGCGCTCCGGCATTTTTACGGTTTTTGGATAATATCACCGCTTCAAAATCGGCAACTGACTTCTTCCCCTTGCCCACTTCCAGCAGGGTTCCCACAACTGCACGGACCATCCCGCGTAAAAAGCGATTT
>NZ_JBHYGF010000396.1:0-3750 GCF_051859145.1 Dyadobacter sp.
GGGGCTGCTTTCAATCCTATCTCAATAGGTACGATCAACCGCTCAGATTGGATTACCATTTCAGCGAATTCCGGTTTTGACAAGCTATTTTTGTGTTCACACTTTCTACTATCAAGATCTTAGCCTATGGAACCGATTAAAATTGCGACTGCCCAATTTGAAAACCGCAGCGGCGACAAAGCCTACAACCTGGGCGTGATCCGCAAGCTGTCAAAGCAGGCGGCCGAAAAAGGCGCTAATGCCATTGCTTTTCATGAGTGCTCCGTAACAGGTTACACATTTGCGCGCAAGCTCACACGGGAACAGATGCTGGAGCTCTCCGAACCTATCCCCGACGGTCCGAGCATTGCCGAGCTTACCGCCATTGCCCGCGACAACAACATTGCAGTGCTTGCCGGATTGTTTGAAAAGGACGCGGAGGGAAACCTATTCAAAGCCTATGTGTGCGTAGACCAGAACGGGCTGGTTGCAAAGTTCCGCAAGCTGCATCCCTTCATCAATCCGCACCTTACACCCGGAAATGAGTATGTTGTATTTGAGTTGCTTGGCTGGAAATGTGGCATTTTGATCTGTTATGATAACAATGTGATCGAGAATGTGCGGGCTACCAAACTGCTGGGGGCAGATATCATCTTCATGCCGCACGTGACCATGTGCACGCCTTCAACGCGTCCGGGCGCAGGCTTTGTAGACCCGGCTTTGTGGCATAACCGCGCTGCCGATCCGACCTCGCTGCGGCAGGAATTTGACAGTCTCAAAGGCAGGGCCTGGCTCATGAAGTGGCTGCCGGCACGCGCTTACGACAATGCGATTTATGCTGTATTCTCCAATCCAATCGGAACGGACGATGACCAGTTGAAAAATGGCTGCTCCATGATCCTCGATCCATTTGGCGACATCATAGCTGAGTGTCGTGAACTGGATGACGCCATTGCTGTTGCGACATTGACACCGGAAAAACTCGAACAAGCCGGCGGCTCCCGCTACCTGAAAGCCCGCCGCCCCGAACTTTACGCAGATATCCTTGGCCAGTCCCACGTTTCAGAGCAAAAAGTGGTTTGGTTATAATTAAAAGAATGCCCCGAAAGCTGATTTCTTGCTCCGGGGCATTTTTTTCCTGATGTCTTTTACGTCAAAGGCGAAGGATGTAGTCGTGGCGGGTACCCGAAGAGCCCGTCAACTTGCGGAAGAATGTGAAGTTATTTTTGGTAAGTACCCTGATCGAAGAAGTGTTCTCCGGACTTACCAACGCGATCAGCTCCTTCACATTGCCGAGCTGCAATGCATAATTGATCATCGTACGCGTAATTTCGGACGCATAACCTTTCCCCCAGTATTCCGGGAACAATGCATATCCGATTTCAGTATAGCTTTGCTCGAACGGGACTATTTTGGCTAGACCGATGAATGCAGCGGTATCCTTTTCGGTTACCGCCAGGAAGCCGAATTCTTCCATACCCAGATCTGCATCCAGTGCCACCTGGAAACGCGCCTTTGCACCGGTTTCATCAAGCCCGGCACCCGTGATATATTGCATCACATCCTGTCCGGAGACCAGCCTGTAATAGTCATTGAAATGGGACGGTTTAAATTTTTCATAAACCAGTCTCTCTGATTCTATAGGTACCATTGCTAAACTGATAATCTTGCCATATTTTTTTTGATCACCTCCCGATCTGCATAAGAAGCCGCCAGTTCAAGTGCTTTTTCAAAATGCGCCAACGCTTTGCTGGTATCCAGGTCTGTGTAGAGATGCCCGAGCAGGGAGTAGTAAAAATGACTGCCGGTGAGCCCAAGCTTTTCTGCCTCTGCAATCGCCTGCGCCTTGCCTCTTGCTTTCGACACCGCAAATGTCCGGTTTAATGCTGCAACAGGTGAATATTCGAGGATCAATAATTTGTTGTAAAGTTGCAGGATATTCTCCCATTTCTCCATCGTATCTTCCTTTTGTGTGTGCCAAAATGCAATGCCCGCTTCCAGATGGTACCTGGATACTTCCTCGCCGGTAGATGCTTTGATCAGGAAATCCTTACCCAGACTGATCAACTGCTGGTCCCAGCGCGACTCGTCCTGATCTTCATACAATACCATTTCACCATTATCCCCGACGCGCGCATCAAAACGGGAAGCGTGAAAGCACATCAGCGACAGCAGCGCATTGACGGCCGGCTTGTTGGTAGCTGCATTGCCGAGCAGCAGAGCGGCCAGCCGCATTGCCTCAGCGCACAGGTCTTTCCTGAGCACGGTATCCTGGCTTTCGGAATAATACCCCTCTGAAAAAAGCAGGTACAAAGTCGTGAGTACGGGATCAAGGCGGTTATTGATTTCTGACAAAGTAGGCTGCTCAATGCGTATCCGGGCTTCTTTCAGCTTCTCTTTGGCGCGGTTAAGTCTTTTGTACACTACCGTTTTGTTTGTTAAAAAGGCGTCAGCGATTTCCTGCACCTCAAAACCGCACAGCAGGCTCAGCGCCAGCGACACCTGCGATTCTGTGGAAATAACCGGGTTACAAACCGCAAAGATCATCGCCAGCTGACTATCCGAAATGTTCTTTCCAGACAGATCAATATCGATCTCTTCTGAAACCTGCGAGGTGTACCTGATCTCAGGCGCCAATTTTTTCTCAAACAATGCATTCCGTTTGAGATAGTTCCTGGTCTTGTTCTTTGCCACTGTGTGAAGCCAGCCGGTCGGGTTGTCGGGCACACCATGTATACTCCAGTGCTCGGTAGCCGCCAGAAAAGTATCGCTCACAATATCTTCGGCAATCTCTACATGCTCAATCCCGAACAAATAACAGAGTACCCCAACAATGTTGCGGTACTCTGTGCGGAAGAGGTTGGGAAGCAGCATATTACCCCACCGCCATCCTGACTTCCACTGATGCTCCCCATTCCAGGATCGGGCAGCCTTTGGCTATTTCTACTGCTTCTTCATAATTTTCTGCACGGATCAGGAACAGGCCGCCGAGCGATTCTTTGATCTCGGCATAAGGTCCGTTTGTGACCGTATTGTTCTTGGTAACTACCCGCCCGTCGAGGTCCCAGCGTTTTGGTGGGGCAACCAGCTTGTTCTGGGCGGCAATGCTGCCGATCCAGTCTTGGAACGGCTTGATAGCGGCTTGCATTTGCTCGGGTGACGGACTCGCATCCTTGCTTTTCAGGTCCCGGTGGATGGCGATCAGAAATTCGTTCATCTTGGTTTCTATTTGAATGTTTTGAATGATTTCGAATTGTTAGAATGCTGCAATTATCAACCAAACTGCCCAACCTGGTAACTGCCCGGCGTGCTTGGAAATGCGATGTTAATGCGGTTCCAGGTATTGATGCTTGTTACTACCATGGTCAGGTCGATGAGCTCCTCGTCCGAGAACTGCTGCTTCACAGCTTCATAAAGCGCATCGGGCACTTCGCATTTGGTCACTGCCTCAGCCCACGCGAAGGCGGCTCTTTCCCGCTCGGTATAGTAAGGCGCTTCCCGCCACGCGCTCAGGCCGTAGAGCCGCTGCTCGGTCTCGCCTTTCGCCCGCGCATCCTTGTAATGCATATCCAGGCAATAAGCGCACTGGTTGATCTGCGACACCCGGAACACCACCAGCTCCCGCAATGGCAATTCTATCGCCGACTTATGCAGGTAGCTGCCCATACCAAAAAGCACCTTCGCCGCATTTTTTCCTTTTTCCTGAAAATTAAGTCTTGGTTCCATTTGAAAATGTTTTTATCGTTTAAAAACCAATGACAACCGGAAATG
>NZ_JBHYGF010000397.1:0-3699 GCF_051859145.1 Dyadobacter sp.
GGTTGGTGGTGGCTCAAACACCGCCAGCCTTTTTTGTGAATTGATTGAAAAGGTTTAGTTCATAGGCTACAAGTTTTGTTGCTGGTTTTGTTGTGATTATTGTTTTGTCACCCTGAAAATTACTTCCCACAGCCCCTTCCTGAAATGACAATTCCGCCTCCCGCAGGCTCGAAACTTGCATCGATGGCCTGGCAAATGCTGTTTACGCGTTCGATGAGCGTTTCTCCGCGGAATGAGGTGATGATTTTACAGTCGGCGAAAACGCGTTCGTCGAATTGTATCTCGATTCCATACATGTTTTCCAGCTCTTTGAAAACTTCGGTGACAGGTGTGTCTACAAAAACCTGCGCCTGTAAACCCCTGTTTTGGGTGATGATTTTTAAGTCGGTCAACTGCGTTTTTTCCAGAGCATCCTGCGCTTTGTCGAACACGACCTGCTCGTGTCGGGTGAGCATTACGCCCGGGATTTCCTGTTTTTCAGAAGGTTTGGGAAGGATAAATTCACCCGCTTTGTGGACCGACACTTTTCCGCTTTTCACACTAACCTTCACATCCTTGTTTTGAGGAAAAGCCGTGACGCGGAATTGGGTGCCCCAAACGCGGGTCACCGTTTCGCCGGCGTACACCAGAAATGGCTTGCCGTCGTGGGTCACCTCGAAAAATGCATCGCCAGTTAAGGTTACTTTCCGACTTTCGCCACTGAATGTTTTGGGGAATTGCAGCTTGCTTCCGGGGAAAAGCGTTACAATGCTACTGTCGCTTAAAATGAGCGTTTGACTGTGTTTTGTGGTATTTTCCCGGGCAATGAGTTGCTTCGTGATGTCAGCAATCTGTGCAGTTTCATTTGTTGAAAAGCCGTCTTTCGGATTGTGCCGCCATATCCATAGCATGAAACCCAGACCAATGATCAGCACCGCCGCGACCCGCCACCAGTAACCGGAAAGAAAGGATTTTCTGGTTTCAGGAGCCGACCCCACTTCATCCAGCTTGCCAAGCAATTGGCCCACGCGGCGCTGCACTTCGGTTTCCGGAAGTTTTTTGTGAAATTGATTTTCCAGCGCGATCACCAGTAAACGCGCTTTTTCAAAACGTTCTCTCCGGCCTTCTCCGGCCAGAATCCAAATTTGCCAGAACGCATCTGATTCACTATCCGGGCGCAAAACCGAATGGCGGAAATAGGCGTCGCGGGCTAAATCTTCAATCGTATAAGTGTTGTAATCAGGCATGAATGCAATGCATTTGACTTAGGAATCACCTTATAGTCCATTTTAATGCATTACATACCCAGGTCAATTCAATTATTTTTTCAAATAATGATATAAATGCCTCAGCTGCGCTGATTTGCCGTTTTTAATGGGAAGAAAAAAGAAGAAGCACGGACAAGAACAGAACTACCGCCCAGCTTTCCTTGATCTTTTTCAGTGTACGGTGAAGCAAATTGGCCACGCTTTGGCGCGAAAGTCCCATAATATGAGCGATTTCGTCGAATTCCAGACTTTGGTAAAATCGAAGGTATACAATCTCCTGCTGGCGGGTGGTAAGTCCTTCCAAAACTGCTTTCAGCTGCCTGGCCTGCGCCGCTTCTTCCTCGTTCAAAACCAGCATTGATTCTATTGAAATGTCAGAACCCGTGGCGAAAGGTACGTCTTTGGGTTCCTTGAAGCGTTTCAGGCGGATGCTCTCTTTGAAAATCTTATTGCGGAGCGCGCGGAGCAGATAGGTTTTTACAAAATTTGTTGGGGACAAAAACGTGCGCCGCTCCCAAAGTTCGAGGAAAAGCTCCTGAATGCAGTCGGAAACAAAATCTTCGTCGGAATTCAGATTGAGCCCGTAGTTGTACAACAACTGATAATAATGCAGCGCAAGCTTCCCGAATGCTTCCCTGTCGCCCGCCCGAAACCGGTCCCACAACAACTCGTGCGAAACCTGTGCAGATATGTCGATAGTACCATTCAAGCGCCTGTCCGATTATAGGATTGTTCTACACTGCTACATTCCCTACCATTTCAAGTTTGGTTTTGACCAGCTCGGTGATCTTGCAGGTTGCTTTTGGAAATACCTTGCGCAAGTCGATATCCTGGTTATTCGTCAGTTCCGTTTTGAGCGAAGCCATAAATATATTCTTGATCTCGGTTGCCAGGTTCACCTTGCAAATCCCGTTGGAAATTGCCTGCTGCACCTGGTTGTGCGGCACGCCGGAGCTTCCGTGTAAGACGAGGGTAGCAGCTGTTTTCTCAGCAATTCTGCGTAGCAAGTCAATGTCCAGTTTGGGTTCCTGTTTGTAAAAACCGTGCGCTGTACCAATGGCGACTGCCAATGCATCCACGCCCGTCTCGTCTACAAAAGCCGCCGCTTCGTCAGGCTGGGTAAACCCGCTGCCATCGTGCGACTGGCCCAGTTTGGCCACATAACCCAGCTCAGCTTCCACGTGCACGCCGTAACTTTTCGCCCGCTCAACAACCTCTTTGGTCAGCTTCACATTTTCCTCAAAAGGCAGCTCACTCCCGTCGATCATTACCGAATCGAATCCTGCATCCAGACAACGCTGTACCAGGTCCACCGACCCGCCGTGATCCAGGTGGATCCAGCCTTCGACACCGAATTCTTCCAGTCCGTTCCGCCCCAGGCTGACCGCCGTTTTCAGGCCCATATAGTCAATGGAGCTTTGGGTAAGTTGCAGAATGACCGGTTGTTTCAAATCCGCTGCTGCCTGTAACACACCGTGAAGGGTTTCCAGATCGTAGTAATTGGTAGCCAGCAATCCTTTTTTCTGCTTTGTAAGCTCCCTTAATTTTTCTTTCAGTCTCATATCAGGTTTAGTTCCAGCCCCCAAAAGGCTTGTATGTTTTCGCTAAGCTTTTGGCGGTCGCAGAATGCACCGGTACCTCCGGCGGCGGTCGTGTTCACGGCGCCCATCAGATTTCCCTCACGCAGACAGTCTTCGAGACTGCCGCCAGCCATATATTTCCGGATAAATCCCGCATTGAATGAATCGCCCGCGCCGATCGCGTCCACAAAGTGTGTCCCCTCAAATGCAGGTACCGCCACCTGCTGGTCGCCGCGCACGCCCATGCTTCCGTTGCGGCCCATTTTCAGCGCAAGTGTATTCAGGTAAGGTTGTATCATTTCTATGGCGTCGCTAACCGAGCCGGCCCCTGTGAGTGCGAGCAATTCTGCCTCATTGGGCAGGAAAACATCTACATAAGGCAGGCAGCGCGCATAATCGAAGGCCCACTGCTCGGCAGGGTCCCATTGCAGGTCAAGGGAAGTTGTCATCCCTGCTGCCTTAGCTTTGATCAACACCTGCTCGATATCAGCTTGGATTCCCTGCTGTAAAAACACGCTCGATACATGCAAATGCTGGTAGGAACCGCCTTCTTCAAAAGGTATATCGTGGATGGTCAATGCATTCATTGCGCCTGGGAAAGTCACATTGGCGCGGTCCTGCTCGTAGCTCATGACCAGCGTGCAGCCCGTTTTCTGGCCCTTTTGTGTTTTAATGTGCGCACAGTCCACCGACTTGCTCCGAAGTTCCCGCAGGATAAACTCCCCGAAGTAATCGTCGCCCACTATCCCGCAAAATGCGGTATCCACACCCAGGGCGGCACTGTTCGCGGCCATAATCGCCGAAGAGCTGCCGAGACAAATGTTCATTTCTTCCGCAATCGTCTCCTTGCCCACTTTTGGAAAAGCGTGGAT
>NZ_JBHYGF010000398.1:0-3685 GCF_051859145.1 Dyadobacter sp.
CTTCATCCGGAATTCCACCGAGGATCAGCGACGCCGATTTTTCGGTTTTAAAGTGCGCTTCCATTGCGGCAAGCTTTGCAGGCTGCCTTTCAGCCACGTCTTTCGCAGAAATATCGCCGCTAAGTGGTTGAAGGATAGCGGCTGCGCAACCGAAAATTGCCGCTATTTTAAACGATTTGGAATGGAAGGCAACATTTTCACCTTTGATGATCATCAATGCATGCACGCCCGCTACTGCAAAGCCTGTGGCTACAAACGCGGCGATCGTCATATGCAGCGCCTGCGAAAACCAGGCTTTGTTAAACATCGCCTGGATCGGGTCAATGTTCAGGTACTCACCATTTACAAAGTCGAAACCGGCCGGACTGTTCATCCACGCATTCGCAGCTACCACCAGTATTCCGGAGGCGAGTCCGCTTACACCAACAATCACACCCGTAAACCAGTGAAACCATTTGTTAAACCGGTCCCAGCCGTAGAGAAAGAAGCCTAATGCAATCGCCTCAATAAAAAATGCCGTTCCTTCCAGAGAAAACGGCATTCCGAAAATAGGGCCTGCGTGTTTCATGAATTCCGGCCAGAGCAGCCCCAGCTCAAAGCTGAGTACCGTGCCCGAAACCGCGCCTGTTGCAAAGAAAATAGCGACTCCCTTGCTCCAAGCTTTGGTAACATTCTTGTACACAGGTTCGCCAGTCCGCAGCCAGTAAAAATGGGCAACCGCCATGAAAAATGGCATTACCATACCGATGCAGGAAAATATAATGTGAAATCCCAGAGATAGGGCCATTTGGGATCTCGCAGCAATGAAATCGTCCATTTGGAGTAGAAATTAAGGTGCTTCAAAGCTAGTGAAGCCTATTGATAACTCGCTACCATTCGTGGGTAAATAAATACTTTTGGTTAATTTTTTTATTTTAAATAGAAGGTATTTAAAATACACCCTCAATAACCTGAGGACAATAACAAATGAGAGTGCTTAGAAAAATACGTTTGAATTTTTATTTTAGGTTAAAAGGCGTTGGGTAAATCGGGTTAAGAGTTTAGCGAGTTAATAGTATCAAAACATGTTTGTTCACAAAAATGTCTTTCTGCACGAGCAGGCGTGGACCGAGTCCTTCGAAGGCTGGTACATCGTCGATGTCGCCGTCCGCGAGCGAGGCTTCGTCTACGTGATCCTCCGAAAGACGATCCCGTGCGAGAAGGTGAGCCTGACGTGGGACCACGACGTCCCGTCGCGCATCGTCGCGCTTTATTTGAACGAGACCGACCCTAAGGAGAAATGGGGGCATCAGGGCCTCTCGGGGTTTCTGCTCACATTTGGTGGCGCCTGTCGCGAGCCCCTCCCGCAGGGGCTCGCGCTGAGCGGGAACGGCGATGTCTACGCCACGGGCAGCCGCAAGACCGGGATCGAGAAGGTGGCACCCGGCGGGCCTGGCCTGTCGCTCTCGAAGTGCCGGTGCATCGCCGATCGCGCCTATGTGGTAGGGATGGGCCGCACGGTCCACCGCCGCCTGGACATCGGAAAGTGGGAATCTCTCTCTCTCGGGCTGCCCGCAATGAAGAGAGACGCGAGCGCGAACGAGCTCCTGGACCTCGGGTTTCGCGACATTGATGGGTTCGCGGAAGACGACCTCTATGCGGTCGGCGGGAGAGGCGATGTGTGGCACTGGAACGGCAAGATCTGGATCCCATGCGAGTTCCCGACGAACTGGCCGCTCTTCACGGTGTGCTGCGGCGGCGACAGCCAGGTCTACATCTCCGGCGAAGGAGGCACCCTATTTCAGGGGCGCGGCGACCTCTGGAAGCGGATCTGGCAGGCTGAATACACGGTGCCATACAACGACTCTCGGTGGTTCGCCGGGAAACTGTGGCTCTCATCGGATTACATGCTCGATGAATGGTCCGACAATCAGGTCAAGCACGTCCACTACGACGGCAAGCGCGTGAACGCGCGCGGACACATGGATGCCGGCGACGGGATCATCGTCGTGGCCGGCGCCGACGACGTGCGCCTCTTCGATGGCGACAGTTGGCACGACATCGTGGTGCCGTATCGCTGATCGCCAGCATTGCGAAGAGCTTCACCCAGCCGTGGAGCCAAGTTGTGAGGATGTTGCTTTTGGCTTTGAGGTAACTACCGCCTCTAATTGAAAAGAATCATGAATCCGCGGAGTTCTCAGACTTGTTTTTCTCTGCCAGTCTGCGCTTCACGATGTCAGCGGGGTATTTTAAAGCCAGCTCCCTGATCTCGTATGTAAATTCCTTGAATGTTTCTTCCCAAACCTCCGCTTCCCCGGGTTCATACTCGTAAAATCCGTGAGAGTTAAGCACCCCTTTGCCGCCTTCCCGCACAACCTTGTCGATCAGTTCCGGTACTTCGGTACTGTTGTTTAAGGTGGGCAACAGGTTTTTCATCACGGTATGATAAGCTGGCACGCCGGTCAAATCCATCCAGCGAAAAATTCCCACCATTGTCATGAAGTAACCTGCATTGTTCCGGCAAGATCTGTCGACATCTTCAATTGACGCATATCCGTTTTCAACCAGACTGATCGCCTCGCGGTACATAGCGTACATCAGTCTGTTGGTGATAAACCCGGCAATATCTTTACGCACCAAAATAGGCTCCTTGCCCCATTCGTGCGACAGTTCATATAAATATTCGCCATACTTAATGTCAGATTGATCTCCGCAGATAATTTCCAGGAACCGCGTCGTGTGCGCCGGCTCTGTCCAGTGCAAGCCGAGGAAACGCTCAGGATACTGCGTAAGTTTTTGCAGCTCACTGATCGGAATTGCAGAGGTGTTGCTGGACAATATCGCATCGGGTTTGATAACTGCCTCAATCTTTTGATAAACCGATCCTTTAACCTCAATATTTTCAATTGTGCATTCATTCACGAGCTTGCAAGGGTGCAGCACACTGTAATCTTCCGTGATAATCAGCCTTCGAAGGTAATATTCAGGCTCATTTTCGATCAGACCGTTCTCCCAGGAATTTTGTAAATGTTCCCTGATCCTTCTTTCGGCATGATCCATATCAGCACTTAGCGGCGCTACTGCGGCTACCTGATGTCCCGCGATCAGCAGACAGGTTACTATGCTGCATCCCATTAAACCCAGTCCGACAATGCCGACCGGTATTTCATTTGTATTCATATTATAGCTGGATTTAGGTTTATCAGTATCAATTTTCAAAACTGCTATATACGAAAAAAGCCCCGGAATCATTAATTCCGGGGCTCTTACCTGTTTCAAAAACTATCTTGACCAGCTGTTCACTTCTGATTCAACTTCTTCTCTGGTCTTACCTAGTTTTTTCTGAAGTTTTCCAAGAAGTTCGTCTTCTTTTCCATCTTCGTACAACAGGTCGTCGTCAGTCAAATCTGCATATTGCTGCTTGAATTTTCCTTTGATCTCGTTCCAGTTTCCTTTTACTTGTTGTGTGAATGCACTCATGACTTTGGTTATTTAGTTTGAAAAATACTTATTAACGTCAGTTGAAAAAGCTTGTTCAAGAACTGTACCAAACTTCCTGAGCGTAATCAGGGCTAATTTTCAAAGTTTGTTTTGAGAAAGAAATTCCCGCAACTGTCCAATTTTTTCTAAGATCAGGAATGGATCAGCTTGTCGAGACGCACAATTCCCTGTACCATCGACCGCACTGAATGATAGTTTACTTTCC
>NZ_JBHYGF010000399.1:0-3663 GCF_051859145.1 Dyadobacter sp.
TTTTCTCTATCCTCAGTCGTTTCAATCGCCTTGATGTCGACACCAATGATCTCCACATCATATTTTTTCCAGATTCCCGCCTTGTCGCAGTCAATCGCAAGGTTCAATGCAGTCTGGCCTCCCATTGTCGGTAACACCGCGTCGATGGGCCTTCCTAGCGCTCTGTGTTTTTCAAGAATTTCAACGATATACTTTTTCTCCAATGGCAACAGATAAACATGATCTGCACTGATAGGATCAGTCATGATGGTTGCCGGATTGGAATTGATCAGCACTACTTCAATTCCTTCCTCACGCAGCGAACGCGCTGCCTGGGAACCGGAGTAATCAAATTCACAAGCCTGACCTATGACAATGGGACCTGAACCGATAATCAGAACGGATTTGATATTCGTATTTTTGGGCACAGTAGATGGTATTTTTGTAGAAATGAAGGAAATACTTTAACAACTTTTGGGGTTGCCTGGTAAATTTCAGCAGGGGTACGTCCAAAAATTCCACAAAGTTAATTCACATATCCGAAAAAGCAGGATAGGAAGTCGGAAATTAGTTGTAAAAATGAAATTTTACATGTAAGTAACTGTGATGCAGGATCTTGAAAAATTACTGCAACGGAAGAATGGCTGGCGCAGAGATATCGAAGTCGCGTAAACGAAGCGGAACGTTGCCGCTCGCTCCAAATCGCCATTCTGCTGTGTTGCCTGGTATGTTCGGGTAATATCCGACGCGGATTTGTAATGTATTGAATGTAAGATTCTCATTTCTCAACCTGAGTCCAAGCCCGTAACCCTGGTAAAGCGGCCCGCTCCAAAGGGAAGAAACGCCATTCACCAGTCCGAGATCGGCAAAAACAAAATAGGCGATACGAAAGCCGAGCAAACTTTTATCCGAGAAAAAAACAGTTTCAGTTCCCACCGTAAGCCGCTTTGTACCAATCAGCTGATCATTGTTAATGCCCCTGATACCTTGCTCTCCGCTGATATTGAGATAATCAAGCGGATCGCGGCGGATTCCGTGGGTGTAGCGAAATGTAAGGAATTGACGAAAAAAGCTGTATCTGAATGGGATCAGGTTGCTGATGTAATTCAGCTGTCCATTGATCACACCTTGCTGCGCAACTCCGTTTTTGGAGTAAGTGCCCACATTGGCAAGAAAGTACATATACCCCAGATTGTGCGGGATGTAGTTACCAGTGGCAAACTGCACACCGCCGTACCCGCGCGCTCCGAATTCGGTATTTTCTCTTCCGATCGTCAATGCAAACAGGCTACCGATCGGTACGTCTTCCGTTCTACCAAAACCGTAGATCAAAACGTCGCGTTTGTAGTTTCTATTGGAATATCCCAGGCTCACGAGGGTAGCGCTGCGGTTCCAGTATATTTTGTTGAGATCGGCTGAGACTTGCGGTCGCTTTTCGAAGTGGTACTTGTTGTGCCGGAATGCAGTCACGATCCGTGAGTTTTTGGCGAGCCTGCTGTCGGGGAACGGGAACTTGAAGGCCCGGCCAATCCACGCATCGTAATAAGCATATTCGGTTGGAAAGCGGATTTCCACATCGGTATCGTCCAGTCTTCGCTTATACTGCCGCACATTGGTATGCCCGATTTCCAGCGCGCCGGCGTATTTGGTTTCATTGGTCAAAAATCGCCGGAAAAAGCGGATCGACTGTTCCTTTACATCACGTTCAAGAATAAAGTTGGCCTGACCGGTGATGAACGTTTTTCCTATATAAGGAATGGTATAAATGCTCCTGAACTGGAATTTCTGAATAGTATCATTGGCATTCCACCGGATTCCCGTGCGCTGTGAATGCGTGGTCCCGCGGACGTTGATGTTCTCGACGGATGCATTGAATTTATTGAAGCCACTGAACCCACCCGCAAAGTTAAGCGACCAAGAATCCTGCACCAGTACCACCACATCGGCCATCCAGGTGACATCGCTTCTTGGTACTACAATGATACGTGCATCCAGAATGGTGCGGTTTTCACGCAGCAGACGCTCGTTATCTTTTAGTACTTGTGCCTGGATATCGTCGCCTTCCGAAAACAGCAGGAAAGATTTGCGGATAATACCCTCGCGCGTGTTGGTATGCAGCGTTTTGCTCAAAAAACGTTCAAGCCGGTTACCGGTACGCGTGGTGTCGTAAACAGATTCGCCCATGATATCCAGCTGGCGAATGTAAATCTTGCGGATCACCATTCCCTCATAAGGGGTAAATGGATTCGTCTCAATTTCTTTCACCTCCTTGATCTTGCCCTGGTTATAAACATCCCGGAAAAGCAACCTGTATACCGCGCGCGAAAACTTCGTTTTCGACATACGCGCTTTCAGGTTGGTGTACCGGACGCTATCGCTTTTGTAAACTGCCACGCTGTCCGGATTTTGGGCCGAAGCGAAGGCAGAGAACAGAAGAAACAGTACCAGATACTTGTACATGAGAGATGTAAATTCCAATAGACAGCATTAACGTAAACGCGGGAACCAAAGGTATGCGGCAGTTTAAGGGGCGGCTATTTAATCGTCCTGAAAGGTGATATTACTTATTTGCGTCGAGAATAGCTTTTACAGTTTTGTCGAGCGCACTCGGAGCGGGGGCATTTTTCAATGCAAATTTCCCGTTTGGCCTGATAATCGCGAATGTACCGGCATCCAGCGGGTTCAGTCTGAAAAGCAGGTCCATTGCCTGATTCTCATTCAGGAATACATGCGTGCCTTTGAGCTGGTGCCTGACCAGGTACTGGCGCAGCAGTTCATCCGAAAACCCATATTCCTGTCCCGGCAGGTGAACAAAGAGGAATTTCACGTTTTCAGGAAGGCGGGATTGCAGCATCGGGATGAAGCCCAGCTCTTCGCGGCTTTTCGCATCTTCCATGCTCCATTTAACCAGGTAAATCGTATTGCCTTTGAAACCATCAATAATCTGGTTAACCCAGGTGTTACCGCGATCGTTGGAGGCAGTCAGGTAGTAGCCGGGCAAGGCTTCTGTGGGCAGCGTTCTGGCATTTTTGAAGTTGACAAGCTTGCTGATATCCACACTGTCTTTCACTTCCAGCCGCACAAGCTCATCAAGCGACTGCCTGAATTGGGGAATGCTGTTGCGCGATTGAATGTGCCTGTTTAGCAGCAGCTGCTGTTTGTAGGTAAATTTGTAAAGGTTGCGGGACAGATACCGTGCGTTCAGGAACTCGGTAGCAGTGCTGTCAAACAGATCGTTATAGCTCCTGCTTTCTCTTTCGTAGTTAAAAAGAATATTCAGCGTCGTTTCATTTTTTGCAAAAAGCTTATTCAAAAAATCGAGCTGCGCCTTTTCAGCAACGCCGTTTAATGTGATTTGTTCAAGCCGCTGTTTTTCATCGGATGTGAGGTTATTGCTATAAGTTCTGATCAGCGTCGCCATTAATCTTACGGGCAGTGAGTTGGTACGGCTTGGACTGTTAATCCGCTGCTGCTGCACAAGCAGGTCGGCATAATCGCCAAACCGGCTCGCCCATATCACGCGCTGACCTGTCAACGGCGGCTTGGCCAGCCGGTCAAGACTGTCTTTGAGAGCACTGCTTACTTCATATAAATTACTTAATGAATGCTCAAACAGGATCTGCATTTGCTCTTCGTCAGCATTTGACTTAACCCATTGCAGCAATGCGGGAGAAGGTACCGTGT
>NZ_JBHYGF010000400.1:0-1949 GCF_051859145.1 Dyadobacter sp.
GAAATTCCCTGCATACTCCTTCATCACTTCCCGCGCAAATGCTTTCAGCTTTTGCGGGTCGTTGCCAATATGGTCGAGCTCCTTTCCGGAAGGGCTGATATTGATCAGGTAAAATTTGGCTTCGATCTTTTTAAGCTTGGCCACATTTTGGTCGATCCCGGTTAATTAATTTCATTTAACAAATTCTGTCTGGCGGTGTTTAACGAAATTCTTACATCAGCAAAGGCGGCTTCCCCTCCCCTACTTAGTTCCAATCCTCATATGATTGAATGTTTATGACTGGCTTGGTTTTAACTATTAGTGTTAATATAAGTGCTAAAACAGTACTAAAATCAGCACTGGAAAAAGTGTTTAATATTGTGCTACTTTTAGCTCGACAAGAACCAGAGTACTAATTCCTAATTTTTAAGAACCTACTTTTGCCATCATGATACATTTTACTGACCGGCTAGTTCAATAAGTTTGCTCATTTATGAGTTGTGGGTCCCTATTGATGATTTTATCGACTGCTGCTACTTCTTCCCTCCTACTCTACATCGTTCCTTTACGTATCAAGATAGTTTTGTCAAGAAATGTACAAAGGATTTGCGATCAAATTATGCCCTAGACCACTACATGATTTAAGAGCATTGAGTAACAGCGTCATGTAGATTCCGCTTATTACAATCTGATAGTTTGAACAAAGCCTAATAGATTGAAAGTGTTTTTCAATAATAGTGTTAAAACAAGCACTGAAAATAACACTAGATATAGCATTTGTTTTTGTGTGAGATTCTGTATTAATTGCAGCATCATTTTTAACACAAGAACTAGTGGTAATATCATTCAACTCAATTAAGGGTGGGGTAGGCAAGAGTACCCTTGCTACGACGATGGCTGGATGGCTAGCAAGCCAAGGGAAGGATGTGTTGCTCGTTGATGGAGACGATCAGGAAACGTCTTCTGATTTTACCGCATGGCGGGAGCAGACACTTGGTAATACGGGATACACGCTTGTCAATATGACTGGTGCAAATCTCAGGAAACAAGTTGAAGCCATGAAGCCAAAATATGATCATATCATAATTGACACGGGTGGAAGAGACACTACTAGTCAAAGGGCAGCACTATCTGTGGCTGACGTATCAATGATACCGTTTGTACCGCGCAGTTTTGATCTATGGACAATTACTAAGGTAACGGATCTTATAGACGAAATTCAATCGATTCGGGCTGAGCCATTAATTGCTTATACGTTCCTGAGCCGTGCTGATATTCGTAGTGCTGATAACCGAGATGTTGCAGAAGCGCTCTCTCAGATTTCTCAGCTCACTTATTTGCCTTATCCGATCAGTAACCGTAAAGCTATTAGCAACGCCGCTGGATTGGGGCTTACACCGTTTGAGGGTGAAAGCATCGACACCAAAGCAACCAAAGAAATAGAGGACTTATTTAACCGTGTATTAAATGGCAACCACGTTACCGCCACCGCGTAAACCAAAAGTGACCGAAGCCGACATTGAGGCAGTCATTAATAAAGGAGGGAGTACTATTAAAGAAACTGCCCCTGCTGATCCGGAAAGGGCAAAGCACATCAATGTGCGCCTTACTGGCCAAATCATTAGTGAGATTGATAGTCGCCGATTGAAGCGTCCCCGTAGGCCTGGGTCGCCTAAGCCAGGGATCAGTATCCACGATTGGATTGTTGAGGCGGTTTTGGAAAAGCTAAATAGTGATAAATAGCACTAAAAACAGTGCTGGTTTTAGTGTCTTAAATAGTGCTGCAAGTAGTGCTTTAAACTTTGTATATGGAGGAAAAAGAAACCCAAGCTAACGTCAGCAGTGACATTAGTTCAAAAAACGACTTCTTTCTAAGTCGAATCGACAGAAGTGTTGCTGATAATCTTCATGACATAAGGAAGTCGTTTGGTGAGGATGCTGGAATAGTAAAGGATTTTATTGTATTTATT
>NZ_JBHYGF010000400.1:1959-3644 GCF_051859145.1 Dyadobacter sp.
AAATTCACGCTGAAAGATTTTTGTAAAGAGTCTGGCCGAAATAGGCAGGACTTAGCCAGGAAACATCCGTACTTTATTGCCAATCCCAAGGCAGTTATTCCAGAGTACTTCGGGCATGAATTTGTTTCTGTCTTTGACTATGCGCTTTTTAACATGCTTCAAAAGAATATAATTTTTGCGAAGTCATACGCGGTCAATACAAAAAATGAGGTAATACAGCTTAAGAATTTTCCGATCCTTAAGGATATCAAGCTGAATCTGAACCGGCAATCAAACACCATAAAAATTTATGAGATCAGAATCTCTGATGAATGGCTAGATGGCTTTATTAGTCGATACTATACCATTGAAACAAATGGTTATCCCAAAATTGGTAAGGGTAGGGGAGGAGATGGCCGGAAAAGCTTATATCTAATCCTTCAGAGGACTAGGCATCAACTACTAAGCCAAAAAGAGACCACAGCTCGATTTTCAGTGGATTATCTAGCTGATTTGGCAGAGTTAGAGGTAGAGCAAAATAGATTCAGGAAAAAGTCATTAAAGAGAATACTAGATTTTTTTCAAGAAAAGGGAGACTTTCCTTTCTCCTACAGATTCGTAAAGGGTGACCCTTCTAAACCTTACCAAGAAGAGTACTGGGTTGAGCTAGATTTTTCAAGTTCAGTAAACATTTCATCCTTGACAGAACGGCGAGGAGATCATTTATTCTTCAATTCATTGATCATAGAACTAAGAAATATTTTCAATTCTAAGCATTCTAAAGTAGCAATAAAGGATGAAACGGATGTCTTTCAACGCTGGTTAACTAACGCTGACGCGGATACGGACATTAAAATAGACATACTGGTCTCAGTATATTATAAGGCTTATAATCAGCAACTTACCAAAGTACAGGCTAAACAGTATATTAGAGATGGCTTTCTTAGTAGGTAGTGCTGTCGAGTATTGCCTCGATTCAAGTGGATTCGTGTCAACCTTGTTCCAGAATTCAATGCAGCTTTCTGTCGAGTATTGCCTCATATCATCCTACAAGCTGTTTTAGTTTGACCCTTGTAACCCTCAAATTTTTTGCCCTGGGGGTTGAGAGCTAAAAAATCATTAGATATCGTTAGTGCTGTCGAGTATTGGCTCAAAAACTTGCGTGAAGTAGTTATGACATCATGATAAGTCACTTCGCTGTCGAGTATTGCCACAAATCTGTCGAGTGTTGTCACATCACTGTCGAATATCGCCACATTGCTGTCAAGTATCGTCTCTTTGCTGTCGAGTATTGCCCCATAAATAAGCATTGCTGTCGTTCTTCGCCTCCTTGCTGTCGGGCATTGCCACGTGTGTCTCTTTGCTGTCGAGCTTCGCCACGGTAAAAACAGCGTCTACAAGTACTAAACATTGATTGCTGTCGAACTTTGCCACCATATATATAGCTATTATTATAAAAACTTATAATAGGGGAAAAATAACAAATCGGTATTCGTTCCTCCGTCACTCATGACATATTTTATTTCCAACACACAAATTCGGCCTGCGTCGCTGCGCGCACGCTAAAAAGGTCTTTTGGGGTGTTGTACTTGCTACATTCTTAAAAGTTAACCTCATTATATGATGTAACTTTAAAACGGGCAGATATAATGAACTCTATTAACCGCTGAAAACTAATTTTTTAGTTATACTGATTTTGAATTGTG
>NZ_JBHYGF010000401.1:0-16245 GCF_051859145.1 Dyadobacter sp.
CATCGAAAAAGTGATAGAACGTATTATTATGGATATCCATAATTAACCCGCTAGAAAATTATTAGAGACAACTTTTACAAGTTAACCGGGAAATGTGCCCCATTTTCGTTTGGTAGGCCGGTTTCTGGGGGGCAGCCAACATTCCTGATGATAAGCCTGGTTTAGTTATTGAGCAGATTGTAGACTTCTATCGAGAACTCTTAATTAAGGATTGATTATAAGCTTAAATTCTTTCGTGTCTAACTAACGTCCGTCTTGACCCAAACTACATAGAACCAAGTAAAAGCAAATTCAGTACCTGCGCAAAACGTTGTTATCCCAGAATGCATCCGATCTGGACTTATTTATGAACAATGCTTTGCATAATTATTTGGCTAAGAGCAATGAATAATTTCAAACCGCTATTTTTCGTCCATTTGTAACGAGAACCTCTAATACAGGCAAATGATAAAGTACTTGCTTTTAGCAACAGCTTACCACTTACCGAGCATTTCAGAAAAGATACTGACTTTATTCACACGTCCAGTGACGGTCAAAAGTTCGATGTATCGGTTGCGTCGCTGGTAGCTTCTCTTTCCTTTAAGTATTTTGGAAACGGAAGGGGTGTAACAATGTATTCTTTTCTGGATGAAGCGGGGCAGTTATTTTATTCAACTGTATTCAGCGCAGCAGAACCGGAATCACATTATGTCCTGGATGGTTTGACCCACAATGAAGTGATCATTCCCAATGCGCATTCTACAGACACCCACGGTTTTAGTGAACCGGTATTTGCTGTAACTGGACTTTTAGGCGTTGAATTCCGTCCACGGTTTGCAAGGTTTCATCATCAACAACTATATTCAATTGACGAAGCGCGGACTTACCGTGAGCTGAATTATAAGATTGTTCCTGGTCTTAAAATTAATCTGGTGCATCTGGAAAATCATTGGGATGAAATTTTGAGACTCGTTTGTACGATCAAACTGGGGTATGCCAAGGCATCAACTTTGTTAAGGCGTTTAAACTCGTATTCGAAACAGCACCCGCTTTACAGAGCCCTTAAAGATTTGGGAAGGCTCTACAAAACAGCATACATTTATCAATATATGGATGATTAGTTAATCCGGAAATCCGTGTCTGGATCACTGTCGAAAATTGAGAGCAGCAACAACTTTTCCAAAGCCATCACCGTAGGCAATAACCAGGAACTGATCTGGGCTACCCGAAAAGAACAATTGACAGCGGAAGGATGTAAAAGACTGATAGCAAATGCGGTAAACACTTATAATCTGTTGTTGTTATCCGAAAAACTGGTAGCAGCTGAGTCCGAACAAGACAGGCAGATCTTGTTGAAGAAAATCCTTGCAACTTCTACCCACAGCTGGGCACATATCAACCTGGTGGGAGAATACGACTTCTCGGATGGTAAGGACTACAAAATGTTTGATTTAAGCTCGATTATGGATTTAAATCTAACGCCTTAGAATTCATTAGTCCGGACAAATGGTAAATATAATTGCTACGCGAAAGTCGTGACGGTTTTTCTCCCTTTCTTTAGTTTACCCCAGCCTTTTGTTTTTCGTAAAACTAGAAAAAGAATTGAGACCCTCTTTTCACAACTCTGTGATCAGTTTATGATCAGAAGAAATTATGCCAAGAGTTTTGAAGGATTTAAGACCAGAGTTCTGGCCAAAATCACGGCCTTGACTTCGATTCAATATATCAACAAATACTTGTTCAAAAGGAACATCAACAATATTAAAATTCAGATTACTTAGTTTCACCCAACGGGTTCACCAACATTCATTATTATCATTTCCAATGCAGCACAAAGTAATGTCTTAGCCTGAAAAAAATAGCTGCCAACATTAACGCGGAGATTACGTACTATTTTCATTATTTCTTGATTAATAACGAATGCTTATACCCGCACCAATTCCGTAATCACTATCATACAAAGCACTGATTGAAAATGTGCGGCTGAAAAAATACCGGAGCCCCATTAAATATTCTTTGTCAGTATTTATCTTACCATCAAAAAATATTCTTGTAGTAATGGGCATATCCCTTCGTTGCAACTGTGCCCGGAAGCGGCCCGTCGGATCTGCCCGGACTTCGGCTTCAACAAAAAAGGGCAAGAGATATATTAAGCCGACTTCAAATTGCCTACGGTTGTCTTTTGTATTCAATTTGTCTTTTGGATCTGTGATCACTTCTTTATTCCTACGATAATCATAGCCTATAAAAGCGGCGAAATAATCCTGTTTGTCAATAAATCGCAACAAGTGGGCTTCCGTTTCGAAATTACCCTTCCAGTTTACCCGCCCTTCAAAACGAAACTGGGTTTTATTATTGGATACAAAGCTTTCGAGAAAGGCCCCATTGGACAGCACATTTAAATCGCCCCACTTGTAAATTGCATTGTCTTCTTTTTTCAGCTCTTTGTAACCGGTTTTTGCAAACTCATTTTGCTCCGAGCCTTCGTAGCTTACAATGCGAGCCATGCCGGCAACCAAATGATATAAAATATGACAATGAAAGAACCAGTCTTTTTCTTCATTGGCTAAAAACTCGATGGTGACTGTTTCCATCGGTTGTATATCGAACGTGTGCTTGAGTGGTGAGTAATCGCCCTGTGCATTTATTAAACGGAAGAAGTGCCCGTGCAGGTGCATTGGATGCCGCATCATCGTGTTGTTAAACATTTTGAACCTCACTACCTCACCCTTTTTTATCATGATGTTATCGGATTTAGAAAGAGGCTTATCATCAAACGACCAGATGTAGCGTATCATGTTGCCGGTAAGCGTTAAGGGAACCGTACGTACTGATAGATTTTCATCAAATGCAGTTGGCTGTATGGAGCGCAGCATATCGTAAGTAAGCGTGCCAGCACTTTTACCGTTGTCCATCTTCATGCCAGCCATGTCTGATTTTTCCGTTGCAGCAGTAGCTTCTTTTTTTGAGCCCATATCCATACCATCCATTTTCGTTACCTCGTCCTCTTTCTTCCTCATATCCATGCCGGGCACTGAGCTACTTTTTTTATCTTCATTGCCCATGTCCATGCCTTCCATGGAGGTTCCTTTTTTACCAGAACCAGCCATATCCATTTTGTTTCTTTCCCTTAACATAGCAAAATAATCCAGCGCAGGAATGTTGGGTGCAGCCACCTTTTTACCACTTCCAAAATAAACCGAACTATAGCCTGAAATATCAGCAGCCGTAGCCCTTAATTCATAAGCGCCTTCCGCAGGAATGGTAATGAGCACATCATACGTTTCAGCAATAGGAAAATCAATCTTATCAATTTTTACTGGCCTTACATCAATACCATCCGCAGCAACGACTGTCATTGGGCCACCAGCAAATTGTATGTTAAAATAAGAACCGGCAGCGCCATTGATAAGCCTTAGTAAAATTGTTTCGCCCGGTTTAAATTCCGGGTACTCGCTTGATTGCCGTCCGTTGGCAAGAAAGGCGTTGTAATACACATCGGATACATCCATCGGCGGCATGCGTCCCCATTCTTGTTTTGCCTTATCGCCTAAGTATCCTTTTACCAATGCTTCACCCCAGCTTTGCACGGAGTTTCTTTTAATGCCATACCATTCGTAACCCGCCTTCAGCGAACGCACAACGGTTGACATGTCTTCGTTAGTCCAGTCAGAGAACAAAATCACTTTTTCTTTTTGAGCCATCTTGTCTGCGGGATAGATAACGATACCTCCATAAAGACCTACCTGCTCCTGAAGCGCAGTGTGCGAATGATACCAGTACGTGCCGTTTTGAATAACAGGAAACGAAAATGTATAGGTACTGCCTGGCTCAATCGGTGGAGTAGTCAGATAAGGAACGCCGTCTGCCTCGTTGGGCAAAAGCAAGCCATGCCAGTGAATAGATGTTTCCTCTTTCATCAAATTTCGAACATGAATAATAGCCGTATCGCCTTTAGTAAAATATAACGTAGGTGCAGGTATGGTGCCGTTAATGGCAATGGCGGGTTTTAATTTTCCTTTTGCAAAAGTTACAAGCGTATCGGTA
Organism: Dyadobacter sp.; assembly: GCF_051859145.1. Classification (GTDB taxonomy): domain Bacteria; phylum Bacteroidota; class Bacteroidia; order Cytophagales; family Spirosomataceae; genus Dyadobacter. The sequence continues at coordinate 4,027 of NZ_JBHYGF010000401.1, forward strand.
ACATCAAGATAGTAGGCTACGGCTTTACCGGGAACTTTTAATGTTGCTGTTTTTGGCATGTTCATACCATCCATGTTATCACTTCCTTTTTCCTGAGGTTTTGGCATGTCCATACCTTTCATATCCTGCGAAAATGTAGCAGAATAGATTGTCATTACTGCGGCTATTAAAAGTATCTTTTTCATTGTGTAACCTTTATGTTGTTGTTACCAGTTGCCTTATTGCTACTTCATTTACCCTTCAAGCCTGATAAATTTTTGCAAAGTTGAACCTATTTTGTTTACCTGAACTTCTGGGTCAGTCATTTGTTTTTCAATTAAACATCGTTGTGTCACTCACTTGTACTTGCACCGCTTTTCTCATCATTTTCAAACGAACTTGTTTCAAAAACTTATGAAGCAATCCCCTCACGTAAGCTCACAACTAACTCATAGCTTAAATCTTTGATAAGCCTGTTTCTATTCATACATCAGTTTGCTTAGTAATGCTTTGCAATGGTGAGTGGTTGAACCTTCTGTACAAGAGTGCGATGCAATGGCTGCTTCATGGCAGCAATAAGGCCGGGCTCATATAAATGAATTTCATATTGTCTCGTGGCATTAAAGTACCTCTGTCTTTTCGCCTAAATCTTGTGAAATAAGAAATGGTTGGTCGCTACTCCGCTCATACGCAAAGCCCGCCTCACATGCCTTCTTTTTTAGAGGCAGCAAGAGATATAAAATCCGTGTCAATAATAACTTCGCTTGTTATAAAGTCGCCCGTCCGGTTTTAGTAGCCGGAGAAACCCATCAGCGCACGGGCTGATCCGGAATTTCCCCGAGGGTTCCTATCATGTACACAGCATTAAATACGGCATCCTGATAAAGCGGTATTTTGCGCATCTCCAAACTTTGCCCGTATGTTGATAACGTGCCTTTTTGTTGCCAGGTGGTCAAGTGCATCAGCATCTTCCGCTGTATATCCAGAACATCGAGTGTACCTCCCGGTAGCAAAGCCTCCGCTACAGGGCAGCGCCTGAATGCCGGGACCCGGTCCAACTTCCAAAAATTTCTCGCCGGACCGTGGTTCCAGAATTTGTTATAGAAAAAATTAATATTCATTACTCTCTTTAAACAATGCCCTGGTGTTCGCCGTATAATTCATTCTGATAATTTTAAAGATAGTCCAATCATAATAAAATTCATGTTCAGATAATTGAGTGGTTTAGAAAATCTGATTGATTTCGCTTGTATGAAGGTTTCTAACCTTTTGCTTGTTTTGTGAGTTAGCCCCAAGGCAATTCCTGCGGCAATACCAACATCTTTAAAATCTGAAACAAAAGAAAAGGTTGGCATCACATATGGAGTGATGATCTTGTTATCATAATAAAACATCCCATTCAGATTAATAAAAGCATCAGTATTATTCTTTATGGTTGGATTATTTAATCCATACATTATACTGCTAAAGTGCCAAACCTCAGCAGAAGCGCCCCAGCTAAAAAAATTCTTGTTGTTCATTTTCCAAAATCCCGTTTCTACATCCAATGCCGGACTGAAATAAGTATCCTCCATTGAGGGTGAAAAAAACACTCCTGTATTCAGAAAATACATTGGCGGATTAGTCGCTTTTAGTGCTTGCGCAGACAGTTGTTGGTTATTTATTATCATGGCAGCTAAAAGAAACAATTGCCAATTCTTTCGAATTTTAATTAATCGCGATAGCATTTCTACAACACACATACATTTTCATTATTCAAATTCAACATGGGAAAGCATCATTGGCGATTTTGCGTACCGTTGAATGTCATTTGGTTCGCTCTGGTAAATGTTCATTGCTGCCTGTTATACAAAATGCACAAGAGTGCGACGCAACGATGATTAAAGTGACATTTCCTGGTACATAAAAATCCTACTTAAAAAATTCTTTTTCAGCCGCATCAGCTTCTGCTCTAATTGTAATAAAAGAACAAAAGTCGTTTTCTTGTTTATTTTTTAGCACCGACATTTGTTTGTCTGTCAAGCATCCATATATCACTCCCGTGGACTTTTATGGTTCTATTCAGCAGGAAATAAATAGCTTTGAAATGAATAACAGCGCTATTTAGAGATTATTAAAAAGGGTCGGTTAGTTCGCTTGTGCGAATAAGTTTTTTGTTTACAAATTCATCAATACCTAACTCTGATAACTCACGTCCGTAACCTGAACGCTTGGTGCCCCCAAAAGGCAAATCAGCTTGTGTCCATGTAGGGTGATTAATGAAAACCATTCCGGTATCAATCTGGTCAGCCACCCGCTGGCCTCGTTCAATGTCTTGCGTGAAAACAGAACCGCCTAAACCAAATGGTGAGTCATTAGCAAGGTCAATAGCAGCCTGCTCATTTTTGACGCGGTAAAAAGAGGCAACCGGTCCAAACAACTCTTCCAGATATGCAGGATTGCCTGGTTTAATATCGGTGAGAATAGTAGGTTGCATAAAAGCGCCAGGGCGGTCAACACGCTTGCCACCTATCAATACTTTTGCTCCTGCATCTACAGCCCGCTTGACCTGGTCGGCTAACTGTACTGCTGCGCCTTCACTACTCAGGGGTCCTAATTCAGTAGTCTTGTCCATTGGGTCGCCGACCACTATATTAGACAACCGGTTTTTGAATCGTTCCAGGAACTCGTCGGCCACAGCTTCTACGGCAATAAACCGTTTAGATGCCACACAACATTGCCCGTTATTATTCATTCTACCCACAACTGCCCATTCAACTGTCTTTTCAATATCGGCATCTTCCAATATGATAAAGGCGTCGCTTCCCCCCAATTCAAGAACAGATTTTTTTAAATTTTTGCCGGCTTCAGATGCTACGCTTGCCCCCGCTTCCTCGCTGCCAGTAAGGGAAACCCCTTTAATTCTTTTATCGCGCACTAATACCGAAGCGCGGCTGCCTGATATCAAAAGGTTGGTATAAATGCCCGGTGCGGCACCCGCTTCTTTGAACAATTCTTCTATGGTGATGGCGCATTGAGGCACGATGGACGCATGTTTTACCAGCACTGTATTGCCTATCATTATGTTAGGCGCGGCAAAACGGGCCACCTGGTAATATGGAAAGTTCCACGGTTCTACACCTAACAGCACACCTACTGGGCTGTGGCGGATAAACGCTTTTCCATGTTCGGGGCTAAGATTTTTATCGGCGAGAAAGACGGCACCATTGTCGGCGTAGTAATCAAAAATATCAGCACTTAAAACTATTTCAGCTTCCGCCTGGGAGATGAGTTTGCCCATCTCCAAAGTGATTGTTGTTGCCAATGCTTCTTTTTTTTCGCGCATCAAGTCAGCTACCTTGTGCAATAAACGGGCACGTTGCTCGTAAGTGGTTCTTTTCCAGTCGCCAAATGCTGTTAAGGCTTGTGCTACAGCAGCATCCACTGCCTCCTCTGTCATTTCTTCAAAAGTCTTGAGCGCAAGGTTTGTTGTGGGATTAATTGTTTGAATAGACATGTTTATTTCTTTTTAGTTTGATTAATATTTCAAGTTCTTTGCCTTCTCGTATTCATTTTTTGAATCGCACAGAAGAACAATTTTTTAACACCGTGAGACTGTGCAAAAACTAGGGGCTAGTTATGCTTTGCCATAACAGAAAGGCCGGTAAAGAAGACAAATGCCGAAACGGTCAGCACAATTAGGGATATGCTCACAACTGTTTATCATTTAAATCATTTTAGACCAAATCCTTTTGCCTATTTTCTCCATTCTGTGTTCTTGGGCAAATATTACACATGAACTTAAAGAAAAGGCAGCAATGAAAGGCAGTAGCTTCTTCATACATTTCCACAGCTAAACCTGATGGTTACCGGTTTAAAAGAAAATCATTTATCTTTAACAGATAGATTTGTTGCAGTTATTTAATATGGTTAAACTACCCGCAAAATTTTTTTATGCTCCTGGTATTCTTCCTTTGTTATTTGTCCTGAAGCGAAACGCTTCTGCAAAATGTCAAGAGGAGTATCTTTCTTTTTTCGCTGACCTGGAATATTGTAAGGCGTAGCAAAAATCCAGAAAATTAATCCTAGCCAAATGAACCACCATATAAAGTGCATTCCCACGAACTGATAACCGCTGTTATACATTTTTTTGTTTTTAAAATTAGAAGATTAACTATGAGAAGTCTTTAAACGGAATAGATGGAAGCAGTTATTGTAACCACTTCAAAACAAGCTATTTAAATTTGATTAAAAGTAGAACCTCTTCTTTCAGCGCTTTATGATAGTGGTCATGTTTGGAAATGACAATCCTCAATTTTATTTTTTTACAACCCGGTATCCATACCTATGTATTTAATCAATCCTCATAAGTGGTTTTCCCTTCATAGCAAAGTTCCTCTTATTGATACGAATAATCTTACATACCTTTGGGTTTAAGTTGCATAATTTACTGATATAAAAATGAGAGAACGGATACAAGTCACGGTTACAGCGAAAGTGCTTTGTTCATTGTAAACTAAGGTTGTTATTAAACAGACCTTTGCTATTGATTATATACCTGCACCCTTCCTCCATCTACCACCAGAACAGTGCCATTGATAAAGCTTGCTTATTTGATGCTAAAAAGCAAAATAGCAGCAGCAATTTCAGGGCTTACCAATGGTGCCTTCGATTTTTTCAATACCGCTTTTTACATTAGGCTTTTTCCTAGCATTGGCGCATCCACAGCGCCATAAAGCTCAGATAGCATTGGCCATCGATTAGCATTTGACTATAGTCGATTATTTTCATTTCATTGGTTTTATGAAGTATAGCAGATGCTTATTCAATGTGTTTTAATGGTGTTTATAAAAACCCACTCCCTGGATATCATTCCATGAAGTTGTTTTATGGCAAGAATAACATTGATTAACTAAAACAGCTTCGCAACAACCGTTCCCTTTTTCATCACTTCGGGCGGCAACCTTTTTAGAAACCATTTCGAAGTGCATCATATAGTGGCTCGGCGGAGCCTGGTGGCATTGGGAACAATTAATAGAAAGTACCGACGGATGCTGGAACTCAGGAATTGTCCACTGGGTAGCGGCATGGCAGGATGCACAATTATTGCCCATCAAACCAAGATGCTTATCTTTTGTGCCGTGGCAGGTGGCACAATTAAGTTTTGCAATCTGATCTGAAACCAGCGGGTGGTCAGCCGGTATGATTGATTCATCTAACTGAAAAGATTTTTTTTCATCGCCAATTATTTTTTCACCAAGAAGCGCCATTGCCTCGTGGTCCATCACCCGCAAATTCGCATCTGGGCCCTGGTGTTCAATATGACAGGAGGAACAATTGCCGATCACACCGTGAAAAGCAGTGGGCTGCCGCTCTAGTAAGGCCTTGTTATCGCCATGGCAGGTGATACATTTTGCATTGTCGACACCCATTGTAGCCGTGTGGCAGGTTGCACAATTGGCTGAAAGCATTTCATGGGCAGAAGACAATTTACCTGGACTTGCTTGTGCTTGCCAGCTATTTTTTTCTGTAAAATCAAAATTACCGTAGTGAGAAACTACCGCTATGTAAAATATAAGAATAAGTATGCCAATTAATTTTTTCATCTAAGATATCTTAACCCAAAATAAATGGCTGACCAAATATGCAGTATCAGTAAAATATAAAACGCAGAAGATGTGATGATATGGATTTTTAACCATCGGGCTGTTCTTCGTTTTAGTAATTCGTGTGTTTTAATAGCATATTCAAGATCCGCAATGGACTCAGTCAAAAGCAAAGCCCGGTGCGATAGCAGGGATTTAGGATCTGTAGCAATACCCTGAGTGCCTACAAAGCTGTTGAAGGCACGGCTTATCAAATTATTGGAGACAACATGACTCGCCCCTGATTCTGGTTGCTTACCTATCTCATTAATTAACTGGTTGTATTGCGTAGCCAAAAGGTTGAGTTCAGCTTGTTTCTCATTGACTTCTTTTGATGAATAACTAAGAAAATACCTTCCTGTAAAACCACTTAATACCGTAAGCATCATCATTACGGTAAGCCATATACCAAGATTGCTTTCGAATCGGTGGCCCGTGTGGAGTATAGCAAGAATGGCACCAACGATGCTTGTATAAACATGCCAGGTAAGTAATGTGCCCATTGAAATACGCTTTGTAATTTTTTCTTTAAAAAAAGGTATCCGTTTGGTGGCTGAATATAAAAGAGGCGGCACAATCATCAGCAAAGCGGCTGTAATTGCCAGTATGCCACCGGTAAGGCTACCTGCAAACCGTGGAGACTGATGCACCAAAAAGCCTAACCACAAAATAAGTTGTAGTATAAGCATGGAGACCATGATGGTGCGTTCCCGTTTCATTTATGTATTCCTTTCGTAAAAATTTAAGCATCAACTGAAACAGCTTCGGTTGCCTTTGCCTGACAAGCCAAAATTATATTTTCCGCCTTATCCTCCTCTGTCAATGCATCTTCTACGGCCATGGTCACCATACCTGAAATCAACTTTATTTTGCACACACCGCATGTTCCAACGCGGCAGGAATAATCGATGTTAACGCCGGCCTCTTCCGATGCTTCGAGTACCGACTTATCCGCTGTAAGTACTGCTGTTTTATTTGATTTGACAAACGTGACCACCCCACCCTTATCTTGCTCAGGTGAAGCAGGTTCTTTATTCTGGGACACCGCAGCTTTTCCTTCTTCAGGTGTGGCAGCTGGCTGCGCTGCTTCACTTCCCTCTGGTGGTTTTACAGGAGCACCAGTTGGTTGTATCGGCGTTTTAGCTGCTGGTGGCGGGCCGGCAAATACCTCTACCATCACATTTTCCTTAGGCACTTTTAACGCATCCATCATCAATTTTACCGCATCCATCATGGGTTTTGGCCCGCAAATGTGAATCATACGGGATATAATATCCGGCACTCGTTCTGTTATTATTTCTTTAGTAATATGACCGGGGATAAAGTCCACCCCGGCCTCGCCTTGTTGTTGGCTAAGTACAAAAAACACATGTAAATTAGAGTAGCGTTTTTGCAGGTATAATAGTTCTTCTCGAAAAATAATACTGCTTTCATTCTTACATGTAAAGAAAAAATAAATTTCACCTTTCCAGGAGCGGTCTGTCAAATAACGGACGGCACTCATCATTGGCGTTAATCCTACGCCACCACCAATGAATACAGCGCTGTCTGCATGTGTTTCTGTAAAAGTGAATTTGCCAGAGGGCCCGGTAAACTGCATTAATTCTCCAATATGAACTTCGTTGTGCATATAATGCGAAACCGTTCCCTTCTCTTCGTGCTTCACCGTTATTTCGCAATATTCTGTATGTGTGGGCGAGGAAGCAATCGTATACGAACGTTTTACAGGTACACCCGCTGGATTAATGGTTACTGTAATGAACTGGCCGGGCAGGAAATTAAAGGGGATTTTTTTACCTCCTGGTTCTGTAAGGCGGAAAGTTTTTACATTGGGCGTTTCTAAAAAAATTTCTGCAACAAGCAAAGTACCTGTCCATGAATTTGGTTTTGATGGTGCACTATCGGGATTTACAGCAGGTGGTGCTCCGGCTTTATCAGCAGGGGAAGCAGTCGGAATAGTGCCCGGTTTATCTGCGGCAGATGCTGCACCTGATTTATCCGAACCTGGTGGTGGTACATCCTCTTTTGGATTGCCCGATAATTTTTCAACAAGTGCATTGGCACGTTTCATTTTGTGGAAATACATCCAAACCATCGTTACTGCAAACGCGGTGAGCAAAAACATGGTGATGTAATGAAACCAGGAAAGCCCCATAAAACTGTGCTTTTTTGCATTTTCGATGGCATTAAGGTTCATTTCCCTGTTAAACCATTGTAAAGCTGTAAGGCGTGGGTCTATACTTTCTGCTAATGCCCGCTGGCCTTCCAGGCCGCTTTCCAGCATCATTTGTCCGCGGTGCATCTGTTGGTTTGCTTCTTTGATAGCCTCCAGATCCTGCAAACGGGTGGCACCTGAAAGTTGTTTTAAACCTATATCCAGCAAGGCATTACCTTCGGTAATTTGCTTATTTGCTAACTGGTTTATTTCAATACGTTTTTCCGGGGTGAGCTCATTTGCCTGCATCAGTGTAGGATACATTTCCTTATTGGTAGGCTTGCCCATATCCTTCATCATATCGCCCATGCCTGCCCCCATTCCACTGGCTTTCTTACCAGCACCTATATCCTTCGTGGCACCGCTGGCATCTTTTGCATTTGCCATCTTATTCATTGAAGCAGCAGTATCTGCTGCTACTTTGTCGGGATGGTGGCCTGCATGCTCATCAGCAGTTTGTGCAATAGCGGAAAATGCAAAAACAGTAAAAATTATGCAGAAAAGAGCAGTAAAAATGATACAACGGAACAAATTCATCGTAGAATATTTATGGTCGTCTATTAAAATTACATATCATCATCCTTCATAGGCATTGGTTTTTTGTCTTTTTTCATTTTATCTGCGCCCATTCCCATCATGTCCATGCCCTTGTCCATCATATCCATACCCTTATCCATATCATCATCCATTATGGGCTTATCTGCTGGTCCCATAGCTTTGCTGGTCATACCTTTGCCCATATCCATCATATCCATGCCTTTATCCATCATATCCATATCATCAGACATGGGTTTATCGGCCATAACGTTGCTGTCTTTTCCCATCATTTCTTTACCCATGGTAATCATCGCCATACCTTTATCCATCATACTCATGCCGGTTTGCATCATCGGCTTATCCTTGTTTTTTAGTGCATGCTGGGTAATCATTTTGCCAGACTTAGCTACGTCTAATCCCTGATGAATCATATTCATTCCGTTATCACTCATATCCATATCTTTTCCTGCTGTCTTTTTTATGCTATCACCCATTGCCATTTTATCATCCATATCTTCATTTTCATGTTCAGGCCTATTCATGGTACTTTGTCCGGCTTTTACCATTTGCATTCCCTTATCCATTTCAGCCATCCCATTATCTATCATTGACTTATCATTGGCTTTTTCCCCTTTGTTAACCAGTTCGTTGCCGGATTTAATCATTTCCATTCCCTTATGGATTTCCTCAGTAACGTCGCCATTCCTTTGCACGTTAGATTGTGCAGTAGAGTCTGTTTTTAGACTATTATTAGTATTACTACCATTACAGCCAATGATGAAAGCAGACGCAAATAAAATAATGATGAAGCCCACCATTAATGACAAACCTGTACTTTTACTCTCTATAAATAGTCTACAACCTGTACCAAAAGAAATACGGCTTATTGAAATTGATGTTTCCATAATGATGATTTTTATCTGTTTTAAAATACTATGAGTTTCGAAAAATTAAATTTGTATTGTATACGATACCTTTCACTTAATTACTTACTTGGTGTCAATTCATTTCCATATCATTATGTTCGTTTTTCATTTGAAGACAGTGTAAGGCGCAACCACCATATTGTTTGTAGTTCCCATGGACCAGAAGAACCGTTTTCCCATTTTTATCTTTGACTTCACAAGTTCCATTCATTGGAGCAGAAACAGTTAAGCTATAAGTAGCTCCGCATTTGAGATGTTAAAGGTATGTACCATTTTTTCTATCTTCATTTGGTCATCATTACATGGTATTTCTTGACGTCTATCTCGTGTTTCTCTTCGTCCAACTTTATGTTATATCCGTTTTGTCATCATGGGCAAACATAACCGTACTAATTGAAAAGGTATCATCAGTATTGTATTCTTAATTTAAATTTTGGTGCTTCCATTTTGCTTTTGCTTATCAATAAGCATGTTCTTAAGATTATGATCTCTTTCAATGGTATTCCTTCAAAATGCTATGGGCACACCTTTATCCATTTTTATTTTTTGACACCGTAAACTTATAACGGAACCTTGCTCCAACTCTTCTATTACTGCATCTTCATTTTGCCCATTCTACCTTTCCTGGTTGATTTTCCCTTCAATGGCATCTTGCTTATCATTCCTTCCATGTCCATCATATCACCATTCTTCATTGTCATTGTTGCACCATCTTTGTTTGTATACATCCCGTCCGCCATCACCTTCGTACCATTTTGCATTGTCATTTCTTTATCCATAGGAATTTCTTCGCCATTTTTCATCATCTTCATTCGCCCATCCTTCATCATTATGTGGTCTTTCTTCATGTCCATTTTGTGATTCATTTTCATTTTTTCGCCCATTTTCGCCTGGGAGAATGCTGTGGTACTTAAAGCAAGAGCTATAATTAACATCAGTAAATTTTTCATCTTTTTATAAGTTGTGGCTTCCATAGTTTTGTAAATGGTTGCCTGTTTAAATAAATTATTTTACTATTTCTTTGACAACTCGACAATTATTTTCCAATTCTGGAACTATTAAAACTTCGCATCACCAATGCGATGACTACTACAATTAAAATTACTCCCAAAAGGATTTCTGTTATTGAGTAGGAAGAATTATTGTTTAAATTATCATGACCATTCCCAGATTCTGTGCAATTACGCCTAAACTGAAAGTAAAGGCTAAAAATAACATTGTTAGTTTTTGCATCTATTTATAAGTTTATCCGAATCGCTTCCTCAAAATATCAAGGGGAAATCTTTCTTACTTTGCTGACCGGGATAATGTATGGAGCTGCAAAAACTCCCAGAAAAAAGTACTATCCACACAAATCATGAAATGCATTGCTCCAAAAATTGAAACCATTATCTATTTCCATTTTTTTAGTTTTTAAACTCTCTTCTAAGGTTTCTTTGCAACTATGATTAGATTTACTATGGGTTAAAGATCGGTGCGCTTGTTTTTAAAAATATTGCAAAAGCCTGTTTAAAGGTTGTATATATCACATATTGTCTAAACTATTGGACTAAGTCCAATATCCTTTGCAAAATTCTGGTTATTATGCTGCATGATATTTAACACATTTTTTTAGTTTAATTATTACACGATCCATTCACGGGAAAAATGTTAATATGTTAATTATCAGACAATTAACATATTAATAAACTGATCCCTGACCTGAATGTGGGTGTGGCAAATATCACAAACTTTCAATCATTTCATCTTCATATCTTTGTGCGCGCTTTTCATCTGAAGACAATGCATCGCGCAGGCTCCATACTGCTTATAATTTTCATGAACCAAAAGCACGGTTTTTCCACTTGTATCTTTGACTTCGCATATCCCATTCATAGGGATAGATACTGTTAAGCTGTCAATGGCCCCGCTTTTTACATGATAAAGGTAAGTGCCGTTTTTTGCGGCTTTGCCCGAGGTTTTTCCTGTTATGGCATCGATTGCATTCCCGGCATCGTCGATGTGGGCGATTTTTACTCCTGCTGCATCTTTGATTATCCCATCACTGGTAACCCAGCCAATGTGTTTTCCTTTTGCATCAGTAATCTTTCCAGTTGCATCAATAGAAGGTACTGGCATTTTGTAATTTTGTGCATAAGAGCCATTTCCAGCTAAAAAAAGAAGAAATGCTAAAAAAAGAATAAATTGTTGCGTTTTCATTTGATTATCAGATATTTACGATTTCAACAAATCTACCTCAAAATACAGTATATAAACATGACAAGGATCAGTTTTTAATATGATCGGAATCCAACCAAATTGCCGTATCATCCAAAATAAAAACGGATAACCATTACTGATTATCCGTTATACTTTTTCGATAAAATATCTTCCTTACACCGGTGTGGCCATCTCCTCACACGCTTCAGCGCACCGTCGGCAAGCTTCTGCACATTGCCGGCAGTGATCCATACCCATTTCAGCGTGCTTTTCGCATTCTTCGGCACATGCTTTACAAACGTCTGCACAAACCCTGCATAGGTGTGCACTGAAACTACTTCCCAAACTCATTACTTCTGCCGCGCTGCGGCAAATAGCAGCACATTCCAGATCAAGCTGGATACATTTGGCCATATGGGCTACATGTTCTTCTTTTAAGCACTCTGTTGCACAGTGGCTGCAAGCTACTGCACATGCCACACAGGCATCAATACAGTCTTTGAATTGTTGATGTGCCATAAGGTATTTTTTTTATTTTTATATGAAAAATTATTTACTTCTGTTCGCTAGTAAAAATGCCTGGAACGCTGCAATTTCCTTGTTTTGTTCCTCAATAATCATCGTTGATAAGGTTTTCAGCTGAGCACTTTTACCCATTAATTTATCCGTTATACTTTTTCGATAAAATATCTTCCTTACACCGGTGTGGCCATCTCCTCACACGCTTCAGCGCACCGTC
>NZ_JBHYGF010000401.1:16342-23150 GCF_051859145.1 Dyadobacter sp.
GAACGCTGCAATTTCCTTGTTTTGTTCCTCAATAATCATCGTTGATAAGGTTTTCAGCTGAGCACTTTTACCCATTAATAATTGCATTTGAGCCATTTCCGTGGCACTTTGATGATGCCCAATCATTAATGTGGCAAAATCCTGGTCTATGCTGCCATTGATGATCTGAAGATCTGACTGTTTTTCCATACGCTCCATTCCTTCCATCATTTTCATATGGAACTCCATATTCATTGTTGTAGGCGTAGCGCTGGCAAGAAATGAGTCTAGGGTAGCAATCTCCTTTTGCTGAGCATCAATTATGGCTTGCGCCATAGCTTTCATTTCACTGTTGCTTCCAGATTTTAACTCTAATTCAGCCATCTCTATTGCACCCATATGATGCATTTTCATCATAGTAGCATAGTCAATGTCGGGATCCTGGGTTACTTTCATCGTTTCCATTTCGGCCATCATATCATGCATCACCGTCATCATCTGGTTTTGATCGTGCGCCTGAATTGTGATTTTATCATCGTCATTATCGTCAGAACATGCTGTGGCCAAAGCCATTACTACCGCAAGTCCTAACATTTTGAAGATTGTCTTCATGGGTTGTCGTTTAATAAAAGAATAATTTGCCTGATAATCAGACAAATTATCTTAAAAAACTATGCCATTAGCACAATGATGGCACCCTAAAAAAGAACCCTAATTAACCTTCTCGATGGCAAAGCCCGCCCCTTTTACTGCGGAGATGATATTGTCCTCATTTCCGTCGACAGTTACCGTTAAAATCTTTTCTGGATTATTAATATCCACTTCCCAGTTACCCGTCCCTGCGCTTTCGTTTAAGCCAGGTGTAACTTGTGCCACACATCCACCGCATTTAATATTGGTTTTAAATTTTAGAGTTTCCATTGATTTGTTTATTTAAAATTATGTGTAATTCTACGCTCAAACTTGTTTATTGATACTAAATCTTTGCTGTTTTTAACCTCAAACTATTGCTTACAACCGAAACAGAGCTCAGCGCCATTGCTGCTCCTGCAATCATTGGGTCTAGTAAAAACCCGTTAACGGGGTATAACAGCCCTGCTGCAAGAGGTATACCGATCAGGTTGTAGATAAAAGCCCAGAAAAGGTTTTGCTTTATAGTTTTGACTGTTTTAGCAGAAAGCTTTAATGCTTTGGGTACCATGTTCAAATCAGAAGTGATTAACGTCATTTTTGCTACGTCCATAGCAATCTCTGATCCTTTACCCATCGCAATGCTAACATCTGCCTGCGCCAAGGCATGACTATCATTGATCCCGTCGCCAACCATAGCTACAATTTTTCCTTCTGCTTGCAGCTGTTTTACGAATTCTGCTTTCTGCGAAGGCATCACATCTGCTTTATAGTGTTTCAAACCTACTTGCTCTGCTACCGCAGCTGCGGTTTGTTTATTGTCACCGGTGAGCATATAAACCTGGATACCCCGGTTTTTTAGCGTTTCAATGGCCTGGCGGGAAGTAAGTTTGATTTTATCGGCTATGGCAATGATTGCCATAACGTGTCGGGAGTCTGCGAAGAAAATCACTGTTTTGGCCTGCTGCTGCCATCCTTCTGCTTCAAGGGAAAGCTGATTGTTTATGCTGATATTATTCAGCTCCATCAGTTTGTGGTTGCCGATAAAGTATTGGTTTCCCTGATAAGATGAGCTTACTCCCAAACCGGTTATACTTTCAAATTTATCCAGACGCAGAGCCTTGGCATTTTCATCTTTGAGACTTGCTACCACCGCTTCTGCCAACGGGTGCTCAGATTGAGCTTCCATAGCATGCAGGATTTGCTTGTATAAACTTGGATCACCACTGTTTGCAGTCCAGGAAATGTCCGTTACAACGGGTTTACCCTCAGTAATCGTACCTGTTTTATCCAGGATAACCGCATTTACTTTATGGCCTAATTCAAGGCTTTCAGCATCTTTAATCAGGATGTTATTTTCTGCGCCTTTCCCAATACCTACCATGATTGCGGTAGGGGTGGCAAGCCCGAGTGCGCAAGGGCAAGCGATGACCAGCACCGTTACAGAAGTGAGTAGTGCGTGTGTAAAAGCGTTTTCTGATCCAACCAGCATCCAGATCAAAAATGTCAGCGCAGCGATACCGATCACGACTGGCACGAAAATACCGGCAATCTTGTCCACAAGCTTTTGAACAGGCGCTTTACTTCCCTGGGCTTCTTGCACCATCTTGATGATCTGGGCAAGGATCGTATCACCTCCTACTTTTTGGGCTTTAAATTGAAAGCTACCCTTCTGATTGATTGTCCCGGCAAAGACTTGTTCTCCCTGACTTTTTTCTATAGGCACAGGCTCCCCGCTAATCATGCTCTCATCCACAAATGATCTTCCATCTGTTACAAGGCCATCAACCGGGATTTTTTCACCAGGTCTGACTAATAAGATATCATTGACTTTTACTGCCGATATCGGTATTTCCTGCTCTATACCATTGACGATAGCCCTAACAGTTTTAGGCTGCAGGCCGATTAACTTTTTGATTGCAGATGAAGTATTGGACTTGGCTTTTTCTTCCAACAATTTTCCCAAAGAAATAAATGCAATGACCACAGCTGCCGCCTCATAGTATACGTGAGCATGCAAACCTCTGTTATGCCAGAACTCAGGATAGATGGTGTTAAATGCACTAAACACAAATGCAATCCCGGTACTTAAAGCAACGAGCGTATCCATGTTCGCTTTACCATATTTAGCCTGTTTAAAGGCATTAATAAAAAAGCTGCGTCCTAGGTAAAATACAATGGGCGCTGACAATGCCATCATGATCCAATTCCCGTAAGGCATTGTGTCCATGAAAAACATTCCAATTATGACAATTGGGAAAGAAAGGAGGGCAGCCCAGAATGTACGTTTTTTTAACTCCTTATAGTGCCTGAGCTGAGCATCTTGCTGCTCTTGCTGCGGATCCTCGGAATCAACAATCAAATCATAGCCCACAGAACGGATTAGGCTTTGCAAGTCAACGGGTTTAACCGTTTCACCGTCATACTCAGCCCAAGCTGTCTGATTTGCATAGTTCACGCCTGCGTCCTGGACTCCCTTGGCAGATTTAAGCATGCTTTCCACACTTACCGCGCATGCTGCGCAGGTCATTCCCAGAACTGGAAAGGTTTTCTTTATATATTTATTTGAAGCTTTTTTAATGCTTGATTTATCGAAAATAAGTGCCTCCATTGTCTTAATTTATTTATACAAAATTAAGCTGGAGCACATAAGATTTTATTACACAATTAGCTATGAGATGTACATAGTTTTGTGAATTCAACTTCATCAGAAGACGTTTAGTGCAGCCAACTTACTGAGAAATGCTGCTGATCTTACCTTGATCGCTTTGCTTTAGTGCGACCGGCTGTGTAGGATGACCTTGGCATTTTATTTCGATGTCTTTCCAGCCGCTCATTTAAATCAAGCCAGTCCCTGTGCAGGTAAACAGGCCGGAAAGATTCCAGCCTGTTCTTAACAAACTCATCAAATTGTTGATTTGTCATAACCATAGCATTTAATTTACCCTAAGTAGCTTTGCATTAATGGCAACCACGATCGTGGATGCACTCATCAGGACTGCTCCCATCGCAGGGCTTAACATAAAAGAGGGATATAGCACACCGGCAGCCAACGGGATTGCTATGACGTTATAACCGATTGCCCAAGCCAGGTTTTGTACCATTTTTCTGTAAGTAGCCCTGCCGAAGGTGATCATTTGTACTACATCCATCGGGTCGCTGTTTACCAGGATAATATCGGCGGTTTCAGCTGCCACATCCGTCCCTGAACCAACAGCAATGCCAACATCTGCCTGCGCGAGTGCAGGAGCATCATTAACCCCATCACCGGTCATGGCAACAATCTCACCTTTATTTTGAAACTCTTTTACCTTGTCTTGCTTTTCATGGGGCAGCACATTTGCCAGGTATCCATCCATATTCAGCTTCGCGCTGACTGCTTCCGCAATTTTCTCATTGTCCCCTGTAAGAAGAAAGGTTTTAATGTTCATCTTTTTCAGTTCAACGATAGCCTGGGCTGCATTTTCGCGGATGCTATCGGCGAAGGTGATCAAGCCAACCAGTTTGCCATCAACAAGTATGAAGTTCACCGTGTCGGTCGCCTGATCAACCTGGTCGGGAATAGTGGGCACCGGCTTGTTTTCCTGCTTGAAATAATTAGGTCCGGCTGCTACCACTTTCTTGCCATCTACGGTACCGTTCACACCAATGCCTTGCATATAATTGAAATCGGTTGATACCCAGAGCTGCAAGCCTTTTTCGTTTAGCTTGCGCATGACCCCATGAGCAATATGATGTTCGGAGTTTTGCTGAATTGCCGCCGCATACTGCAAAATCTGATCTGTTGATAACTGCTCGTCAATTGGTATGATCTGTTGTATTTCATGGGAGCCTTTGGTCAATGTGCCTGTTTTATCGAAAATGATCGTGGTAAGGTTACGGGCATTTTCAAAAGCGGTACGGTTGCGTATCAAAAGACCATGCGTTGCAGATAGGGTAGTCGAAATGGCTATAACCAATGGGATGGCAACCCCTAACGCATGCGGGCAGGATGTGACCATGACCGTAACCATTCTTTCCAAGGCAAATGCTAAACTCTGCCCACTTGTATACCAGACAATAAAAGTGACTACGCCAACGGTAATGGAAACGAGCGTTAACCACCCGGCCACTTTATCAGCCAGGTTCTGTGTATTTGATTTTGCGCCCTGAGCGGTCTTGACCATGTTGATCACCTTTTGCAGATAAGTCTCATTGCCTGCACCGGTAACATGGACTTTCAAAACACCATCGCCGTTGATTGCTCCGCCAATTACTTTATCGTCTTTCTGCTTTTGGACGGGCACGCTTTCCCCGGTGAGCATGCTTTCATTCACATAAGAATTACCTTCCAGGATCAATCCATCTGCCGGGACCTTTTCACCGGGTTTGACAAGCAATATGTCATCACGGCGAAGGTCTTTTAATGGGATGTCAGTTACCTGATGATCTTTTTCAACATGGACCATTGAAGGAAGCAGAGCAACCAGCGATTCCAAGGCCTGCGAAGCCGCCATTTGCGATTTCATTTCGAGCCAATGCCCGATCAGCATGATGTCAATCAGAGTAGCAAGCTCCCAAAAGAAATCCATCCCTTCCAGCCCAAAAACGACAGCTACGCTATACACATAGGCGGTAGTAATAGCAACTGCTACCAGGGTCATCATCCCTAATTTCTTGCTTTTCAGCTCCCTGATAAGGCCTGTCAGAAAAGGCCAGCCTCCATAAAAGTAAATGATCGTACTTAGTGCCAAAAGCACATATTGATCACCTGCAAACGTCCAGTTAAATCCGGCCCATTGCTGGATCATATGCGATAGCAAAAGGATCGGGACAGTGATGACCAGACAAATCCAAAAGCGCTTTAAAAAATCTTCGGTGTGATGCCCTGCATGTTTATCATGGTCGCTATGCTCATCAGCCTGCGCAGTGGGTCCGTGGTGCCCATGAGAAGATCCAGTCATTGACGGCATGCTTTCTGCTGGCTTTTTGGGATGATGCTCGTGGTGGTGGTGATTTTCCATTGATTTGATTTTGTCTAAAAACTGGAACTTTAAACGCACTTAGAGGCAATAACCGCAGCAACATCTTTGGTCGGCCCGTAAAACTTGGTATACTGCCAGGATTTCAACCTAATGGGAAAAATCCTGGCACATGGTAACGAAATCGCCCTTATTAGAACCTTACTAACAAGCCCCCACCCAGTTTGTACCTGGAATCATAGCCACCCGATAGGGAAATGTATTTTCCGAGCATATATTCCAGGTCCAGATGGTACTCTTTATCGGTGTTGATACGCCAGTTGAAAAACAATTTAGGCAGCAGCCATTCTTCTCCTTCCAGGGCGAAACGAACCCGGCCATTGGAATTTACACGCAGATCAGCATCGATGAAAAAAGGGAGTGTATACCGAACTCCAATTACCGGCAAGTCAAAATCCTGCTCAAAGGTTTGCTCCCCGTTGAATATATTGTAGTACCGCTGTTTTACAGCACCAAAGCCAATATAGGGGCGCAGCCAGTCTCCAATGTACCTTTCATAACTGATATTGGCCTCATATTGAGAACCATAGTTATAATTTCCTTCGAACCTGATGGCGCTGCTTCTATTAATAAAATTGGCCTTCGCTTCTGCCATATGCGATTTAGCTGCAATGCTTCCGTAAAAAAACCACATCTTATCCTCCTTCAACAAATTTTTGAGGGGATATCTGGCCAGAGAAGTATCACGGCTACTTCCCTGATATTCGACGATGCGGGCCATCCCGCTCATCATATGGTACAGTATATGGCAATGAAAAAACCAGTCCTTTTCCTCCGTTGCGTCGAACTCGATTGTAATGCTTGTCATTGGAGGCACATCCAAGGTGTGCTTTAAAGGAGAGAAATCCTCGTTTTTATTGAGTACCCTAAAATAATGGCCATGTAAATGCATAGGGTGGTTCATCATCGTAGTGTTTTCGAGCTCAAACCTGACGACTTCCCCTTTTTTAATACTGATTTTATCCGCTTGGGAGAGCACTCTGTTATTTATAGACCACACGTAACGGAACATACTACCAGTCAACTTTAAATGGACAGTTCTTACAGGTTTTGAGCTGTCAAAGGTTGATTTCTGGGTTGCACTTAATAAATCATAATTGAAGATGGTCAGTGAGTCGGTCGTACCCATCTGCATCCCATCCATGTTCATTTTGCTATGGTCCATTTTGTCCATGTCC
>NZ_JBHYGF010000402.1:0-3623 GCF_051859145.1 Dyadobacter sp.
ATGGCATGTCCGGAAGTGCAACCACCCGCATACCGGGAACCAAATCCCACCAAGGCCCCTCCAAGCAAAAGAATAAAAAAGCCTTTTGGCGATGTTGCAAAGTCTTTCCCAAACAGCTGAGAGGGATTTAGGCCGCCATCGAACTGGATCCCGAGGTTCTTTAAATCATGAATGGTAGCTTGTGACAATTTAAGCTGTCCAGGGCTGCTCAGCCACTGGGAAACGATGAATCCCCCAATGACAGACCCTACTAAAAACAGAAGGTTCCATATTTCTTTGCGCCAGTCAAAATCAAAGAATTTAACTTTCTGGCCTGCTCCTGACATCGAGCAGATGGTCCTGAGATTGGAGGAAAAGCCAAATGATTTTCCGAAGTATAACAACATGACCATGATCAAACTGATTGCTAAGCCAGATATGTACCATGGCCACGGCTGTCTTATAAATTCTAACATATGATTTTAATGTTTGAAGAATGAAATTTTATAAAAATGGGAAAAACCGGTAAGTATGGCTGCGGTATTGCTTGTAGTCATTGTAAAAGGCCATCAGCATTTTTTCCTCGTACTGTGATTTAAAGTAAAAAAGCAGTATAAGAAGTAGGGTGATTGCAATTTTAGATATGTCACCTGCCTGCACGCCATATCCCGCTGCTGCCAGGATAATGCCCGAATAGATGGGATGCCTTATATATCCGTAGAGTCCCGTTGTAATAAGTTTCCCGCTTTTGACTGGTGAAGGAAAAGGGGTCAGGCTTCGCCTGATCTGAAATATAGAAACCAGTATTATGACCACACCTGATGTGCTTGTCAAGATCCCAGCAAATTTCAGAGCCCGATTAACGGGAAAAAGGATAATAGAGGGAGCAATTGCGTACAAGCCAAATAAAACGAGTTGAGCTGCTACAAATAGGATATCCTTTGTCTTTTTCATATGTGCAGCCTACATGGCAATGATCTCGTGGGTTATAATGTAGATTCCCATAACCAGGATGAACCAACCAAACCCTTTTTTAAGGTGGTCTGAGTTAACGTGTTTTCCAAGCACCCCGCCAAGCATGATGCCAGCAACAGCAATACACGTAATTTTTAAAAGGAATGGCCAGTCGATTGTAAAATGCCCTATATCCCCAACAAAACCAATTAAAGAGTTCAGGGCTATAATCAAAAGCGAAGTGCCTACGGCTTTCTTCATGGGCATACCTAAAAAGAGTACCAGTGTTGGGATCAATAAGAAGCCGCCTCCTGCGCCAAGTAAACCCGTTGTAAGCCCGATGCCAATACCGAACACAAACAGCTTAAGATAATTGTTCCCTTTGTTTTCAGCTTGATCTGTGACCTTCGCATCATTTCTAATCATACCATAGGAGGCGCCCATCATCAACAGGGCAAACAGCACCATCGTTAAAATAGGTTCTGTAATCTGAAAACCGCCTATTGTAAAAAGCTGTTTTGGGATCAGGGGAATCAGAAATTTTCGGGTAAGAAACACCGTCGTTATCGAAGAAGCACCAAATAAGAGTGCAGTGCGCACACTAACTGCCCCTTTTTTATAATTATTGAAGGCTCCTATCAAGCTAGTCGAGCCGACAATGAATAAAGAATATGACGTTGATAGAAGTGGTGAGACCCCAAACATGTAAACCAGCACAGGGACTGTTAAAATGGAGCCACCGCCACCGATCAGACCAAGCGAAATACCAATAAGCGCTGACGCTATGTAAGCCAAAATTTCCATGTTGTCATTTTAATCTTACAAATCAAATGCTTTCGATTCTGTTAGAAAGTGACTTTTGTCACATAGTTCTTTTTCTTGTCCGTCACCAGGAGATACGTCTCGAAAACGAAAATATCCGAAGGCAACGACGGTGCTGCGCTTCGGATATAAGGTCAAAAAAACAGGCCTGACTAACTATGATTGTTCCTTGACGACAAAGTTGGTTATCAATGGCTCCTGGGTCGCTATAAGCTCATTCTCATGAGGGAAATTGGATGCGAGTGTCTGGGAATAGGGAATATTTTGGGGGATGAAATCTTCTATCGCGCCAGGTTTGCTGTAATCGTAAGGCCAACGGTACACGAATGGGATTTTGCCTGGCCAGTTTCCATGACCTGGCACCAACGGTGTTGTCCATTCCAGCGTATTCGAATTCCACGGATTAAGTGTCGCTTTCTTTCCATAGAAAATGCTTCTAATGAAATTAAAGAGAAATAAAAATTGCGCTGAAAAAGTAAGAATGGCCGCAACACTGATAAAAGCATTCATGTCCACAAATTTGGTTGTAAAGTCATAGCTGGTAAATGCGTAATACCGGCGTGGAAATCCTGCAATTCCAAGGTAATGCATAGGAATAAATGTCATGTATACCCCCACAAAGGTTACCCAGAAGTGTAAATAGCCCAGAACAGGGTTCATCATTCGCCCAAACATCTTGGGAAACCAGTGGTAGATACCAGCCATCATTCCAAAAAAAGATGCTGACCCCATGATCAGGTGAAAATGGGCCACGACAAAATATGTGTCGTGAAGCTGGATATCCAATGCCGAGTTCCCCAGTATTGCTCCGGTAACACCTCCGGAAAAAAGGAATGAAACCATTCCAACCGAAAAAAGCATAGCTGGCGTGAAAATGATATTACCTCGCCACAAGGTTGTAATATAGTTGAACCCTTTCACCGCAGATGGTACCGCAATGATCAGCGTCAGGAACATAAAGACCGAACCTAAAAAAGGATTCATGCCAGTCACAAACATGTGATGCGCCCAAACAATGAAGGACAAAAACATAATGGCCATCATCGATACAATCATGGCGCGGTAACCAAAAATGGGTTTGCGCGAGTTGGTAGCAATGATATCGGAAGTAAGCCCAAGGGCGGGCAAAAAAATGATGTACACCTCCGGATGCCCAAGAAACCAGAATAAATGCTGATACAGGATCGGTGAGCCGCCGACATTGGGCAAGGCCTGGCCGTTTATATAAATGTCTGAAAGAAAAAAGCTGGTACCAAAGCTTCTGTCCATGAAGAGCAGTAGAAATGCCGACAGGAGCACAGGGAATGACATTACCCCGATTACGGCAGTGATCAAGAATGACCAGATTGTCAGCGGCAATCTATTAAATGACATGCCCCTTGTTCTCATATTAATTACAGTGGTGATATAATTGATACCTCCCAAAAGCGTGGATATAACAAACAGGGCAAAGGACAATAGATAAAGGGTCATCCCCATTCCCGAACCTGATATCGCTTCCGGAATAGCGCTCAGCGGAGGGTAGACGGTCCATCCTCCCATTGCAGGTCCTGTTTCCAGAAAAAACGAAGAAAAAAGAACGACACTAGCTGCAAAGAAAAACCAATACGAAAGCATGTTCATAAAGCCAGAAGCCATATCTCGGGCACCAATCTGAAGGGGGATCAAAAGATTACTAAATGTCCCGCTTAACCCGGCGGTCAAAACAAAAAACATCATGATTGCCCCGTGCATCGTGACAAGCCCTAGATACATCGAAGGATCCAATTTTCCGCCATCATTGATCCATTTCCCTAAGATAGGCCTGAGCCACCCAAGGTTCATGGTTGGAAAACCTAATTGCAACCGGATGACCATGGATGCACCGC
>NZ_JBHYGF010000403.1:0-3623 GCF_051859145.1 Dyadobacter sp.
CATCAGGTGCATATTTCTTTGTCGCATCCAAGAGGTTCTGTGTTGCTTCGAGGTTGCTTTTCCAGATCAGGTCAGTATCGGCAGTCCGGAATACGGCCGCAAGATGGATAATCGCGGATGCGCCTTTTACGGCTTCGATGAGCGTTTGTGGGTCGAGTAAGTCGCCTTTCGTGAAGGTCACGTTGGCAGGCGCCTGTTTTCCCTCCCGGATCAATGCGTGGCAATCCCAGCCTGCGTCGGCAAGGCGGGGAAGCAGCCTGGCACCTACCAGTCCGGTGCCGCCGGTGATCAGTATTTTCTTAGATCCTTTGTTCATAATCTTTGTTTTAAAGTGATGAACAAAGCTCTGAACATTGGCTCCAAATGGGCCGGACGAAAAACGAAGGGTTCAGGACAAATCCTGAAAAAAGCTGGCGACCGTTTTGCCGGTCACTTTTTTGAACAGGCGGGAAAAGTAATCGGGATCGTTAAAACCCAGGTCGAAAGCCAGTTCTTTCACGGATGTACGCTTGCCATAATGTATCCGTCGCCGCGCTTCAAGGATCAGCCGGTTAGTAACGAACTCTTTAGGCGAAAGTCCCGAATATTGTTTAACGATTTGATAAAGGCTGTCCTGACTCACCGCCAGCGCCTCCGCAATATCCCTTATCGTGGGATGATCGGTCAGGTTATTTTCAACAAACACCTTGAACCCGATATACTTGTTGATACGATCGTCTGCCTGTCTCCCCTCCCCTGCAAAATAGGCAGTGTTGATCTCGGTCAGCAGACTATTCAAGTGCGCCAAAATCAGTTCGGGCTCAGTATCGGGCATGCGCAGCAAATCTTTCAGTATTTCAAAAATCGAACGAAGTCTGGCTGCGGCGGCAGGAGAAAAATTTACTTTATGTTGGTTAAGCGGATTCAACAGGAAGGAATATTGTCGCGGCAGTCTGGATAAACATTCATTATCAAATCCGATTTTAAAATAGTCAGCACCATGCCCCATTTCCGGAAGCTGCTGAACCTGATGCGGCAGCGAGAAAAGTAGTTCATTTTTCCCAACAACAAACTCGTCCATATCCACTTTGTGGTGGCTCGAACCCTCGATTACAAAGAGCAGAAAATAGTATGGAAGCCGCTGAGTAAGTTCATGCTTGTCAATACGCTCCTTTGGCAAATGGCCGAAACCGGGAGAAACGACCCTGATCGGGAGCTGCTCGTTCTGGCTTAAATTCGCCGGCATCGAATGGCTTTTTGTTGATGCCTTCATGATCGAAATTGCTTGAAAGTGTCACTCAATACAGGTCTTCTTCGTCGCTTTGCCAATCAGTTCTTTACTGGAAAAAGCTTTTCATCTACCTCCGTACCCTGCCCGGCTACGCGGCACCAGCTGCCTGCATTCTTATGAAAAACTTCCAGTCTCCTAATTTTCATATTCACCTCCCGCCCGTCGACTTCGAGCTGGACATTGATCAGAAAATTGACAACAGCCATATTCCCGTCGTAAATGCGGATAAATTCATTACCCGGTACCGGACGAACCGATTTAAAAACCACTTTTTCCTTCGACTGCACACCCTGCCACTGCTCGTGCGAAAAGGAAATATCTCCCTTCGCACCTACCGCGATAAAGTCTTTACAATCGATTTGTACATCAGGCTTCCGGTTGCGCATAAGCGCCTTGATTTCCTGCCTCTCGTTTGGATAACTGGTCGTATCAATTTGCGCCACCGCGCCAAAGCTTCCAAGAAGTGCCAGGAGGAAAAAGATGGTTATTTTCATAGTTAGATGATTTCGGATTGCTGAGTTAAAAGGTCATTAACAAACGAAACCTACCGGATATTTCGCCTGATCCTGCTTAATGATGATTGTGTGATTCCCAGGTAGGAAGCCAGGTAAGACAAGGGAATGCGGTTTGCGAGTGTTGGGAATTTATTGAGAAATGAAAGATACCTTTCTTTTGCATCTTCTGCCATCATTGAGCTGATCTTATTTACCTTATCTGCATAGCCCTTTGCGGTAATCTTCGCGACTATGTTATCCCATTCAATAATAGTAAGTGATAACTCTCTTAATGCGCTTTTGGAAAAAAACAAGTAGGAACAATCTGTAACAGCCTGGATGTATTCGGTCGACGGTATCTCCTGATTGTAACTATTAATGTCAACCAGAAAATGATTTTCCTCCATGAAATATTTCGTAATCTCATCGCCTTTGTTGTTATAATAACATATTCTCATGATTCCCTCCGTCAGAAAAATAATTTCACGGGGTATTTTTCCGGCTTCCTGAAAATATTCGTCTTTCTTTATTTGCTTAAACACAACCTTACTTTTAATCAGCTCAATTTGCGTCGGATTCAGATTGCCAAACTGTAATAGATAATTGATAAGTGCTTCCATTTTAAACAATTCAATTGCGGTTATTTCATTTGGCTCATTACCAACTTGTCAAATTGTTTATCTGATAAAATCTTTCTAATAAACAGCATCAATTTTGCTCCCGAGGCGCCAACATACCTGGTCTTCGGATTTTTCGCTTCAATTGCTTCCTTGATTAATCTGGCAATCACCACAGGTTCCGCAGCGTCTTTTTCTATATTGGCGTACATCTTCTTCACCCCCTTCGCCAAAGAACTGTAAGGCGTACTTCCCGAAACGCGCTTCAGATATTCCGTTCCAAGTCCGACCATCTCCGATTTTGTGCCGCCCGGCTCAACCACCATTACATCGATCCCAAAAGATTTCACCTCCTTGCGAAGTGCATCGCTCAAACCTTCGATGGCAAATTTACTTGCGTGATACCACCCTCCCATCGGCAAGGTCACTTTACCACCCACCGACGAAATATTCACAATTTTCCCAAAATTATTTTTCCGCATTACCGGCAGCACTAACTGTATCAGACGCACCGCGCCAAACACATTTACTTCCATCTGGTATTTGGCATCGGCTATCGGCATATCTTCCAATGCACCATAATAGCCTGAACCTGCATTGTTAACCAGAATATCTATGCTTCCAGCTTCCTTTGAAATCTGATCAACACACGCAACCAGACTTTCCTCGATAGTCACATCCAAAGAAACCGGCTTGATTCCGTATCCCTTTAAATCTTCCATTTTCTCGATTCTGCGCGCCGCTCCATACACATTGTAGCCACTTTGTGCCAGATAAATGGCCGTTGCTTTTCCTATTCCTGCCGATGCACCTGTAATTAGTACTGTCTTTTTCATTTTAATGATTTTAATGTTTGACAGTTCAAAGGTGCTGCTCTTGGAAGTGGTAACATTTGCCATTTGGCAAAAAGTAATTCAAAGACTAAACCTAACCTACATTATCGGCTTAGCCAGATGCGCTAATACTTGTGGCCAGCTCGGGTTACGAAGGATTTGCACCTCATGAATAAAGGTAGCCAGCTATGTTGCCGACTACCTTCCAGGTTCCTGTTAATGCTGCATCTTGCCAACATCCTGAAAGAAAAACACCAGTTCCTTGAACGAAACAAACTTGTTATGACTTTCCGGATCATACCCGACATCAAGTTGAATGTTACAAATGGAGTTTTCCTGTGGTTTGGGACAAGTAACAAAAGCCTGGCTCCGGAGGAGCCCCCTGTTTATAGAAAAACCCAGCACCCAA
>NZ_JBHYGF010000404.1:0-3543 GCF_051859145.1 Dyadobacter sp.
TTGCATATCCATTGTTTTCAACAACAAAAATGACAGGTAACTTCCAGCTCATCGCCATGTTCAGCGCCTCGTGGAATGCACCCTGACGAATCGCACCGTCTCCAAAGTAGCAGATACAAACGTTGTCTGTCTTATTGTATTTCTCGGCAAATGCAATTCCGGCGCCTAATGGAATTTGAGCTCCAACGATCCCGTGGCCGCCGACAAAACCTTTCTCTTTGTCGAAAATGTGCATGGAACCGCCTTTACCTTTGGTTGTTCCTGTTTTCTTACCGTAAAGCTCCGCCATGATTGCATTGGGTGAAGTTCCCAGCGCAAGCGGAATACCGTGATCGCGGTAAGCGGTAATGTATTTATCACCTTCTTTGAGTGCGGTAACAGCTCCCGAAGAACAAGCTTCCTGACCGATATACAAATGGCAAAAGCCCCGGATTTTTTGCTGACCGTAAAGCTGGCCCGCTTTTTCTTCAAAACGACGCTGTAAAAGCATGTTCTCGAACCAGAACAGATACCGCTCTTTTGAATGCTGTACTTTGTTTGGGGCAGATGATTTCTTTTTTTCAGTAACGGTGGCCATTATTTGGTTCTCGTTTATAAAGACAGAACTTTGTCTTAAAGTTAATGGTTTGAACAGAGCCTGTTTTTTGCCGTACTCACGCAATGATTTGCGAAAATAAGCATAAACTAAATAACAAAGAAGTTCATGTGGCTAGAAAAGCTCCACCTTACATACTTTAAAAGTTATGAGGAGAAAGCCCTGACCTTCGGTGAACATGTCAACTGCCTGGTTGGCGAGAATGGCAGTGGCAAAACGAATCTCCTTGATGCGATTTATTTTCTGACACTCACCAAAAGTGCCTTCCACAATCAGGATGCGCTGGGCATTAAACACGGATTTGACTTTTTTGTAATTGATGGTGTGTTTGCCGACAAAGCGCGTCACACGCAGATTACATGCAGCTTCCAACGTGGTCAGCGCAAGGTATTCATGTCCGACAAGAAGAACTATGAGCGGCTCAGCGACCATATCGGCCTTTTCCCGCTCGTACTAATTGCTCCTGACGATACAGACGTAATCCGCGAAGGCAGCGAGGAGCGGAGGCGTTTTTTTGACGGTGTACTGGCACAGGCAACAGAGGGGTACCTGGAAGATTTTCTTCAATACAACAAGATCCTGAACAACCGGAATGGATTGTTAAAGCTCTTTGCCGAGCGCAATTACCTCGACGAAGATTTGCTCGAAACCTACAACGAACCGCTGATTATACTTTCTCAAAGGATTTACCATCATCGCAGCCGGTTTATGGAGCGGTTCCTGCCATTGTTCCATAAGTACTATGCGTTTTTGAGCAGCGGGAAAGAGAAGGTTGATGTAATCTACGAAAGTGAGGTATCCAGCGCCGACTTTCCAGCAGAGTTCAGGAGAAACCGCAGCCGCGACTTGCACGCGCAGCGCACCGGGAAAGGTGTTCACAAAGACGAGTATATATTTGAAATTGATGAAGTTACTCTCAAAAAATTTGGCTCGCAGGGACAGCAAAAGTCTTTCCTGATCGCATTGAAGCTGGCACAGTTTGAGTTACTGAAAGAAGAAAAAGGAAAAACTCCGATCCTGCTGCTGGACGATATTTTCGACAAACTCGACGACCGCCGCATTCACAAGCTGATTGAACTAGTAGACACCGGCTTCCTCGGCCAGGTCTTCATCACCGACGCCCGGCCGGAGCGATCGCAGAAGATTTTAGAGAATGTAAAAGCGGATGTGCGGTTTTTTGAGATTGAGAAGGTGCAGGCTAGCTGATTATTTTGAGCGCCTATTATCACGAATATTCATCAACAGAACTGTATTATCAAAAACTGTATAATACAGCGTTTGATGCCTTCCCAGAACAAATTCATGAACAGAACTAAAAGCTCTGTGCTTTTTACCTAGGAATGGGTATTTACTTAGCAAGTCCAGCTGATGTTTGAGTTTGTCAGTAAATTCATCCGCTATTTCAAACCCCCATTGATCATATAAATAGGAGATTATTTCGGTATAGTCTCTCCTTGCATCCGCCGTCCATTTAATTTCGTAAGCCACTCTTTGCCTTCTTTAAGTACTTGTTCATTCGGGATTAAATTTCCTTGTTGAGCTTGTTTTAAAGATTCTGTTAAGAGCCGGTTGAGTTCGGCAGGATCTATTTCAATCGATTCCGCATTTTGCTGTTCCACTAAGCAATTAAGCATTGTCAACAGGTCTTCCATTCTGTCGTCGTCAATTTCATTAACGATCCGAATCGCTTCCGCTCTAAGTTCTGATGCTGACATATTCTGGCTTTGACAGTGTATTATAAAGTTACTGGATAAAAACAAAAAAGCCAGACCTCACAGCCTGGCATTTTTCTAACGGTATCTTCTCACAAACTAAACATACTTCGGATTCAACTCCTTCGCCTGGGCTACAAACTCCTTTACTTTCTGTTCTTCTTCTTTTTTGCAGATCAAAAGCACTCCGTCGTATTCGGCTACAATAAAACCGTCCAGACCATTGATTACAACAAGCTTATCAGCGGGTGTTTTGATGATCGAATTTGTTGTATTGTACAGGATCAGGTTTCCGTCTGTTACATTCAGGTTCGAATCTTTTTCTGAAACTTCATACAGTGACTTCCAGGTACCAAGGTCCGACCAGCCGAAATTGCTTAAAACCACGTGAACATTGTCCGCTTTTTCCATGATCGCATTGTCAATAGAAATGCTGCCGCAATGCGCGTATGCCCGCTGAACAAAGGAATCCTCCGTTTCAACGTAATAGTGGTTATCGCCTCCGCTGAATATTTCTGCGATCTCAGGCTGGAACTCGTTCAATGCCTTTTTAAATGCATTGATATTCCAGACAAAAATTCCTGCGTTCCATACAAAATCGCCGCTGTCTAAAAACTGCAATGCGAGTTCCAGGTGAGGTTTTTCGGTAAAGGATTTAACCTTTTTAACAGTCAGCTTGTCAGGAATGTACTGAATGTAACCATAACCGGTGTCGGGCCGGGTTGGCTGGATACCCAGGGTAACCAGGATATCTTCATTCCGGGTAGCTCCAAGAGCAACCTTGATGGTATCTCTGAAAACGTCGCTTTTAAGAATAATATGGTCGGCAGGCGCAACTACTACATTTGCATTGGGATTGCGCGCTGCGATTTTGTAACAGGCATAAGCAATGCACGGCGCTGTGTTCCTGCGATTCGGTTCCAGCAGGATCTGATCATCAGACAGTGCCGGGATCTGCTCTTTTACGAGCTCTTTATATTCCTGACTGGTAACTATATAAACATTTTCGATTGGGCAAACTCCATCAAATCTTTCAACAGTTTGCTGCAAAAGCGTCTGTCCGGTACCGAGTACATCGTGAAATTGCTTCGGGAAATCGGTCCGGCTGAATGGCCAGAACCTGGTACCCACTCCGCCTGCCATGATAATTACATAAGTATCCTGCATTACGAATATTTGTTATAAGCGTTATTGAAAGGTCTTAAAAACTAGTGATAAAGCATCAGTATGCCGGCC
>NZ_JBHYGF010000405.1:0-3032 GCF_051859145.1 Dyadobacter sp.
ATCAAGAGGAGAGACCGTAAAGCTTGACGCGGTTGTAAATGGATTGGAGAGTGGCAAAATCCGCGGCGCGTGTCTGGATGTTCTGGAAAATGAGAAAATTGGAAAACTGACCCAGGAGCAGCAACGTACATTCGACTATTTGAAAAAGTCAGATAAAGTAGTACTCACCCCGCACATAGGTGGCTGGACACACGAGAGTTACGTGCGTATCAATGAAGTGTTGGTTCAGCAAATTGCGGAATGGTTATAAACAAAAATGCCGACCAATGGTCGGCACGTTTGCATCTATTAGCCATGAAAAATAAAATACTTACTTGGTAAGCGTACCGCGAAGCGCACGTGGTATCTCTACTGAGGCGATCGGGTTGCTTGCGGCTGTCAATATAACAAAATTTTCAGCTTTAACTGCACCAACCTTTACAGATTTTCCTAAATCAAGCTCAGTTACATCAACATCTACATAGTCAGGAATGTTTTCAGCCAGACCTTGTACGCGCAATTTACGCAATTTTTGGTTCATTTTTCCACCTTTCATTACTCCGGTGGATGTACCTGTCAATTTAACAGGAACTTCAACTTTTATCTCCTTGCCATCAACGATCTGTAAAAAATCCGCGTGGATCAAAGAATCGTTAACCGGGTGAAACTGCTTTTCCTGAAGAATCGCGTCGTATGTAGTACCCTCAATATTAAGGGTTACATTGAAAATATCCGGTGTGAAAAGCAATTCACGGAACAACATAGCGGGCGCATAGAAATGTACCTGCTCGTTACCACCGTACAGCACAGACGGAACATAACCTTGTGAACGTAGTTCCTGGGCTTCCGTCTTGCCGAGATTCGCTCTTTTAAACCCTACAATCTCATGCTTTTTCATAAGAATATTTAATAATAAAGTTAAAAAAAAATAAAATTTACTGATGATTTATAAATAATGAACTAATAGATTCATGATCTCTGATCCTTCCGATCGCTTTCGCGAAGATTTCAGCAACAGATAGTACGCGTATTTTATCGTTCTGCTGCTTCAATGGGATCGTGTCTGTAATAATCAACTCCTCCAAAACAGAGTTGGCAATGTTTTCGTGTGCCTTGCCCGACATAATCGCGTGCGTGCTGATTGCTCTTACCGAGCTGGCTCCTTTATCAAGGATCAGTTCGGCCGCTTTGCAAAGTGTTCCGCCTGTATCGATCAAATCGTCGACAAGTACTACGTCCATTCCTTCTACGTCCCCGATCACCTGCATGCTGGCAATTTCATTCGCCCGCTTACGATGCTTATCGCAAAGTATCATATCCACATTCAGGAACTTCGCGAAATTTCTTGCACGTGCAGCTCCGCCCATGTCAGGGGATGCAATCAGCAGGTTTTTAAGGTTCAATGATTTGATATAAGGAACAAAAATCGAAGTTCCTTCCAGGTGATCAACAGGTAAGTCAAAAAAGCCCTGGATTTGTCCGGCGTGCAGATCAATCGTCATCAGGCGATCCACACCAACAGAAGTAAGCAGATTTGCCACCACTTTCGCAGCAATAGCAACGCGGGGTTTGTCTTTCCGATCCTGCCTTGCGTAGCCGAAATACGGAATAACAACCGTTACGTAATGAGCAGAAGCACGTCGAGCAGCGTCTACCATCAGGAGCAGTTCCATCAGGTTATCAGCAGGCGGGAAAGTAGACTGGATTAAAAAAACATCACAACCCCTTACAGATTCTTCAAAACTGGGCGACAATTCACCGTCTGCAAACTTCCGTAAATTATACCCGCCGAGCTCCTTGCCATAATATCTGGCAATGTCTTTGGCCAAATACTCTGACTGACTTCCGGAGAATATTTTTACTGTGTTGAAAGAACCCATGGACAGACTAAAATTTGCGCAAAATTAAACAAAACCAATTAATTAAGATAGTATTTCTTCGAAAAAAGATAGTACAGGCGAATGCAGCAGTATCCGCTCAACAAACCTACCACGGCGCCAACAAAAATATCGGTAGGATAGTGTACGCCCACGTAAATCCTGCTGTAAGAGTAAGTTATCGCCCAGAGAAACAGCAATGCGGGGTACTTGACTTTGCCCCGCAAAAAGGTAAACCAGGTAATTGCAACAGCAAAGCTCGTTGACGCATGGGAAGAAGCAAATCCGTATAAACCTCCACAGCCAGCAACTTCGTGCACCATTCCGCGGAGTATTGGCTCGTGACATGGCCGAAAGCGTATGAAGTAAGGTTTCATAAAGCCGGAGGTAATCTGATCTGCAAGGATGACCGCCAGCAGTACCGTGAGCAATGCAGCAAAACCTTTCTTGCGGTCACCTGCCAGTGTGAATGCAATCAGTATTACGTACATGGGGACCCAGGTGTATTTGTAGGTAATCCAGTACATGATCGAGTCGAGCCAGGGCGTGTGCAGCCCATTTAACCAAAGAAATAATTCCTGATCGGCGCGAATGATCGTATCCAGAGCATCGGTCATGAGCTAAATCCCAATACTTTACGGACTTTCGAGATCGTATCCTGGGCAATTTCGCGCGCTTTCGCTTCGCCTTCTGTCAGGATTGCTTCGAGCTCCTCGTTGTTTTCCATATAATAATTGAAAATGCGTCTTGGCTCAGCAAATTTTTCCAGCATGCATTCAAACAGCGCCTGCTTGGCGTGCCCGTAACCGTAGCCGCCGTTGAGGTAATTCTGCCGCATTGCTTCCACTTCACTGTCGGAGGCTATCAGGCTGTACAATTTATATGTAATATCATTGTCAGGATCCTTGCGCGTTTCCAGCGGGGTAGAATCTGAAATGATCTTTTTGACTACCTTTTTTAACTCATTTTCGGGCAGGAAGATATCAATGTAATTGTGGTAAGACTTGCTCATCTTTTGTCCGTCCACGCCCGGGATTGTCATAATGCGCTCGTCGATCTGCGGCTCTGGCAATACCAGGATATCTTCTCCCGCAAGCTGGTTGAAGCGGGTTGCGATATCTTTTGTCATTTCCAGGTGCTGCTTCTGGTCTTTGCCGACAGGGATAATGTTGGCAT
>NZ_JBHYGF010000405.1:3042-3537 GCF_051859145.1 Dyadobacter sp.
AAAATATCCGCAGCCTGCAAGACCGGGTAAGTGAACAAGCCCGCATTGACGTCCGCCAGCTTTTCTGACTTTTCTTTAAATGAAGTTGCATTCGCCAGCATAGGAAATGGCGTAAAGCAGTTGAGGTACCAGGCAAGCTCGGTATGTTCCTGAACGCGCGACTGCCGCCAGAATACATTCTTTTTGTAGTCGAAGCCAAAGGCGAGCCAGGTTGCTGCAATAGCTCTCACAAAGTTCGTTCGCTCCGCGCCGTTTTTAAGGGAAGTGAGTGAATGCAGGTCAGCGATAAAGAAAAAAGATTCGTTTTTGGGATCTTTCGAGAGTTCGATCGCAGGAGCAATCGCCCCGAGAATGTTACCTAAATGCGGTCTTCCGCTACTTTGAATGCCTGTGAGAATTCTGGCCATTGCAGTTTTAAAGTATTCTTTATTTAATTAGTGACCTTCGGATTTCTGCGGTTATCCCAGAAAGATAAAAGCACAATGTGGTCTTCTT
>NZ_JBHYGF010000406.1:0-3534 GCF_051859145.1 Dyadobacter sp.
GAACTGGCTCTGCAACTGCGCCGACACCGTCGACAACTGTTGCCGGAACAAAAAGCTATTATGTATCGCGTACCGTTAATAAATGCGAGAGCGCAAGAACTGAGATTGTTGTAACAGTATCTGCCTGTGCACCTCCTGCTGCTCCGAAAGTGGAAGACATCAGTTATTGTGTTAATCAAAAGGCAGTTCCGCTTACCGCCACCGGGGTAGCTGGAAACACAATTTTGTGGTACAATTCCAAAACAGGTGGAACCGGCACTACAACTGCGCCTACTCCGGGTACAGGCACTGTGGGTACAGCTACCTACTATGTGAGCCAAAAGGCGCCAAATGCAAAGTGTGAAAGTGAAAGAGCTGAGATTACCGTGACAGTGAAGAATTACTCGCTGGTTCCAACGGTAACAGCTACGGTTAGCCTTTGTCAGAATGTAACAGCAACTGCATTGACAGCTACCGGAACTAACCTGAGCTGGTATACCAGTTCAACTGGCGGCTCACCGCTCGCAGCTGCGCCTGTGCCGGTTACCACTGCTGCTGGCACAACTAGCTATTACGTGAGTCAGACAACAGATGGCCGCTGTGAAGGGCCGCGTGCAAAAATCGAGGTGGTAGTTAAAGATACCCCTTTAGCTCCAACGGTGACTCCAACCCAATACTGCGTAGGTGAAAAGGCGGTGGCACTTACACCAGCCGGCGGCGTTTACAAATGGTATACTGCTGCCACTGGCGGTACCGGCTCAGCAACAGCGCCAACTCCAACTACCACCACTGCCGGAACCACTTCTTACTATCTTACACAATCCAATACTTACGGCAACCTTTCTTGCGAAAGTCCGCGTGCAAAAAAGGATGTAGTTGTGAATGCAACGCCGGCGACGCTGCCGACAGTTTCAGATATTTTCTGCCAGGAAAGGGAGGACAAAACTTACTCTTTCCCCACCAAAGCAGCCGATGGAAATACACTTAAATGGTACAGCGCTGCAACCGGAACTACGACAGTAAGTACGCCGGTGATCAACCTGAAAACAGAAGGAGAGAAAACCTTTTATGTAACTCAGGTATCGGACAAGAGCTGTGAAAGTGCCGCGAGATCTTTACAGAAAGTCCGCATAAAACCACTTCCAGCAGTGCCAACAGTAACTACTCCTACCATCGAATACTGCCAATTTATCAAAGCAGACCCATTGAAAGCTACTCCAATGGCGAATGCGACGCTTTATTGGTACGGAACTAATGCTACTGGCGGAGATTCGAGTACCATTGTGACGGTACCTTCAACTGCCGAGGGAGGTACAATCTCTTACTATGTAGGCCAAACGCTTGAAGAATGCCCAAGTGATCGGGCGAAAATTGATGTGAAAGTAAACACTACTCCGAAGCCGACCACCAAAACCTACCTTGAATACTGCCAGGGTGCAACTGCCCCGATTCTGGATGCAACCGGAACTATATTGAAGTGGTATAGAACTGTTGACGGTGAGTGGCAAGGATTTCCATTTACGCCATTTACAGATAAGGTACAGGATTACTCATTTTACGTAACCCAAACCGGCGTTGAAAACAAATGTGAAAGTCCGAAGGAAGAGATCACGATCCACATCAAATCACTTCCTTCTGCAACAATTACGGGTACTTCTACCATTGACCTGGGTGAGACTGCCAATGTGAACATCAAATTTACCGGCGAGGGACCATGGAGCTACATCTTGTCAGACGGTAGTAAGGGTACTACTGACCAGGCTAACATCCAGGTGCCGGTGAAGCCAAGCACGACCACGATTTACCTGTTGACAGAAGTTGCCAATGCATGCGGAAAAGGAACGCCGATCGGACAAGCACTTGTGAATGTGAAAATCCCTACGATCAACTCTGGAAACCCTTCGATAGCGGAGGCTTGTGCGGGTAAAACATTCAATGTGCCTTTCCAGCAATCCGGTGATTTCCCTGCTGAAAATACTTTCAAGGTTCAGATCGCGACGGAAAATGAGGATAGCAAATTCTACACGATCCCTTCCGTTGCGACGAGTAACTCCGTGACGGCAACATTCCCGGATACAACAGAAGGCGGGCGCTACTATACACGGGTGATCAGCTCGGGCACAAACGCTGCGTTTTTGGTAAAAGGAAGCGTAAGCGCGATCACGATCATGGCGAGCCCGCTTCCGGTAGCAACACTTTCTGGCGCACAGACTATCCTGGTAGGTGAGAGCGCAACTTTAAAAGTAGAAACGACAGGTAAGGCGCCGTGGACTTTTACGCTGAGTACCGGAACAAAAGACACGCTGATTACGGCTAATACAACTCCGTTTACCTTCAAAATAGCACCATCAGCTACGGTTACCTACAACATTACGAAGGTTACCAATAGCTGCGGAACAGGTACGGGAGCAGGCTCGGCGCGCGTACAGGTAGACCCGATCCTGGGCGTAGAACCACAGCAGCCTTCAAACTGGGTGAAAGTGTATCCGACATTGATCCAGTCTTCGGTGACCGTGGAGGTTTCAGGGAACATCAAACCGAAGCAGGCACGCGTGGAAGTAATTGATTTGAATGGAAGATCAAGAGCAATCCAGCAAATCGAACAGAAAACGACGGAGGTGAATTTCGCGAACTATCCTTCGGGATTGTATTTGCTTAGAATCCAGAATGGAAACCTCAGTACAGTTCAGCGGGTGATGAAACCTTGATTTTGGATAAATAAATAAAACCGGGACATTCATTAACAAAATGGATGTCCCATTTTTTTTAGAATATGGACATACAGGCTGACATACTCGATAACTATTTCATGGCAGAGGCAATGCGAATGGCGGAGAAAGCTTATGAGGAAGGCGAAATTCCGGTGGGCGCGATTGTGGTGCTGGGCGAGCGCGTAATCGGTAAAGGATATAATCAGACAGAGCGCCTCAATGATGTGACTGCACACGCCGAAATGATCGCGATTACAGCCGCAGCAGATCACCTCGGATCGAAATACCTTTCGGATTGTACTTTGTACGTGACACTTGAACCTTGTGTGATGTGCGCGGGCGCATTGTACTGGTCGCAAATGAAGCGCGTAGTAATAGGAGCGAGCGACGAAAAGCGTGGTTTTTTGAAGCTGGGAAAACCCATTCTACACCCTAAAACGCAGCTGACAAGCGGAATTCTTGCATCGGAATCGCAGGAGCTATTACTCAA
Source organism: Dyadobacter sp. (assembly GCF_051859145.1). Taxonomy (GTDB): domain Bacteria; phylum Bacteroidota; class Bacteroidia; order Cytophagales; family Spirosomataceae; genus Dyadobacter. The sequence goes on from NZ_JBHYGF010000406.1 coordinate 3,181, forward strand.
ATTTTTTAGGCAATTAAGAACATAAAGCGTTTATATGCTGTTAGTCTTCTAGTGCAACATTCATATTTTATCATTAAACTACACTGAAAATGGCATTTACACTTGATCCCTTACCTTACGCAAACAATGCATTGGAACCACATATCGATGCATTGACCATGGAAATTCACCACGACCGTCACCACCAGGCATACGTTACGAACCTGAATGCAGCCGTAGCAGGAACTGAGCTGGAAGGCAAAAGCATAGAAGAAATTATCTCGAATATCAGCAAAGCTCCGGCACCTGTGCGCAACAATGGCGGCGGTCACTGGAACCACGCTTTCTTCTGGAAATCGCTTTCACCAAACGGCG
>NZ_JBHYGF010000407.1:0-3532 GCF_051859145.1 Dyadobacter sp.
GTCAAAGGATTATATATTCCCGCGGCGACTTTGGAGGAAGAAGGTAATGCAGTATCTCCCAATACAAGAACTTTCTTACCTAGATCAAGTAAGTGTATTGCAAGTGTTGTACCTGCAAGTCCCTGGCCAACAATCAGGTAATCGTAATCAAAATCAGCCATCTTCAAGCTTTGCTGGCGTTTCGGCGACGTAGCGAAAGTCCGATCTGCTCGTCGGCGAGGCGCACGACCAGCTCTACCTGCTCGTCGAGTGTCATCATGGAGTTATCAATGTACACAGCATCATCCGCCTGTCGCAGCGGGCTTTCGGCGCGGTGGGTGTCAATATGGTCGCGCATTTTCAGGTTCTCAGCTATTTCTGCCAAACCAACCAGTTCCCCTTTTTCCATTAATTCAATTTGTCTTCGCTGCGCCCGGATCAGGGGATCGGCTGTCATGAATATTTTCAGCTCAGCATGCGGGAACACTACTGTACCAATATCACGTCCATCCATTACAATCCCCTTTGTTTTGCCCATACGCTGCTGCTGCGCCACCAATGCATGACGCACTTCCGCGATCGCGCTGACGTCACTTACCTTTTCGGAAACATACATCTTACGGATCTCATCTTCCACATTAGCGCCATTCAAATAGGTATCGTTACGACCCAGCTCAGCATGCCGCCGAAAGGAAATCTGAATATTGCTTAAAGCAGCTTCAACCTCCTTCGGATTGGTGAGACTCACATGATTTTGGAGAAAATACAGGGTCACGGCGCGGTACATGGCGCCGGTATCTATATAGGGATAGTTGAGCTGTTTAGCAACCTGTTTCGCCGTTGTGCTTTTGCCACAACTGGAATAGCCATCAATTGCAACAATGATTTTTGGCATAATTGGAGTCGTCATTTTCCGGTTTCAGCAAACGTGCATTAGCCGGAAAAATAAATATCGTGAACTATGCAAAAATAGAGGAAAGAACATGCCGGGGACTTTTTTCCGGGAAGTTTTTGGAGAAAAAGATAGCAGCGCTCAGGCCAGCTTTACATATAAGTGTTCGTCCAGTACACGACCATTCTTGATAATTGCTTTACGATGAATTGCTTCCAGCTCGTAACCCGCCTTTTCCAGCACACGCATAGAAGCCGCATTGGTTTCAAAAACACCGGCGAACAATCTCGTGATGGAGGTATTTTCAAATATCCAGCTGGTCATTTCGCGGAGTGCGGCGGTCATAATATTGCGTCCCCAGAAAGGTTCGCCGAGCCAGTAGCCGATTTCTGCATTGTTTCGGTAAATATCTTCCTGCCGCACCACTCCGATCCCGCCGGCAAACTTACCTTCGAAGAAAACAGCTCTTTGAAATGCATTGCTGTTTGCATTGCTGCACATATCAATCCAGTAATGCGCGTCGGCAATGGTATAAGGATAAGGAAAATTGTCCCGCACCTGCGCCGACACTTTCGGGTTATCTGCAAGCCGCGCCAGGTCCGCCGCCATATTCCGCTGAAAAGGCCGGAGCTCAATCACCTGTTCCATTTATTCCTCTTCAATCAAAAATATCACCATACTGCGGGCGCCGTGAGCGCCGATCACCAGCGACTGCTCGATATCAGCCGTTTTGGAAGGACCAGCAATAAAACAGCCCCAGCCAGTTGTGTCAGTAAGCCGCTCGTAAGCATCGTGCATATTGTTCACAATAGCCGAGCGCGGAATGGCGAGTGCGAGGTTTTGTGTGATAAAAGGCAACACGCGGTGCTGCAGATGATGATCCGAAATCCAGACCGCCCCATTCTCAGCTACACCAAATTCTGCTTTCAGGATAGCGATCTCGATCAGTTCCAGTTCATGCGGGTCAGTTACATTCAAGCTGAAATCAGCCCACGAAGCCAGCTGCGGAATGTTGGTGGCGCGGTTCACTACGCCAGCGTAAAGTTCTTCTGCCTTTGTGGCCAGCTCCTGCGCATTTTTCACAACGACCACTTCCGTGTAAACCGACTGTAACGTTTCGATGAACTTTGCTTCCGTATTTTCGAAAAAGCTGGTAAAACGGATCTGCTCGGGAAGTGCAATCGGATCCGGCTTGTTCAGGCGGATCTTTTCCAGGATTTGTTCTCTTGTACCCATTATTCTCTGCGGTTTCGGATATACCAGTCGCGGAAACTCTCTTTCGGCGCTTCGGGCATATCACGTTGTTTATACCAGGGATTTAATCCGTTATTCACTACAAATGGGATGGTGCGCATTACAGAGCGGCCCAGCCTGCCCGACCATTGATAAAACCTCGGCTGCGACAGTACCATCGACATCGCACGAATCCCCAAACCTTTTGACTGAGGCACGTGGCCGGCTTTTGCCAATACCTGCCTCCATTTATAAAGCTGATCGTGAATATCAATTTTCACCGGACAAACATTGGAGCAGCTGCCGCAAAGCGTACTTGCAAACGGCAGATCGGCATTCTTTGTCATATCCAGATTAGGCGCGAGAATAGAGCCGATCGGTCCGGCAACTGCATTGTGGTAGCTGTGGCCCCCGCTCCGCCGGTACACCGGACAAGTGTTCATGCAGGCGCCGCAACGGATACATTTCAGTGAGTTCCGGAAATCGGCACGGCCCAGCTGGGTAGTGCGGCCATTGTCAACAATCACAATATGCATTTCCTGACCTTCCCTCGGCTTTTTAAAATGACTGTTGTAGGTTGTCACGGGCTGTCCAGTGGCACTTCTTGCCAGCAATCTCAAAAACACCCCGAGATGCTCCTGCTTCGGAATAATTTTCTCAAACCCCATACTGGCAATGTGAATATCGGCCAGGTGCGCGCCCATATCCGCATTTCCTTCATTGGTAGCAACCACAAAGCCTCCGGTTTCAGCGATGGCGAAATTGACACCGGTCAATGCAGCCCGGCGCGTCAGGAATTTGTCACGCAGGTGTTGTCTTGCTGCTTCTGTGAGGTACTGCGGATCTGTTGCGCCTGCCTCAGTCCCTAGATGTTCATGAAACAGATCGCCGATGTCTTTCTTTTTCAGGTGGATCGCAGGCAGTACAATGTGGCTCGGCTGCTCCTGCCTTAGCTGCACAATGCGCTCACCCAGATCGGTGTCGATCACCTCAATGCCATTATTTACGAGAAATTCATTCATGTGACATTCCTCGGTCAGCATCGATTTACTTTTTACCATTTTGGTAATGCCGTGGTTTCGCAGCAAACCCAGCACAATTTCATTGTGCTCCGCTGCATTCGCTGCCCAATGCACATGCACGCCGTTCTCTTTGGCTTTCTGCTCAAACTGGATCAGCAGCTCGTCCATGTGGGACAGCACATAGTTTTTAATGCCCGATGCAGTTTCACGCAGTTGCTCCCATTCAGGTAGCATCTTGGATGATTTATCCCGCTTCTGACGCACAAACCACAGCGTTTCGTCGTGCCAGTCCACATAAGGTTCGTCCCGGTTGAAGACTTCCGAGGCTTCGGAATGCTCTACGATTGTCTTAGACATAATTCCCTTAACAATTTAGTAATAGTACTTTTAAAAGAATAAGAATTGT
>NZ_JBHYGF010000408.1:0-3528 GCF_051859145.1 Dyadobacter sp.
CCGGCCAATACACCTGTACCAGGAGCAGCTGGTTTAATCAAAACAAAACCCCCACTGAACTTACCCTCCATTTCATGAGGTACAGTATGCTTCAGCATTGGAACTTGGATGAGGTTTTTCTTAGCGTCATCAATTCCTTTAGCAATAGCGTCGGTAACTTCATTGGCTTTGCCTAATCCGTACCCTACTACACCATTACCATCACCAACAACAACAATGGCTGAAAAACTAAAGCGACGACCGCCTTTTACTACTTTTGCTACCCGATTGATGGCAACAACGCGCTCTTTCAAATCGGACTCGTTAACCTTCGAAGGTCTTGTATTTATAGACATAGTCTTTGTTATACTTAGAATTTCAGGCCACCCTCACGGGCTCCTTCGGCCAATGCTTTAACTTTTCCATGGTACAAGTACCCATTACGGTCAAAAACTACCGCTTGAATACCCGCTTCCTGAGCCTTCTCAGCAATTTTCTTTCCAACTTGAAGTGCAACTTCGACGTTAGAATTCTCTTTTCTTCCACCAAGATCTACCGAAGAAGCGCTCGCCAATGTAACTCCATTGATGTCGTCAATAATCTGCGCGTAAATGCTGGTATTAGAACGGAAAACCGACAACCTTGGACGTTCTGTGCTACCTTTAACTCTCTTACGTATATGAAGTTTGAGACGCGTTCTTCTATCTGTTTTTGCGTTAGCCATTGTAATCTTATCTAACTTTGTTTATAACATTATTTTGTGGCAACGAATTACTTCTTAGAAGCCGACTTACCAGCCTTGCGACGTACAACCTCACCAACAAAACGAATACCTTTACCTTTGTAAGGCTCAACTTTTCTAAGTGACTTAATCTTAGCAGCAACTGAACCAATCAGCTCTTTATCAATACCTTCTAAAATAACCTTGGGATTCTGTCCCTTTTCAGAGGTAGTTGTAAGCTTAATCTCGCTTGGTATAGCCATGAAAATATTGTGGGAGTATCCTAGTTGCAACTCCAAAACGTTGTTCGCTGAACTAGCCTTGTAACCAACACCAATAATTTCAAGCTCTTTCTTATAACCTTCACCAACACCAATCACCATGTTGTTGATTAATGAGCGGTATAGACCGTGCAACGCTTTATGACGTTTTTGCTCTGTCGGACGCTTTACAGTAAGTTCATTACCTTCAACAGCAACAGTAATATCACTGTCAACTGTTTGAGAAAGCGTTCCTTTTGGTCCTTTAACCGACACGACATTATCTTCACCAACTGCAACTGAAATTCCAGCTGGCAAAACGATAACTTTATTTCCTATCCGTGACATTTCCTGAATATCTTTAAAGTATTAATACACGAAACACAACACCTCACCACCTACATTGAGGGTTTTCGCCTCTTTGTCAGTCATAACACCCTTAGATGTTGAGATAATTACAGTTCCTAATCCACCCAAGACGCGCGGCAATGTTGATGAACCTGAGTACTTTCTCAAACCAGGCTTACTTACCCTCTCCAATTTTACAATTGCAGATTGCTTTGTGACAGGATTATATTTCAAAGCGATTTTAATTATTCCCTGAGGCCCAACCTCATCAAACTTATAGCTTTGTATGTACCCTTTATCAAAAAGTACTTTTGTAATCTCTTTTTTTATGTTGGATGCAGGTATCTCAACAACCCGGTGCTTCGCTTTGATAGCGTTTCTGAGTCTCGTCAGATAGTCTGCTATGGGATCCGTTAACATTTTTATGCCAAGTTTAAACACCCCTTTTTGAACGGGAGTGCAAAGTTAAGTAATTGAAATCAGAATTGAAAGTATTCTTACCAACTTGATTTAGTAACTCCCGGAATTTTTCCATCAGAAGCCATATCTCGGAATAGAACTCTTGAAATCCCGAATTTGCGCATATATCCCCTCGGTCTTCCAGTGATTTTGCATCGGTTATGTAGACGAACCGGAGAAGAGTTACGTGGCAGCTTGTCCAAACCAACCCAGTCGCCAGCTGCTTTGAGCTTTGTACGCTTCTCAGCATATCTCTCTACCAGCGCCTGTCTTTTTCTTTCTCTCGCTTTTACTGATTCTTTTGCCATTGTCGGTAAATAAATCTTGTATTAAATATTATATTATTTGCTAGCGTTGGTAAAAGGCATTCCCAGCGCTTTCAGCAATTCGTAACTCTCTTCGTCAGAGTTGGTGGAAGTCACAAACGTAATGTCCATACCTGTGATCTTATTCACCTTCTCGATGCTGATCTCAGGAAAGATAATCTGCTCCTTAACACCAAAAGTATAATTTCCTCTTCCATCAAAGCCTTTATCACTGATTCCCTTGAAATCACGAACCCGTGGCATTGCAATCGTAGTCAATCGATCCAAAAACTCGTACATACGATCCCCGCGAAGAGTAACTTTAGCGCCAATCGGCATGTTTTCTCTCAACTTAAAGTTTGAGACCGCCTTTTTAGATATAGTTGCAATTGCTTTTTGCCCCGTTATAAGGCTTAGCTCTTCAACTCCCGTATCAACCAGCTTCTTATCCGCAACAGCAGCTCCGATACCTTTATTGATCACTATCTTTGTAAGCCGGGGTACTTGCATACTCGACTTATACTGGAACTTATCTTTCAATTGCGAAACAACTTCGCTCGCATACTTTTCTTTTAATCTTGGCTGTGCCATTTTCAAATTAGTTACGTGGATTACCGACCCACTTGCTTTGTTACTAAACTAGCGATACTAACAACTATAATAAATTACCAGTCTTTTTTGAAAAGCGCTGCAATTTACCGCCATCATTGATCTTGCGACCAGTCCTTGTAGCTTCTCCTGTTTTAGGATCCACAACCATAAGATTACTGATGTGAATAGCACCTTCTTTCTTCTCGATACTACCTTGTGGATTCTGAGCGTTAGGTTTAACATGCTTTGTAATCATGTTTACACCTTCTACAGTAGCTCTTTGCTTCTCAACAAGCACCTTCTTAATCACACCTGTTTCCCCTTTTGCGTTACCTGAAATCACTTTCACAGTGTCGCCCTTACGGATATGCAATTTTGCTGGTGCTTTTTTTCCTTTAATTTCCATTGACGTATTCTCTTAATAGTTTAAAGAAATACCTTATTTCTTACAGCACTTCTGGTGCGAGTGACACAATCTTCATGAATTGTTTTTCACGCAATTCACGTGCAACTGGACCAAATATGCGGCTACCGCGAGGCTCGTCATTGTTATTCAATAAAACTGCTGCGTTATCCTCAAAGCGGATATAAGTTCCATCCTTGCGACGTACCTCCTTCTTGGTACGAACAACCACGGCCTTTGAAACCGTTCCTTTTTTCATATTGCTTGAAGATAGAGCCGATTTAACCGTAACTACGATTTTATCCCCTACCGAAGCATAGCGCTTTCCAGTTCCTCCAAGTACACGAATTACGAGTACCTCCTTAGCGCCACTGTTATCTGCTACTGACAGTCTTGATTCTTGCTGTACCATTATTACTTAGCTTTTTCAAGGATTTCTACTAATCTCCAACGCTTGTTCTT
>NZ_JBHYGF010000409.1:0-3519 GCF_051859145.1 Dyadobacter sp.
TGAATCAGAGCTAAGAGAAAACCTGGGTACCCGCTTCAATATCGAAGAGTTAAACAGCATTTCACACCCTCAGAAAATCAGGGAATGGCTGGCCAGCCGCATGCTCATTAAAAACCTTGCTGAAAAATTTGGTATTGCTTATGTAGGTCTGCACAAAGACGAGCACGGCAAAGCATTTCTGATCGACAACGACTCCCACATTTCCATTACACATACATTTGAATTCGTCGCAGTAGCGATTAATCCGCTAGCCGCAGTCGGCATTGATATGGAAAAAAGCGATGCAAAGTTGCAGCGCACTGCCAACAAGTACCTCTCTCCCGCAGAATTTGACCACGCAGAAAACGACATTTCGCGCCTCAGCATTTACTGGTGCGCGAAAGAGGCGATTTATAAAATGTACGGGAAGAAAAAGATCAGTTTCAAAGAAGCAATCCGCATTCAGCCATTCTCAGTCGGACAGGTATTGACAGAAGGAAACCTGACCGACGAAGAAAAGGTTGTAAAGTCCAGGATTCACATCAGGTGGTTTGACGGGCATTGCCTGGCGATCGCACTCTGACTAGTTATCTTCCGGCTCGTCGAGTGTCGACTTCAATATCTTTTCGATCTCCTGCATTTTATCCTGCTCGCTTGTTTTTTCATACGACAAGATCAGGTTCCGCAACACGCGCTGTACAATTTCAAGGTTGGTGCAGGGCTGATAAAAGATCTCCTTTGATTTGATATTCAGCTGAGCGATATAATGATCAATATCTGTTTTGGAGAAAATTATCCCGCGATTGAAGACATTAATATAGAACTGGGTCTGGTCGCTTTTGTACGTCAGCACGAACAGGTTCGGAAGATTAACCCCGTACACCGGCATACCGAGCTTTCTGGCAATCAGCAGGTAAATCACACATAGAGTAATGGGGTTCCCGCGGCGGCTTTCCAGTACTACATTCACCATTGAATTGGAAGGCGAATGGAAGTTTTTGGTATTCGCAGCAAAATTCATCACGCCGAAAAACAAGCTGTTAATGCGTTTGATCTGGTCTACCGCATTCATTTCTTCCTGGAACTGGATCCAGATATCGTAGTAAAGCTGTTCGATGGTACTTCTCAGCTTCTCAATGGAAAGGTCTGGATAATGGTAGGTGGCGATAATCCACATACCTTCCAGCAAATCCAGGCCGCCCCCGTTTTTCCAGGCTTGCAGCCGCTCTATCATAATGCTGAGCTGCAGTTCGTGGATCAGTTCTTCTATTTTTCTCTGCACGTGCGGATTGAAGCTTTCCTCCCATTCTGTTTCCAAAAACGGGATTACACTTCCGCCCAATGACAGGATTTTACCCTCAACATGCTGGCTCACTTCATGATCTTCATCATCAAGCAAGGATATCAGTGCCTTTATTTCTCTCTGGTTCATTTTCCTCAAATCTGCATTTAACAACCAACGGATAAATAAAAACATTTTTTTTTTATAGAAGCCAAATTTTCTACTTTTGCCCGGGAAAAAAATGCACTCCCAGATAATCACTTTAAGTTGTTATCATAGCCTGAATTCTGTTTTATTGCATACTTAAAGGCGTTTTTTACAAGCAGCTACATCAGCGATAATCATTAAAATTAGATTTTGGGCATGAAAATTCTCGTTACCGGAGGAGCCGGTTTTATAGGTTCCCACACTGTTGTAGAGTTGGATAGAGCAGGTTTCGAACCGGTTATTGTAGACAACCTTTATAACTCTAACAAAGGTGTTCTGGAGGGGATTAAAAAGATTACAGGCAAGGATTTTCCTTTCTACGAAATCGACTGCAACAATGCAGACCAGGTACGTGATCTTTTTGCAAAAGAGCAGTTTGACGGAGTAATCCATTTTGCAGCTTACAAGGCAGTTGGTGAATCGGTTGAAAAACCTTTGAACTACTACGAAAACAACATTATCTCCCTGCTGGTCCTTTTACGTACTATGCAGGAGTTCAATGTCCCCAATTTTGTTTTTTCTTCTTCCTGCACCGTTTACGGTCAGCCCGACGCGATTCCGGTAACGGAAAATACACCAAGAAAGCCAGCTACCTCACCCTACGGAAATACCAAAGCAATCGGCGAGGATATCATCCGTGATCATACCCATTCCAAGCCGGGCATTAAAGCCATTTCGCTCAGATATTTCAATCCAATTGGCGCACACGAATCGTCGCTGATCGGCGAGCTGCCTAATGGCGTGCCGAGCAACCTTGTACCTTTTATCACGCAAACAGCGGCCGGTCTGCGCAAATCACTGACTGTTTTTGGAAGCGACTATGATACGCCGGACGGGACTTGCATTCGTGACTTTATCCACGTGGTTGATCTGGCCAAAGCGCACGTAAAGGCACTGGAATTGCTGCAATCAGAAACGGAAGCCAACTACTATGATGTATTCAATGTAGGTACTGGAGAAGGCTACACTGTTTTACAGCTGATCAATACATTTGAAGAAGTAAACGGGGTAAAACTAAACTATACAATCGGGCCGCGCCGCGAGGGGGATGTGGAGAAAATTTACGCGCAGTCCGACAAAGTCAATAATATAATGAAATGGACTGCCGAAAAATCCATTGCAGACGCTTTGCGAGATGCATGGAACTGGCAATTAAAAATAACTGCTCAATAGATGAAAAAAATCCTGATTACAGGCGGTGCCGGCTTTATTGGCTCACACGTAGTTCGCCGCTTCGTTACTTCACATCCCGACTATCATATTTTCAACCTGGATGCACTCACCTACGCGGGTAACCTTGAAAACCTGCGCGACATTGAAAATGCACCAAACTATACATTTGTAAAAGGTGACATTGTTGACGCAGCGTTCATAGATAAACTTTTTGCTGAACACGATTTTCACGGTGTTGTCCACCTGGCAGCAGAAAGCCACGTTGACCGTTCCATTTCAGATCCGATGTCGTTTGTGATGACGAATGTAGTCGGAACTGTAAACCTGCTGAACTCGGCTAAAAATGCGTGGAAAGAAGATCTTCAAAACCACCTTTTTTACCATGTATCAACAGATGAAGTTTACGGAGAACTGCACGATCCGGGTACATTCTTTTTGGAAACTACCAAATACGACCCACGGTCACCTTATTCTGCTTCAAAAGCATCTTCGGACCATTTCGTAAGAGCATATCACAACACCTATAAATTGCCTGTTGTGATATCAAATTGCTCCAACAACTACGGACCAAACCACTTCCCTGAGAAGCTGATCCCGTTGATGATCCATAATATTATCCAGAAAAAGCCGCTTCCTGTTTATGGAAAAGGCGAAAACATCCGTGACTGGCTTTTTGTAGAAGACCACGCCAGAGCAATCGACGTGATTTTCCACGATGGCGTAAATGGAGAAACTTACAATATCGGCGGCCATAACGAATGGAAAAATATTGACCTGGTGATGCTGCTTTGCTCCATTATGGACAAAAAGCTTGGCCGCGAAGAAGGTGAAACCGCACAGCTGATCACTTATGTGACCGACCGCGCAGGGCACGATTT
>NZ_JBHYGF010000410.1:0-3511 GCF_051859145.1 Dyadobacter sp.
TCATCCCAGTGAATGCGCAAACCAATCGGCCGCTCTATTCTGATGTTCATGGAAAATGTGTATGATGCGCCCTGTTGTGCCGCTTCGTTAATCTCGCTGCCAAACCAGTAATTGATATAGCCTCCGCTCGGCCGAAATGCCAGATACACTTCCTTTCTGTAAGTGTTGAAATTAGGATCAATCTGCATCAGATCGACCGAGTCCGACCCCACAAAGCGGTATGCTTCTGCTATAAAAAGCGGATAGGTTCCGAGTTGAAGGCTCACAGAATCCTTTCCAAGCTTCACCGCAGTTTCTCGGTTGGCGACTTCATCCTGTGAACAGGAAGCAACGAAAATGAGCAAAGCAAATGCAGGCAGGTAGCGTCGAATTTTTCGCATAGTTCAAATTTTTCTTGTTAAAACCATTTTTCAACTACTTCAACAGACACGCTATCTGCTGCCCGCGCTGCCTGCTAGTCACCAATTGCCGAGATTTCAAATGCACAACCGTCTTCAAAAGCCCTGCAAGCACGGTTTTTGCTGGTATGCACGAAATTCTTTGTTCAACAAACTAAAAATACGATCATGGCAGACGATAAAACCAAAAAGGACGCCCGGGACCGCAACCAGGTTTCAGCCAGTGAGGATTATGAAATTGAATACCTGGCAAAGAAAAGCGGCGCTACCCGCGAGCAAATACTGGAAGCCATTAAAGCAGTAGGCGGCAACCGTGAGAAGATCGAAGCTTACTTGAAGAACCACGCGAATTGAAATTTATCAACACAAACCAAAATGGAAAAAACAACTGATCATGAAGAGTGGCTTTCAGGCGTGAGCCTGGGCGACCACGAGGATGTTTACAATTTATACGATTCAATCACCAATTTTGAAGGCTCAGGCCGGTTTTATACAACCAAGGAAGTCACCAATGACGGCTACCAGTATTTCATCAAAGCCGAAGGTGTGGTGGAGCATTTGTTCCTGGAATCCGACGAAGCTAAGTTTGCATTCCTGGACTACCTGGCCAAAAACTACACTGACGCCGAAGAAGGCGACGTGACGAAATGGTACAACCTGAAAAAAGAAATCGGTCGGGTCGACTAGTCAAAAAACAAACTGCCCGGAATGCACATATACATTCCGGGCAGTTTGTTTTTAAAGCTTAAAACTTTCAGGGTTTGTCCCAGAAAATGCGTGAAGTGACCTCATCTCCGCCCATTGCCGTAGCTGCTGCCCGGTAGTTTGCCCCATTCAGGTTTTGTTCCGAAAATGGATACGGAAAGCGCAGCGGAATTTCAGAAAGCGCCTGAGCCGGCTTCTGCAAAACAGGATAGTCGAGCCTTCTCCACTCCTTCCAGCCTTCTACCGGCTGGTTATGCATTGCAATCCACTTTTGTGTACCAATGCTTTTCTTCCAGTTAGCCGCGTCGAAAACAACGCCCGCCCGTGTCAGGTAAGTGGCAGCTTCTGCCTGCGTGCCTCCGAAATCGTGCACGATGGAAGACGTAATTGCCGCGTTGTAATGCGCCACGGCAGTTCCCGGCACATTAAACCCACGCAACTTAGCTTCTGCAAGCAGAAATTCAACTTCGGTATAAGTCAAGAGCAAACCAGGCAAAACTGGATCTCTGAGCAGGGTACCCGGCTGCGCATACCGCGCGTAAACATTGGCTACGCCGTAAACCCCGCCCACATACTTACCCGCATTCGGTCCGGCTGTGGCTGGCTGGAAAAACTCGTCAATGCGCGGGTCTGACAGTTTATTCATCACATCCACAAGCGTATTGGCAGCCACGTTATCATCCCTCTTGGCAAGTATGTCCGACATCGGGTTTGCGGTTGGCATATTGGCTGTGTAGTTCAGCTGCGCATCGTCTTCCGATGAGGTAAAAACGTGCGGCGCGGCTTCCTCGGCGAGCTTTTTAGCATTGGCAGGTTCCACGTCCGCAATGGTGATCGCAAAGCGGAGTTTGAGGGAATTCGCGAATTTAAGCCAGCTTTCCACATCGCCGCCGTAATACAGATCGCCCGTTGAAAACCCGCCAGCTTCCGGGTGTGCATTGAGGCTTGCAATTGCTGCGTCGAGGCGCTTGGTCAGGTCAGCGTAAATCGCGCCGTCATCCTCATAAGCTGCCAGCACATTATTGATATCCAGCGCCTGTGAATAGGGAATATTGCCAAACGTATTCACCAGCACCGCCCATGCATATACTTCCAGTACCTCAATGGCAGCAACCTGGCTGGCGCGCTCTCCGGCAGTCAGGAATGCATTTGCGTCGACCGTTTTGCGTGCCTCACGCAGATCGCTGAGCACGTCGCGGTATATCACGTCCCAAAACGACTTATTTATCTCGCGGGAGTTGATATTGTATTGACTTTCGTCGGGATACTGCACCGCAGCCCAGTACTGCAGATAGTACCTGAATGGATTGTAATTATAATCCGGCGTGGTAATAATGCTGGTCAGATTGAACTGCGCATTGCTCACCAGCGTAGCGGCAGGTACTTCCGTGGCTTTTTTGGGATCGATGTTAAAATCATCATCCAGGTTACTGACGCAGCCTGCTGTCAGAAACATTGCCGCAATGCTATATAGAATGGTTTTTTTCATGGTGTTTTGTCAAAATCTGAGTTTTACATTGAAACCGATGTTGCGTGCGGTCGGGTATGCCCCTCCCAGGTAGCCCATCGAGATATTACCTGCGCCAAATCCCGCCTCAGGATCTGAGTAAGGCACATCTTTTTGGATAATCCACAGGTTTCGTCCTACCAGCGCGAGATCAATTCCCTTTACCACTCTCAGCTTCGAGATCAGTCCCGCAGGCAATGCATACGATAACGAAGCTTCGCGCAGCTTCACAAACCCGGCACCGTAAATGTGGGATTCATTAGGTCCGTACGGGCCAAGTGCGTAAGCCCGGTTTTCCAGCCGCACATCGTTAGGCGAACCGTCCGCTTTGACACCTTCGAGCAGTATCCCCCCACCCTGCGCCACAGGGAGCCGCGACGGATTACCCAGCTCATTCAGCCCTGCTGTTTCAGGATAAAGCCCCGTTCCAAACCCGTAGAATGTATCCAGGTTGTAGAGTTGTCCGCCCTTTTTTACATCAACCAAAAAGTAAAGTGAGATCCCTTTGAAGCTCACCGTATTGCCGATGCCGCCGATCCAGTCGGGATTTGGATCGCCAATTTCTTTCGTCGGGCTCGATAATACATACTGCCCGCGCGGGTCAATCAGCTTACCGCCGTTTTCGTGGTACACATATCCCGAGCCGCGCAATATTCCGAAAGGTCTGCCGACGGTTGCGTTGGAAGTGACGCTGGTCTGGTAGGTTGCGATGATCATATTGTCACCCTCAGCCAGCGACTCAACCTTGTTCCTGTTCCGTGCCCAGTTTGCATTGATCGTCCACGAAAAATCGGCTGTTTTCAAAGGCGTGGCAAACACCGAAACTTCCCAGCCTTTGTTCGACACTTCTCCCGCATTGGTGTACTTGTAGCTGAAACCGCTCGTGGTGGGTACACTTACG
>NZ_JBHYGF010000411.1:0-3502 GCF_051859145.1 Dyadobacter sp.
ACCTGACCTGGAAGCTGGAAGACAGGTTTTTCCCATTCGCAGCCAGCAACTTGCTTACTTCTATGCCTGGCGAAGTCTTATATCCTTCCAGCGCGAGGTTCTGGTTGGCGTACAAATCGTACGCTTCTATCCACGGATCGGTATCTTTTCCTCTTATCCAAATTTTATTGTTGGCGTGCGTCTTTTGTCCGTGGTTTTTGTAGCTGAAAGTCAGCCGCACATCGGCAGTTTCAATGTCGTAGTCTGACAAATTGAATGTACCTTCAAGATAGTTGGTGTTCCCGCCGGAGAAATACCGGTTTGCATCCAGCGTCAAAGCGCGCTGGCCTGAATTGGCAAAACCTGAATTAACAAAAGTCCTCACCCGGCCTGCATCTGATGAAGAAAACGAGAAATCGTACCGACCATCCCCTTTCAGGCCGATCTGGCTTGCTACTACCGTTTGAACAGGCAGGCTTTCCATATCATCTGTAAAAGGAAGGGTCAGCGGGTAGTTGGGCAGCTGCCTGAAAGTTTTGGTCAGCGTATCGTTTCCAATCACCGGATCAGAGGCTGAATGAATGTACACTTTGAGCGTATAATCGCCCGGACTCGCCAGGTTTGCACCTGCTGAAAAAGTGTGATCGTACGTTTTACCCTTTTCTATAAACGGGGAGATTGTTTCAAGAGGAACAGCAACGCCATTCAGCATATAACCCACTTCAAATGGCGCATTAGAATCCACATCGTCCAGGTTTTTAATCCTGATTTTAACAAAAACCGAGCTGCTCAACTCTGTGGAAGTGTTCTTCCTGCCCGAGCTTGCCGGTGTCAGGATAGATTCAATTTTCAGGTCTTTATCGGAAATCGTCCCTGCGCAGGTACCTGAATCCGGTCGCCGGCTGATTGCCACCGCAGCCCGCCCCGGCTGACCATTTATTCGTGCGCGCACGCTCAGTACGTGCGTCGAATCTTTCGAGAGACCCGACAAGGTGTATTTGTTTGAGTTCGTCACGCCGGCTGAAACCATCTCTGACCCTTTCAGGATCATAACTTCATAGTCGGTAGCGCCTGTTATCGCTGTCCATTCCAGTGAAATATACCCCTCGCATTGCAGGCTAGACAAGGTGAGTGTCGGTACTCCGAGGATTGTAAAAGGCTCACTGATACTTTCGGCACCCGTGCTGTTTTGCACTACCCGGACCCTGGCTTTGTCACTCTTTACTCCGGCAGGTATTGTCCAGGAAAACTGCCTCACAGAAGCCGCCAGGTTGTTGCCGATCGGTGTCCACGATGATCCATCGTTCAGACTGTAACTTACTGTAAATGTACTCGCATTGTTCCCGAATGCATCCCAGTGAATATAGATTGCATCCCCATCTTTCAGGTGCTCGCCGCCCACAGGATTTGTCAGCGTAATCGAATTGGGGATAATATCATAAACGACAACATATTCCTGTAAAGGATTTTGCGCCACCGATGTTCCATTCACTGAAATTGTATAGCCGCCTTCCGTGGGATTGTTGATGGTAACCTGCTCCATATTGTTGGTATGGTCGGCACCAGTTACCGCAATGCTGTTCACCTTGGCGGGAGTCGGGTCCAGCAGTCTCGGCAGTGTTACAGTACCTTCTTTTACTACTTTTAAATCAAGGTCATTAATCAGGTTTTGAGAAGAAAGTACATTGGCGGCGGGATCGTTCCAGTAAAGCATTACTTTGAGCTGCGCCGTGTTGGCAGGTACTTGTATCGTGAAATCCTTCACTGCATTGTGCGCCAGAGAATCATTCCTGTAACTCTCGGATTCGAGCATTTTCAGCGAGCGCAACAGGTTGAGCCAGCCAAAACCATATCTGTAATCAGGACCTTCATTCCCTTTATCCGCAGCTCCGTTACAAACCAATGCTTTCAATAATGCATTCTTCGGGTTCTGGTCGCCGTGAAGCTGACGATAACGCTCGGTCAGGAGCACCAGTCCGCCCGCAACAGCCGGCGACGACATGCTGGTACCGCTTCCATTTCCGTACAAATTCACCGGGATTGTAGACATCACGGAAGAACCCTGCGCCATAATTTCAGGTTTGATACGCCCGTCGCGCACAGGGCCGCGGCTTGAACCGTTGGATATAACACTTGTTTCAGAAGTATTACCCACGCTGATCACATTCTTGGCAGTCTGGTACCCGCCCAAAACATTGGCAAAACCGGCAGGATAAGGACTGCAACTAGTGGCACCATTATTCCCGGCTGCAAATACGTGCTGCAAATACGGCATCTGAAATGCCTGACGGTCGAGGATATATGAATACAGATCGTAAACCCCGAATGTTTCACAGTTATTAATATCACCGCCGTAAGAATTGTTCGTCACGACCATTCCATAATCTTTCACGTATTGCGGAGAATAGGCCAGAATGTTTGACAGATACTGGACTACAATGGTCGATTTCGGCGCATAACCTGCATACCGCTCATTGACAATGCCCGCTCCGCCGAGAATACCCATTGTATGAACCCCGTGAACACCTGCCTCAGCCGGGTTGCGACTGATAAGCCGACTGTTAAAATCAAGGTGTTGCGATGGATTCGCATCGTCGCCGATACCCACTACTACTCCTTTTCCGCTCAGATTCCTCCCGATTGGCAGGCTGGAACGCAATACGTTTGCCCGCGAATTGGCAGTTGATTTATCATTAAAAGGCTTGTCGGGCTGTGGCTTGGCTTGTACGTATTGCACAAAGGGTAGCGCCGCCAGTTCCTTCAACCTGCCGGCAGGAACACGTAGTTCGAGAATCTGGTAAGCTGCAAACTGCTCTGAAATAAGCGATGCGTCAACCGTTTTCAGCCCCGCTTTTACCTCTTCTGTGGAGAATGTGCGGGGATAATTGATCCATACATCTATCGTACCCGGCTCCTTAACCGCATGCGTGGGAAACCGCCCATTTGCCAGAGTAGCCTGCATTTTTTGTTCCGGAAAAAGCTCGATCATGGCCCGACCTTTTGTTCTCGCCAATGCGCGCTGGCTGTTGCTGCCGGTCACCGTTGCGGTATAAGCATAATTTGGAATATATTCCAGCAGCTCGATACCCTCTGCCCTGAGCTGATTGCGCTCCTGTGCTGTTGGAATGTCTTCAAACTGAATAATTACAAAAGACTTTTGCCTGCCTTCCTGAGACAGCCGGAGCGAGGCATTCTTCTCACTGATATTCTTTTCAGGTGTGAATGAGCCACTTCTGAGCTGAATGGTGTAGTCCCGTTTTTGCTGCGAAAAAACGGGTACTGAGATAACACTGATTAAAAAAATTTGGAGGTAGAGCTTACGCCATTTCATACATTCAGATACTAATAAGATTAGGTAATTCTACTCATTAAATAGCATTTTACAAATTAATTCGGCTTGGCTTTTCTACTAGTTGAGTAGAACCTTCCTGACAGCGGTTCCAAGGTCAACTGCGTGTTCCCTTTAGACGTCTGAAGGTGCCGGAGGTAACAAGAAATTTTGCAAATAGTTAGGTACTGGTTT
>NZ_JBHYGF010000412.1:0-3920 GCF_051859145.1 Dyadobacter sp.
AAACATATCAACAACATATACAAATCCAAGGAGTTAGATTTCGCTGCAACCTGTTCCAAAATGGAACAGGTTGCAGCTGACGGAAAGAAAAGAAAGATGCACGTGTATAACCTGGATGTCATCATATCTGTTGGTTACCGGGTGAATTCAACAAAGGCCACTCAGTTCCGGCAGTAGGCAACACAGCGCTTAAAAGATTATCTAATCCAGGGTTATGCAGATCTGACTTGCTTAATAAATTTGAATAAAAATGTGGACTTTCTGTTTATCAAAAGTATGAATAACGGCGACAATCGCCGTTATTCATACTTTTGATAAATTATTTATTTATCTATCTTTGTCTTCACGGCGATGATCGCCGTCATTTATCACTTTTATAAATATGGCAGGTAATCCGGACCGAAGAAGGCTACTTGAAAATCTGATCCCTGAGGGAAGTATTGTTACCAGGCAGTGGCTAATGGAGAAAGCTTCGCTAAGTAAACATGCCATCGATAATCTGGTTAAGAGTCATCAACTCAGACTACTCTCGAAGGGGGTCTACACAAGAGGAAGCATCAGACTCAGCTGGCAGAGTATAGTATCTACTTTGCAATCAGTCATGGATACCGACTATCTGGTTGGCGGGCTGACTGCACTTGAATTGAAGGGCTTTTCCCATTATATCCCTGGCTCCAGAAAAACAATCATCCACCTATATGGCAACGACAAATGGCCGATCTGGGTTGATGAGCTGATAAGTGAAGTAACTTTTGTGCGCCACAGGCGATCTGAACTTTTTGCGACGATGGACCCTGCGATTTCCCGGCAATACACATTACAGGTCCCTTGGGGAGGCGGGACGCACGCTCTGAACATCTCTCAACCTGAACGTGCCTGCCTGGAGGTGATGACCGATGTTCCCAATCAAATATCTTTCGAACATGCCGAACAGCTGTTTCAAGGTATGACAACGTTATCGCCGCGCACTTTGCAGCGCCTTCTGGAAGACTGCACCAGCATCAAAGCCAAGCGGCTATTTTTGTGGTTTGCAACGCGGAATACTCACAGCTGGCTAGCAAAGATTGATCAGGAAAGAATAGATCTGGGCTCAGGCAATCGTGTAATCGCAGAAAGCGGTGAGCTGGATAAGGTCTACCAGATAACAGTCCCCAGACAAAGTCAGAACGGATGAATAAGGATACGATTTACTACCAACAGGTGCAACTTCTTGTCCGGGTACTGCCTCTGCTGGACTCAGAAAAGTGTTTTGCATTAAAAGGAGGCACGGCAATAAACCTTTTCTACCGCGAGCTTCCCAGGCTATCGGTGGATATCGATTTACTTTATCTTCCAGCTGAACCGCGAGAGGTTTCACTAAAAAATATCCGGGAAGCGCTAACACGCCTTAGTACGCTGATCACCAAAACAGTGGCAGGGGTCAAGGTGCAGAACACACACGAGCAAAATGATGGATTACGGCTCATTGTGCAACTTGGCGAGGTGCGCATCAAGGTAGAGCTCTCGCCGGTGATACGCGGGACGGTATTTGAAGCTGAGCGGATGGCAGTCTGCGAATTGGTGGAAAGAGAATTCGGCTACGCCGAAATCCAGGTTGCTTCCCTGCCCGATCTGTATGCGGGGAAAATCTGCGCAGCATTGGACAGGCAGCACCCGAGGGACTTGTTTGACGTAAAATTTCTTCTTGAAAAAGAAGGCTTCACCCAAGACCTGAGAAAAACCTTCCTGGTGTTTTTGATCAGCCACCAGCGCCCGATGTCAGAATTGCTGGCGCCTCATCATAAAGACATCACAGCTATTTATGAAAATGAATTTGCCCAGATGGCCGAAGCGGACGTCTCCCTTAAAGAGCTCGAAGATACCCGCGAGCTTCTGGTCGAGTTGATTCACAAGCAAATGACTGACCAGGAAAGGGAATTTCTCATATCATTTAAGGCACAGACTCCGCAATGGGATCTGTTGGGTCTACAGAATCTGGAGCAGGTCGCTGCCCTTCCATCTGTGCAATGGAAATTGATGAACCTGGCAAGAATGCCCAAGCAGAAGCATGCGCAGGCGCTCAAAAAGCTCAGGGCGGTCCTGTCGAAAAATTGAGCTGACCAACAATTTGATGCTTTCTCTTTCTAAATCTTCGTACATGCCATTCCAATCTGGTATGATTCGGAAGTGGCCGCAGATATACCAGGCAAAACATTCTGTCATTGCTTGAATGGGCTACCTGTAAAGTACACAACCTGATGTAGCTCGCTTACCTTGCTACGAACTCTGAGTCAGGCCATGGCCAGAGACCATGCATGGAATTCAATACAGATGAGAAGAAAAAAAGAAATCCTTTCTATCCACAGGCCCGGAGCGCTTTCGATTTTTTGGCAGCGGTCTAAACTGGATGGCGAAAGTTTGACAATTTAAAAATAGATGTGCTGCCCAATAGCCTATTTTCCAGGATAATCAGATAGGAGAGTAAAGTGTCAATTTTGATCAAAAATTCATATTTTTACTACGAAAACGAGCTGTCGCAGCTCTGTAAAACAGGCATTTTTGTTACTAAAGAACTAGAAATTACTGGAATAAATGAATATAAAATGTAATTAAAACAATAAAATACGCCAAATCCTGTCAAAACATTTTTCGTAAAGAATTGATAGTCTGCGTGATACATTTTAAATTCAGCGTTATTCGTGTAGTAAATATAAATTGGAAGGCGCAACAAGCTCACAGTCAGATGTTTGTAAGCAAAGTTCGAGACCCGTCTCCCTCCCAGTTTTAAAAGGTCCTGATTTCTCAGGGCCTTTTTTTGTGGCTGTAAGTTTTGTTTTAAAGGCAACAAAAAAGGACTGTCGCCAACAGTCCTCCAACTTCTAAGCTTTCGCCCCCATTTGTTCGAGCCCTTCCCAAAGTACTTTCAGGTCAAACAGCGCTGACTTTTCTTTCTGATCAAACGGGATATCCGAATGATAAAGCGCCAGATCGTGGATCATTTTGAGTGATTGGGATAATTCCCGACAGCCCTGACAATCGACGATATACAGAAAATCTGCCTGCGATTGCGTCAGCGGAGCGCCGACATCTAATGCGTGACGTGCATCATTCGTTGCGTTGACTGAATGTTTGTTCGAGTCAACACCTTCTCCATTCGGTAGAGTTTGCATTTGAAATGGATAAAATGTGGAAAGAGAATGGAGAGGTCACCGCAAACTCTACCGAATGGAATTTTCGATCAGGTTTCGGGACTTGCACCCGTATGCCTCTCCAAGGCCATTTTGGCCTGATTTTAAGTAGAAATTCCATAGGTAATCTAGTAAAGTTTGCGGGGCAAATATAGGAGAAAATTCTTATCTGTGACAGGTGCCTTGGACAGTGCTAAGTCAAGGCGAAAACCACAAGGAGGCTTGGTTCTGTAGGATGTAATTTCAGGTGAAATATGAAAACGTTGTGATAGAAAAACTTGACCGCATCGACCCATCAAGGCTTACCAATAGACAATAAGTTTTCGTGAAACTCTCTAAATCAATTGGTTGATTTCACTTTCCTTTCTTTCAATCAAAACCGGCATGTACTACGTAAAGTGCAAGGTTAACTTTCTACTTTGTATGTTAGTAAAAACAAAATTTGATTACCATGTCTCTTAAAGTGCCATTTATTGAAAGCGAAATCCTCGATCAGTACCTCTATGACCAAAATCCACGTCCGTGGGTAATTGGTTTTAGCGGCGGCAAGGATTCGACGCTCCTCCTGCAATTAATCTGGAATGCATTAAAAAAAGTCCCTGATCAATTGAGAACCAGGGATATATATGTTGTTTGCAATGATACATTAGTAGAAAATCCAAGAATTGTCAACTTTATTGAAGCAACGCTAAAACGAATTGAAGTTGCTGCGGTTGAACAGGGCTTGCCGATTAAGGTTCAAAGAACAACGCC
>NZ_JBHYGF010000412.1:3930-23109 GCF_051859145.1 Dyadobacter sp.
AAGATACATTCTGGGTAAATTTGATAGGAAAGGGCTATCCGGCACCAAACAATGCATTTAGATGGTGTACCGAAAGGTTAAAGATTAATCCGACCACTCAGTTTATCAAAAGCAAAATTGACGAGCGCGGTGAAGTAATCATTCTGTTAGGTACAAGGACTGACGAGAGCGCAACGCGGTCCCGATCCATGAAGAAACACGCTCTCAAAGGACAAAGATTGCGCAAGCATATGTTGCCAAATGCGTTTGTCTATGCTCCAATCAGCGATCTGGAAACAAGTGAGCTTTGGCAATATCTTATGCAAGTTTCCCCTCCCTGGGGCGGTACACACAAAGAGTTAGTTACATTGTATAAAAACGCAAATTCCGGCGATTGTCCTCTTGTAATAGACGAGAGCACCCCCAGTTGTGGTAATAGCCGGTTTGGATGCTGGGTATGTACGGTAGTAAAACGTGACAAATCCATGGAAGGACTCATTGGAAACGGCGAGGAATGGATGCTTCCATTAGTCGAGTTTAGAGACTATCTTTTTGAATCCAGAGATATCCGCGAAAATCGCGAAAAACGTCGCCGCTTTGAGGCCAAGAATGTGGAGGATGATGAAACATGGGGACCATACGTTGAGGATGTACGTGCTACAATGCTAAGAAAGCTTCTATACGCGCAATTTGAAATTCAGCGAGAACAGGGAGAAACAATGCAGCTAATTTCCCATCAGGAACTAATTGCTATACAAGTAATTTGGTATAGAGAAGGGCTTTTTCAAAATAGCGTTGCCGATATCTACAATAGCATATTTAATACGGAAATTGAAATGAGTAAGCGCGTCTTAAAGATGCGTGAAGAAGAAGCACTTCTACGAGAGATCTGCCAAGATAATCCTGATTATTTCGATCTGATTTTGAGAGCAGTAAAGCTGGTAAAGAGCAGATCAATTCTCATAAAAAAAAGAGGAATTCAGAATGATATCGAAAAACTTCTCGATGACTACATTGACACTAAACTACCGGCTGATAGACAGATAGCAGCGATATGACATCGAGAACGTTTCTACTTTTAATTAAATAAACAAATGCCGTGACCACACATCTTCAAAAATACTTGTACTTGTTCAAGAAACTTAGAGTTGACAGGTCACATGGAATTGCGCCTCACAAGCCTATTCTTCTAATTTCCATAATGCAAGGAATAAGAGATGGCTTAATACAAGGAAACAAGATTTATATAACGCTCGACCTAGTATCACTATTCAATGCAAACTGGAATGCGCTTGTAACATCTCTAAATCATCACTGCCGATTCTTTCTACCATTTTACCATCTTTCAAGTGAACCATTTTGGAAGCTTATTCCAAAGCAAGGATATGAAAATTTAATCCTTCAAAAATCAAGTATAAAGAGTTTTTCGGGCCTAAATGCTTCCATTGATTATGCCGAAATTGATGAAGACCTATTCTATCTGATGCAGAATTCTCTCGACAACAAAATTCTTTACAATTTTCTACTTAACGAATACTTCCCTGAGACAAAGTCAAATATTAGCCAAACATACAAGCACCTCGAAAGCTCTTATTCAAAAATTGAAGGAAAGATCTTAAACGAGCCCTCTGTGGAATATAAAAAGGAAATTCAGCAGCTAATGCTACGGCAAGAGGATGAAGAGATTTTTATTCGCAGCGGAGTCTTTAAAAGAGAAATCCCTAAAATATACAACAATACATGTTGTATTTCAAACATGAGAATAGACGCAAATTTGCCAATTTCTCTCATTGATGCTTGTCATATCGTGCCTTTTTCGAAAAGTTACAATGACACGATTTCTAATGGAATTGCCTTGTGTCCAAACTTGCATAGGGCATTTGACCGCGGGTTGATATCCATTGACGAAAACTACAATGTTCGCGTCTCTGATATATTTAAAGAGGGTCATAGTGATTATTCAATAAGAAAGTTTGACCGCAAGCGGATTAATTTACCACGAAATGCCGACTTCTGGCCAGATCGGGAAAACTTAATTTGGCATGGAAGGCATGTTTTTCAGACTCCAAAATAGCAAACTTAATATTTCATCGATGAGAACTAATATTAAACAGACTGATATCGAATTAATCGACCTCGGTAGTCCACTGACTCTAAAAAAAAATATCAAATAGCTTAACTTTAAGGATTCAAAAACATAAAGATCATATTGAAAAAGACAAGACTATTATTTCAAACAATTTGTCATATTTTAATACTATGAACGAAGCGCATGAACGAATAAAAATTAGATTAGCCAAAATCGAGGAACTTGAAGAAATATTAAACTACATTAATTCTACTAATAAACGATGATTATGATAAATGGATTATGCTTACAATCAGACATTTTTAAATAAGTAGTTATTTATTCTAAAAAAGTTCAAACATTCTTATCTATTCAATAAGTCATTCAAGAGATTGCATTTGTGCGACGCTAAAACACACAAAATGGCTCAAATGCTTGTACAGTTCTAGGCCAAATAGAATAGAATATAAGTTAGCATCAATTTGCAATTATCAAGCATTTTCAAAAATCAGAAAAAATATATCGAAATTATATCCACACCGTACATCATACGTATATCCCTATAATGAACTAGGAAATATCAGTAAATTAAATATCTACTATTAGTCGCGAATAAAAATTCCTATTTGAACGAAGATCAGTCCATATACTCAAATTAAATAACACTGATGCAAATGAATATAAATACGTTTCAGCAGATTTAAAAATTGTTGCGCTTGACCGATATGTACATATTGCAATTTACAATTACCAGATACATATCAATAAAAGTGCTTGAATCTTCATTTAGATGACGGATCTAAGATATTCATTATTATTTCACCGAAAATAAAAACGACACTTGTCGCGACTTTGTAGCTACGATAATCGAATTCAACATTTAAAGTTTACAGGATGGTCACAATGGAGTAGATAACACCTTCCTACCAAAACTTGAATATAGATCATTTGATGGAACTACTCCGATTTGTTTAGGGCGCCCCCCTCATATAAAGAATCTCCAATTGCAAGAATTAACATTAGATTAAAAGATACAATGCAATATCAGCTACGCGAGAAAATGACTTTTTCCCTGGGGAGCAGTTACTTGTGGTTAAAGACACATCAGATAACAAATATAAAGTTATTGAGGGCAACAGAAGATTATCAGCAGTTAAGATCCTCAATAATCCAAGCTTGGCAGATGTTCAAACGACAAAAGTTCGGACTGCAATAAGTGAAGCAAAGTTTTTTCCTACGGAAGTCCCATGTCTTGTATTTGATTCAGAGAATGAAATACATAATTACCTTGGTTATAGACATATAACAGGCATTAAGGAATGGAGATTATTGGAGAAAGCTCGATATTTAAATGACTTACGTAATAATGTATTTAGTGAGCTAACTCTGATCAAAGCTTCGAGAGAAATAGCAAAAAGTATAGGAAGCAGAATGGATTATGTACGTCGTATCTTAGTCGGATTCCAAGTATATAAGAATATTGAAGACGAAGGCTTTTATCGAATCAGAGATCTCGACGACACAACATTTTATTTCAATTATATCGCCGATAGCCTTAATAAGGAAAATATTAGAAAGTTTATTGGCGTATCTTTTGATCTAGAAGATCCTTTAAGTGAACTTAATCCAGAAAATTTAAAGAAGTGGACACTTTGGTTATTTGAAAAGAATGATCAGAATAAGTCTAGGCTAATTGGCGACAGTCATGATTTGAATATATTAAATAATATCCTAGGAAGTGAAGAGGCCACATTAGCATTCGATTCAAAGGGATTTACGCTAGAAAGAGCCCAGGAACTAACTGGGGAACAGAATAAGCAATTTCTGCAACTAATTAGAAAAGCACTGGATGCACTTGAGAGTGCAGACAAGTTAGCAATAAAAGTTCGTATAGCGTCTATTGATATTGAAGATGACTTAAAAAGTATCAGATTATTAGCGTCAAACGTTTTTCGTACTATTCGCCAGAAAGAAGATGAGGAAGCCCTTTAATGATAAATTGCAAGATTATTTTTTAAATTTAAACATAACAATAAATGGAGACAACAAACCTTCTCAGCACTTAACACACCTATATGCTGATTATGTCGAGGTAATATCATTATTTTCGAATAATAATTATGTATCATCCACTGACGTGCTTGATCGATTTATAGATGAGGGAATAATAAAGAAGCGAAAAAAGAACGACGAGGATCAGGCCGAAAGCAATGACAATCATGAAAGTTGGATAAACCAGATATTTCAAGTCATTGTGGATAGAGTGCACTTATACGAGAGTGACTATCCTTTTGAAACTCTCGATAATAACAAAATACGACTTCGGAATCAACATCTGTTTACAAATAGAAGCAAATTATATTTGTTTTTGCTTCTAGCTTCCAACTTAAACGTTTTTTCGGAATTCGAACCTGAGCTTACGTCTGAATTTGAGATGGTTAGCTTTGAGGCGCTAAAAATGTTCTTACCACCACATGCTGTTGTAAAAAGTTTTGGCAAAAACTCCGACTACCAGGGAAGTGCTATACAAAAAATTCGTTCATTGGCTTCTGATTTAAAAGTAATTACAGATGAACAATTTATTGCAATGATCTCTGAAAGGGGTAATCAGGAAAGAGGCCTTGACTTGATAGGCTGGATACCTTATCTAGATAACGTCCCTAATTCTTTTGCATTATTAGCCCAATGCGCTTGTGGGAAAAAGTGGTTTTCAAAATTAAATGAGTCCAGAAGATTTGAAAAGTACTACAAGTTTCATTGTAATAAACCTATACATTCCATGTTTATCCCCTACTCTTTAATAAATTACCAAAATTCTGAATTTTACCAGGCAGACGAATTCACTGTTGAGACTTTGGTTTTTGAGAGAAAGAGAATTTTAAACTTCATCGTGAATGACCGTTTTTTTGACAGCTATGACTCAAAGTTACTAGTGGAAAAATGCCTGTTATTTGAAGAAGATGTAGTCTAATCAACTTATCGGGCCATTCTATTATGACTTAACTAATATTTGTCATACTCCTCAAAGTTTTGGTCACTGCTGTAACTGAATCAATGACATTAGTTAATTCATGACTGTCATTAAACCGGCCCAAGCTAATCCGCAAACAGGAAAACGCTTCCATTTCAGAAAGTCCATACGCTAAAAGAACATGAGACGGCTCAATAGATGCTGAGGTACAAGCAGAGCCATTGGAAACAGAAATATTTGTTAAGCCCATAATCAGCGCGTCAGAATCGCAACCTTCAAAAAGAATATTGGTTACGTTGTATAACCGGCTTTCCCTGTTTCCGTTGATCTTTGTACCGTCGAGTTGGAGAAGGCTTGATTCCAGCATATCTCTCATAGCACCTATTCTGGCTGAATCGTCTTTCATTTCAATTTTAGCTAAGTCAGCTGCTTTTCCTAGTCCCGCAATTCCCGCTACATTTAAGGTGCCTGAGCGCTTTCCACCCTCATGACCGCCTCCGTGTAGTAATGCCTCCAGCTTAATACGCCAAGGGCGCCTTTGGCGTACGAATAACGCGCCAACGCCTTTAGGCCCATAAAATTTATGTGCAGATAAGGGCATTAGGTCAATACCCAATGTATCTACATCAACCGGCAATTTGCCAACCGCCTGTGTTGCATCGGTCATAAACAAAGCACCGACCTGGTGTGCGAGCTCTGATATCTTTTTGATATCCTGAATGACTCCGGTTTCATTGTTGACTAGCATAACCGACACTAGAATAGTATCTGCTCGCAGTGAGGCTTTCAATACTTCAATATCTAATAGCCCATCTGCTTTGACTGGAAGATATGTGACTTCAAAACCTTTCGTTTCCAGATATCTGCAAACATCAAGAACAGCAGAGTGCTCGGTTTGAACCGTTACGATGTGCTTCCCTTTATTTTGGTAATTTTCAGCAACACCTTTTATGGCGAGGTTAATGGCTTCCGTTGAACCGGAAGTAAATACAATCTCATGGATTTCTGCGCCGATCAAATCTGCAACCTGCTGCCGGGCAGTTTTTACTGCCTCATTAGCCCCCAAACCAAAAGAGTGTGTCGAGGCTGCGTTAGCAAAATTGTCCGTGAGGTATGGCATCATCGTTTCCAGCACTCTTGGGTCGATTCGGGTGGTTGCGTTATTGTCAAGGTAAATCATCATCAATATTGTTACTACTATTTACAAGCTAAGTTAACCTAAATAACCTGCTTATAATTCTTAGGTAAGTCTTACTTCAATAAACTAGATTCACAAATCGGCTCAGCATACGATTTCAAAGACACTGAAATCAAAATGAGCCGCCTGCTTTGCGCGTCTTGCCAGATGTACGATTGTAATACAATCGCCGGTTGCTGCGCACCCGATCTGGCCTTCCCCTTCAAAGTCGGTCCAGGTTTGTGAAGGAGTTTTTAATGTTTGAAGGTAGATAGGATCGTGATGAAAGAAGAAAAATCGAACAAGACAAAGCTTGTAATCTTTCGGTTAACACCTAAAGAATATGCAAATATGGAAGCCAAGCGCAGCCGCACCACCTGTCGGAAATTGAGTGAATTTTTACGGCTTTTGATCTTCAACCGACCGGTAACCGTGATCGAAAGGAACGGTTTGCAAGATCAGATGATTGGAGAACTGTCAGAGCTGCGTGAGGAGCTTAACCGGCTTGGCAACAACTTCAACCAGGCAACCAAACGCCTCAATGCCGTCAACCAAATTTTAGAATTCAGAAACTGGATCGCCAGCTACGAAGCTGAAAAGACATTTCTGTTTTCAGTTCTGGAAAAGATCAAATCGCAAACCGATAAACTGGCAGATCGATGGTTGCAGTGATCCACACCAGCAGCCGCCTTCGAGCTGTGCTGCAATACAATGAGAACAAGCTGGAACAGGGACATGCGGAATGCATTTCAGCTATCAACTATCCCAAAGATGCGGATGCCCTGAGTTTTGACCAAGAGCTGAACCGGATTCAGCGGCAGTTGGCTTTGAACAAAAGGACAAAGGTCAATACGGTTCACGTGTCTCTGAACTTTGATCCGTCGGAAAGGCTGAGCAAAGAACAGCTCGCGGAGATTTCAAAAGCCTATTTAGAAGTTATAGGATTTGAGAAGCAACCCGCCCTCGAGCACACGCTAGACTTGTTAAAAAAGCCCAGAATTAAAAGCATAAAGAGCTTTCTAGGGGATTTTAAAGTTGACAAGTGGAACCTTATCCTATTACTGCTTCTCTCGAAAGTTGCTGGTATTGGTCGTAATTCTCATTAAGCCTTTTCATTAAAACCCAAGAGAACTCTTTCTTATTTAATCGTGGTTGGGTCACGTCTGGACAATGAGTAGTGATCCGTAGTAAGCTTTGTCGCCAGTTCAGAGACCGTCTTCAGGTCCAATTCTTTGCCAAACCGATACGCTACTTTTCCAATCGTAGCTATTAACAGAAAATAAGGCAAGAACATGCGCCAATCATACATTAAACCCGCTATCGAAATAAATGCAGCAATCCAGATAATGCTAGCAATCACACCGGGAGGGTTCAAGATGCGGAGCTTAACACCTAGTTCTCGTTCGAGCTCCTTGACTTTTCTCAACAATCTAACCCGCTAATCCACGCTGCCGCTTCCTCTACATCAATAAAAAAGTGTTCATTTTCGCTGCTGTATAGCGTTTCGTATTTCTCCATTTTTGTAACATCGTGATGGCAATGTGCTGCGGCGATGCATTGGATATTTCTATTTCTGGTAATGACTATCTTCTCGGCTTCTTCGGGAAACATTGCTACGTAACCGACTTTCCAGCCGTAACGCGCGAGGGTAAGCGGAACTATGCTGCGAAAGTACTTATGCACGTTCAGGTCTACTGCATTAAAGCCATGCAGGTTTACGAAAATATTAAAAACGCCGGAATCCGCGACCTGGTCTAGCGCAGCATGTAATGTTTGCTCCCAATGCAGCACATCCTCTTGTTCTACGTTGCCGCTGATTTGTGTAACAATAAGCTGTTGATCAGCGTACCAATTGCTGCTTATGATCGTATTACCCGCCATATTATCTTGTAATTTATGAACCGTTTAATAGTGATAATGCCGGTGATGGTTCTTTTTGTTCTGATCGTCGACAGAAGGCTGTGAACTGTCGACGAAAAGGATAATTGCGCTGGGTTGAAAGATAGTTTACATTGCAGCCAGAAATTCCATATACAATTTCACACCAAGTGAAATATGATTTTCAGAGACGTTGTACTCCATCCCATAAAATGCAAATGGCGGTTGGTAATTAGCCTTGACGTATTCGAAACTTAATTCAAATGGTCTTGTAAGTTCGTCTAATGTATATTTGTATTTACCCGATTTACCTAATTCATCTTCATCCACTCCCAAAGAAATAGCTAATGCTATTTTCTTCCCTTGCATTTGATATCCGCTTTTACTACCATAAGCCCAGCCGTGGGTTAATACTTCGTCAAGCCATTTCTTTAACAATGCAGGACAATTAAACCAGTAATAAGGAAATTGGAAAACGATTTTATCGTATTGTTCAATTAGTTTCTGCTCAGCTAAAACATCTATTTTACCATCCGGATAAACCTCGGCTAACTGATGTACAGTATATTTTTCGGGAAATTTATTAAGCTCCTCAATCCATCTTTTATTTATAACGGATTCACTCATATTTGGATGCGCAACAATTATTAAAGTCTTCATTTGATCATTATTAATTTCAAATACAAAATTAGCAGGTACCACAAGCTTGTGTATATTGCCAGCCAATTGTTAGGTACTATATAAAATGTAAGTAATGAGCGCAATCAAACAGACGTCGACCAACTTCTCGAATAAAGTGGCCCTGAGTGATGAATGTCCCGAAGCTTATGCATCCAATATTATTGGCGGACAATGGACTCTGGTGATATGCTCCTGGCTGTTAAGCGGTAAGCTCAGATTCGGAGAATTAAAGAAGAGATTGCCGAACATTACTGAGCGGATGTTAACCTTACAATTGCGTAAGCTTGAAGAAAATAAAATAATCAGCAGGACCGTGTATGCAGAAGTGCCGCCCCGTGTAGAATATGAACTAACACCGATAGGATACGCATTGGAACCAATCATCAAAGGACTGGAAGACTGGGGTGATCGTCACAAGAAGTTGTTGGGGGAATAACTATTCTAAACTTAGTTTTTGGCAAGCCTACGCAATCTTAATCCGTACCGGCCCTTTGATATGCTTCACATCCACGGGCACTCCCTTCTGGGTGATCACCACACTGCCTTTGTTATGCAAATTAATTGCTACCTCGCGCACATCTTCCATGTGCTTGCGCCAATCGTCAGGAAATAGCATGCGTGCAATTTCAGATGGACAGGTACTTTTCTCAGCACCGCGATGAATGGCAGTGGCCAGGATGGTTGTTGCTATTTTGTCGTAGTGCTGCATGTTTTTTAACAGTAAACATAATCCATTAAAATCTTCTTTGTATCTCGAATGCACGGAGCAAACCTCCATTACTATACCAATTCAACACATGTGATCTAACATCTGAATTTCAAATGGACAAATCAAATGGATACGAATCCCACGCTTCCACCTTCATCCGCTGCCGCTCAAAAGGCATCAATGGAATCGGTGCGCAGTCAGTTCGGAAATGGGCAAGGTCGCTACCGTCAAATGCAACAGTACTGGACGTAGGCTGCGGCACGGGCGATCCGATTTCGCAGACTTTAATTGACGAAGGCTTAACTGTTTACGGCATTGATGCGTCGCCTTCTATGGTTGAAATCTTTAAACAAAACTTCCCAAATAGCCCCGTTGCTTGTGAAGCTGTTGAAGAGTCATCGTTTTTCAATCGCCAATTTGATGCCGTTATTGCCTGGGGGCTATTGTTCCTTATGCCGCAAAAGACGCAGGAAAAGGTAATACAAAAAATGGCCAACGTGCTGCACGTTGGCGGAAAGCTTTTGTTTACGGCTGGTGCTCAAAAAATGGAATGGAAAGATTCCATAACCAAGATGGAATCAATATCGCTCGGAGCGGAGAAATACAGGGAGTTACTAATTGCGTCGGGACTCTCGATTATTGACGAGTTTGATGACGAAGGAAAGAACCATTATTATCATGCAATAAGGTAGAGTGATACATCCTAAGCCAAGATTTTTGGCGAAGCGCATTCCCGCTACTTCGCCAGCTGCAAATCTGCAATACTCTTAATCCTATTTCTTTCCAAAAATGCATCAATCGTCTCGAAATGCTCGATTACGCGTTTGTCTTTGAATTCAAAAACCTTCTGCGATAACCCTTGTAGGAAATCACGGTCGTGGGAAACGAGGACCAATGTGCCGTCAAAGTTTCTCAATGCTTCTTTCAACACATCTTTTGACTTCAGGTCCAAATGGTTGGTAGGCTCATCGAGAATAAGCAGGTTTACAGGTTCCAGAAGCAACTTCACCATCGCAAGGCGGGTTTTTTCTCCGCCCGATAATACGCTTACTTTCTTATCAATATCCTCGCCCTGGAACATAAAAGCGCCCAGGATATTTTTGATCTGGGTTCTTACATCTCCTTCTGCAACTTCGTCCACAGTTTGGAAAATAGTCAGGTTTGGATCCAGCAATGCAGCCTGGTTTTGTGCAAAGTAGCCGACTTTCACATTATGCCCCAACTGACAAGTTCCTTCGACACTGATCTCGCCCATAATCGCTTTGATCATCGTCGATTTTCCTTCCCCATTACGTCCTACAAACGATACCTTTTCGCCTCTCGAAATGGTCATGCTCGCGTTTTTGAATACTACCTGATCTCCGTAGGATTTGGAAACATCTTTCACAGTCACCGGATAGTCGCCTGAGCGCGGCGATGGTGGAAAACGCAATTTCAGTGCTGAATTGTCGATTTCGTCAATTTCTATGATTTCCAGCTTTTCCAGCATACGCTCGCGGGAAGAAACCTGGTTGGTTTTGGAGTAAGTCCCACGGAAGCGTTCGATGAATTGCATATTATCGGCAATCATTTTCTGCTGCTCCTGATATGCCTTGATCTGATGCGAGCGGCGCTCTTCGCGCAGTACCAGGTAGTGTGAGTAATTGGCTTTGTAGTCAAAAATCCGCCCCATTGTTACTTCGATGGTCCGGTTGGTGATGTTATCAATGAAAGCCCGGTCGTGGGAAATTACCATTACCGCATTGGATTTGTTCACCAGAAAGTCTTCCAGCCACATCACCGATTCAATGTCAATGTGGTTGGTAGGCTCATCCAACAAAATGAGATCTGGCTTTTGCAAAAGAATTTTGGCCAGCTCAATCCGCATCCGCCAGCCTCCGCTGAATTCCTTGGTTTGTCTCTGAAAATCCTCTGGTTTGAATCCCAGTCCTTTCAACGCTTTTTCTACCTCAGCGTCGTAATTGACTTCTTCCAGCTGATAATATTTCTCACCTATTTCAGTCACCTTTTCGATGATCGCCATGTACTCGTCACTGTCGTAATCGGTGCGGGTTTCGAGCGCGTGATTGAGTTGTTCCATTTCGGCGCGCATTTCAAATACCTGCTTGAATGCCTTGGCTGCCTCTTCAAAAACAGTACAGTTGTCTTCGGTCAGTAAATGTTGCGGCAAATAGGCGATTACGGCATCTTTGGGTGCACGCACATGGCCGCGGTTGGCTTTTTGTTCACCCGCAATGATCTTCATCATCGTAGATTTCCCCGCGCCATTCTTACCCATTAGGGCGATTTTATCGGTAGGATTGATAGCGAAAGAAACTTCACTAAAAAGCGTTGAACCGCTAAATTCAACGGCCAAATTCTCAACTGTAATCATCGTCTCATTTTTTGAAGGGGCAAAGGTACGACGATGCGATTGTTGATCAACAATGTTGAATTAATTGTTCATCGGCAATGTTTTTTAATAGGAACAGTATTGTTCTTCAGACGATTTTAAAATCAATAAAAAACATGGACTTACGCACGACATTATCAGTAAATGAAAGCTTTATAGAAATGCTGACAGATATCAAAAACCGGGGAGCGAAAGCGGAAATGATCCTGGACATCAACGGATTGGAACGGGCTGAGGGGGTAATCAAAGAAATCCACGCCGACGATCCGAATCCTTACATTGAGCTCGAAGACGGCAGAACTATTGTCGAAAAAACGATTGCTGCGCTGAATGGACTTTTCCGTCCGGAGTATGCGGGCTGCTGACAGCTGCTGTATATTGTAGGGAAAGTAGAATCAGCCGGTTTCTTTGACAGAACGAATTAAAAGAATCTCCACCATCACTGCTATCCCGACCCCTACCGCATAACAAACCAAATCGCTCCAGACGAATGTAAAACCGAGTATCAATCCACCCAGGGGCATTTGCCGGATTGCATCGATCCATGGCGCGTGGTAGAGCTGGCTGAGCTCAATGCATACTGAAAATCCAAGCGCAGCGGCGGCTACCTGCCACGTTGGCCATTTGCAGAAAACAAATGCTAAGCTCAAGAAAACCATCATGGCCCACAACGCATCGCCGACATACAGCTTAATAAATGCATACTGCCCAAGCAAGCGCCGCGACAAAAAACCAGCGAGCATGACGCCGGCTGTCAATAATCCGTAAGCCAATCGGCTCCTGAGCGGAACCCGCGAAGAAGAAATGTTACGCATGGATAAAAAAACAAAAAGGACTGTCGCCAACAGTCCTCCGACTCCTAAACTTTCTCTCCCAACTTCTGGAATCCCTCCACAAGCAAATTCACATCAAAAAGCGCCGACTTCTCGGCCCTATCAAACGGCACATTCGAATGATAAAGCGCCAGATCATGCACCTTTTTAAGCGACTGCGCCAGCTCTTTGTAACCTTGACATTCGATAAGGTACCAAAATTCGGCTTGTGAATCCGTCAGCGGAGCGCTGGCTTTTGATGCGTGACGTGCATCGTGCGTTTGGTTGACTGAATGTTCCTTTGAGTCAACACCTGGTCCATTTGATGTTTGCATTGAAAATGGATTTGAGTGAAATGAAAGGAGAGGTCACCGCAAACATCAACGAAAGAACATCTCGTCCAGGTTTCGGGACTTGCACCCGTGTGCCTCTCCAAGGCCATTTTGGCCTGGATTTGTTTAAAAATTTCATAGATGTTCTTAAAATGTTTGCGGAGCAAATGTAGGGAAAATTCTGGATGGGCGAATTAGACACTCATTGTTGTCGGCATTGCAAAAACCATCGAAAAAATGGATTTTGCAGTAATACCAGCATTAAATCTGATAAAATCCAAAATCCACATTGCTCCACAGCCGCAGAATAATTACCCAAATTATTCTGCGGACAAGATTCTAATTTGGTTGCAAAAAAATGACTCAAAAACAATGAATAACCCAAGCGCGACAGATGCGCAGCAAACATTCAGTGAAATTCTAATTCACATTCAAAGTGCGAGACAAAAAGCCTTTGCGCAAATCAATACGCTGCTGATTGATCTGTATTGGCTGGTTGGAAAAACCATCAGTCAGAAAGTGCAAAGCGAAGCCTGGGGCAAAGGTGTCGTCT
Source organism: Dyadobacter sp. (assembly GCF_051859145.1). Lineage (GTDB taxonomy): Bacteria > Bacteroidota > Bacteroidia > Cytophagales > Spirosomataceae > Dyadobacter. Next base: position 17,483 of record NZ_JBHYGF010000412.1, read on the forward strand.
CAGAACTATCGCGCTACATTGCCGATAATGCGCCGGATATTAAAGGTTTCAGCGATAAAAATCTCTGGCGCATGAAGCAGTTCTATGAAGCTTACCACGAAGATCAAAAACTCTCACCACTGGTGAGAGAATTGCCCTGGACTCATAACATGGTCATCTTTTCGCGGTGCAAAAGCAGTGAAGAGCGCGAATACTATATCAAATTGGTTTCGGCTAACAAGCTAACCAAACGTGAACTGGAACGCCAAATAGACACTTCGCAATTTGAACGCAGCCTGATTGGTGCAAAACTCTCACCAGTGGTGAGAGAATTACATCCCAACATTGACCTCGCTTTTAAAGACAACTACGTACTCGAATTCTTGGGCTTACCGGAGGTTCATAGCGAAAGTGATCTTCAAAAAGCACTTGCTAGAAATATGAAGGCCTTCATATTAGAGTTAGGGCAAGACTTTATCTTCATGGCTGATGAATACCGTTTACAGGTTGGTAATCAGGATTTTTATATTGACTTGCTGTTTTACCATCGCGGATTATCTGCGTTGGTTGCATTTGAATTAAAAATCGGCAAATTCTCGCCGGAACACATGGGACAGCTTAACTTTTATCTTGAAGCCCTCGACCGCGACGTGAAAAAGTCTCATGAAAACCCGAGCATTGGCGTTTTGCTTTGTCGCGATAAAGATGATGAAGTAGTAGAATATTCTTTATCGCGCAACCTGTCACCGGCTCTCATTGCTCAATATCAATTGCAGTTGCCGGATAAGAAATTAATTCAGGCTAAGCTGCATGAGTTGTTAGCGTAGCAATTGAACGCACATTTAAAAACCATTTTGTTGATGTCAGGAAAGTGGCCATTGTCAAGATTTAATAAAATCTAATCAATGGCCAAGAACATCAAAACGCTATTTTATCAAGCAATTAAAAAATGGAGAAGAGCTAAATTGGGCAGATTAATTCTGAAATATGATCCCTGGGGCATCGTTTAAGCATTCAACTCATTTAACACCAACCTCTGCAACTCCGCCTGCGGCAGTAAAAGCTGATACTCTGCCACGCCAATCGGTTTGTTAATATCTTGCAAGGCGATTTCAACATCAAGGTGATCCTTATCAGCGCAAAGGATAATGCCGATGGAAGGATTTTCATTCTCACTTTTTTCCAGACGGTCGAGCAGGGAAAGATACAGATTCATTTTCCCAACGTATTCCGCTTTAAAACTGCCAATTTTCAATTCGATCGCGACAAGTGAACGCAGGCCGCGGTGAAAGAAAAGCATATCTACAAAATACTCCTTTCCATTGTATGCGAGTCGGCAAAACTGCGACGGCTTGTCGCAGTTTTGATCCGCCTGATAGTACCGCTCGTAAAACCGCTTCATATTCCACAAATTCCGCGGCGACAAGCCCATATCGGGAAACTCGTTTTTCAAATCAACAGCCAATTGTTTGACAACGCCACTGCCATAACCTTCTTCCAGCTGTTTCTCCGATAGCAACTTTCCCGAATTCCAATAAACAGCTTGCCTGCTGCTATTTACCTGACGGGCAATGTGTATACGCGCCGCCTGAATCTGGCTGATTGCCTGGTAAAGTATTTCGTTGTACTCTGCTTCGTTGAAGCTGAGGTGGCTTACTTTGTCTTTGTTCATAAATGTTAGTGTGAAGATTATTGACTTTGAAATTTGTTGAAATGAAAGACAAGTTAGAGTTTTTGACTGTACATGCATTCTCCACGACTAGCAAATGATCCTTCTGATTGCATTGATATTACAGCCACATCAGCCTAATTCACACTACCTCCCGCCGCATCATCACATCCACCTGCTCATCATCTCCAAACCTGAAAATATGCTTGTCAAATGCGACAAATCCATTCTTCTCATAAAACCGGATTGCTTTTAGATTCTCTTCCCAAACACCCAGCCAGATAAACGCCTTCTGCTCAGCACTAGCTACTTCCAATGCTTTATTGTACAGCAGTTGACCAACTTTCTGGCCATGGAAAGTACTTTTAACATAAATGCGTTCGATTTCCAGGGAGGTTGGATCTTGCAGCTCGGTTTGTGCGCGACCGGTGTTTAGCTTCATATAGCCAACAGGATTTCCATTGAGTGAGGCAACGAAAAACTGCGATTCAGGGTTGCTGAGCTCGGCGGCGATCTTGGTTTCACTGAAATTTTCGGTCAGGTATTTGTTCATATCTGCTTCGGTGTTAGCTTCTGCGAATGTTTCGAAAAAGGTTTCTTTGCTGATTTGTTGTACGGTTTGCAGATCTGCAATGCCGACTTTTGTGATGATGATTTGATCCATTACTTCAATTTTTACCTTATACTTCAAACAAAACATTCACCATGCCCATTCACGTCGCCATTACCCGCAAGGTACTTCCCGGAAAAGAAGAGGAGTTCAAAGATGCGTTGCGTCGGTTCCTGGGCGATTCGTTTCTGCATGGCGGCGTGCATGGGGCGTCGATGATCACGGCACTTCCGGGCAGCGAGAGCCGCGAGGTCGGCATATTACGAACTTTTGCCGACCAGGCCGAGCGCGATGCCTTTTACAATTCAAAACTTTTCAAAGATTGGGAGGCTTACGCATCGACGCTGACGGAGGAACCGGTGTACCGCGAGCTCACCGGGCTGGAAGCGTGGTTCCGCTCGCCTGGTGCTCCGCCAAGATGGAAAATGGCAGTCGCAACGCTTTGTGGCGTGTTTCCAACGAGTTTGCTGCTCTCTTATACGATTGGGCCTCTTTTGCAGGAACTACATCCCGCATTGCGGACATTGATTGTAGCTGCTTGTATGGTCGGGCTGCTGACGTGGGTGGTGATGCCGCAGGTGACGAAGTTGTTGAGGCCATGGCTTGTGAGGTAGCCCCCTTAATCCCCCTTTAAATTCTCCAAAGGATTCACCAGCGAAGCCTTCACTGACTGATAACTCACCGTCAACACCGCAATCACAATCGCCAGCAAAGCAGCCAGCGCGAAAACCCACCATTCCAGATCAACGTGATACGCATATTCCTGCAACCATTGGTTCACCGACCACCAGGCTAGCGGGAAGGCGATCAGGTTGGAGATCAGGACGAGTTTCAGGAAATCTTTGGAGAGGAGGGTGGCGAGGCTGAATGAGGAGGCGCCGAGTACTTTGCGGATGCCGATTTCCTTCACACGCTGCTCAGCGGAGTAGGTGGCGAGGCCGAAAAGTCCGAGGCAGGCGATGAAAATGGCGGCTAGGGCGGTCCAGATCATTAGGGTTTGGCGGCGGTAATCTTCCATGTAAAACCGGGCAAGCTGCTCGTCCATGAAGTGGTATTCGAAAGGTTCGTCTCGATCGGCGCGTACCAGTACAGCCTTCAACTTTTCAAGCGTAGCGGGAATGTTGCCCGGTTCGATCCTGGCGGTGTAGTAATCAATAAGTTGAACCGGATTATGATTGTAGCCCAGCACCAGCGGAGCGATCTTTTCCCGCAAAGACTGGAAATGAAAATCTTTGACAATACCCACTACCTTCGCCTTGAACGGTGTTCCATCCTGATACACTTTCTCGAAATCACCCCCACTTTCCGAAACGCCAGGTATTTCGACAAACTGACCGGCTGGATTGGTGATGTTCAGCAGCCGGGCCGCGGTTTCGTTGAGCAGTACAGAAGCTGAATCGGAAGGATTATCTAAGTTGCGGCCTTGTGTCAGTTTGATGTCAAAAGTGTTTAGGAAATCTTTGTCTGCGCCGATGAAGTATGCGACCTCCGGGTCGGTGCCGTTACCCTGCGCATTGACTTTCACTTGCCGGTACGTTTTCCATTCGCCAGGCACCCGCGAAGTGAGAGACACACTTTTCACCGCCGGGATCGCGGCCATTTCTGTTTTGATCGCTTCCGAAGCTTCCCTGGCTTTGCCGGTGTTGATATCAATCACGACAAGCAGATCTTTGTTAAAGCCGAGATTGGTATTATTCATAAACTTCACCTGACGGTAAAGCGCAATCGTCCCGATAATAAGTACAATTGAAACCGTAAACTGGAACACTACTAGTCCTTTCCGAAGTCCCAGACTGCCACTTTGGTTGATTTTCATGCCTTTCAATAAGGCCACCGGCTTGAAACCCGAAAGCAGCAGGGCCGGGTAACTCCCGGAAATAAGGCCGATCAGCACTGTGGCGCCGACTGCCAGCAACCAAACGCGGTAGTTGGTTGATAAACCGAATGAAAGCTGCTTTTCTACAAAATTGTTGAAAGGCGGCAATAGCAGATTCAGACAAAGAACAGCCAGGATAAATGCCAGGCCGGTAATTAGCACAGCTTCGAACAGAAATTGATAAACAAGATTTTGTCTTACCGCGCCAATCGACTTACGCACTCCAATTTCCTTGGCACGATTGGAAGCTCTGGCGGTGGAAAGGTTCATGTAGTTGATGCCCGCAATGAAAAGGACAAAAAGCGACACAAACGAAAACATCCGTACGTAACCCAAATTCCCTTGTGGCATCGCCTCGACATTGGAGTTTCTGGCCCCGTCGATGATATTTTCCGAATGCAAATGCATATCTCTCAAAGCCTGCAAGCTGAAATGCACGCGCGTGCCATTTTCGGGCTTGAAGTTCGCGAGCACCATATTGGTCATTTTGGCGGCGGCTGTCTCCGGCTTCGCGCCGTCTCTCAGCAAAGCATAAACAGAAAAACCGTTGGACGACCAGTCGGCGGCGGTGATGTTTTTGAACTCGTCCGAGTTGGTATTTTCGGAAATAAGGCTGTTGAATGTAAAGCTGGAATTTTTCGGCTGATTTTTTAGAACACCGGTGATCCTGTGCGGCGTGTCGAGATAGCTCCATTGAAGCTGTTTGCCCAGTACCTGCGTGTTCCCAAAAATCCGCATCGCCAGTTCTTCATTAATAACAATCGAATTGGGCTCTTTTAATGCAGTTCTTTTATCACCTAAAATCAATGGGAAATCAAATATTTCAAGAAAGTTCTGATCGGCGATGGTAACTGTTTCCTGAAAATTGACAGGATTTTGTGGGTCTACCAGATTTGCCCTCCCAATGCGGCTCATGCGCGTTGTATTTTCCACTTCCGGAATGCTTTGCTTGGACACTTCCGCCAGTTTGAAGCTCGCGGCCGCAATGGTGGTTTCCTCGCCCTTCACATTCTTATGTTCCACAACCCGGTAAATGCGGTTTGCATTGATATGCTGCTGATCAAATGTCAGTTCGTCAAACAAATACAGACCAATGAGCAAAAAACAGGTAAGTCCGAAAGTGAGGCCGGCTACATTCAGAACGGTGTAAAGCCGGTTCCGGACCAGCGTGCGAATGGCGACGGTGAAGTAGTTTTTGATCATAGCGTCAACAGGAAAAGGGTGCAGGCAGTTTGGTATTCAATTTGCTCCCTTATTGAACAAATTTGTACCACGGGAAAAAGCAGCGAAAGCAATGAAATTTGCGTATTGTGCTGTTCGACAAGGAACATAGGCTGTCCGATAACGGACATTGCCCCACGAATATTTGGCCCGATAAGCCCTGACTTTTGTCCCGGATCACCTACTTGATTTAGATAGCCGACCGTTACTTTTGACCTACACCAAAACCAACAAACCATGAGGACGCTATCATTCAGCATGAACATTACCAT
>NZ_JBHYGF010000413.1:0-3493 GCF_051859145.1 Dyadobacter sp.
TTCGGACCGTATGCAGGTTTTTCAACTAAATTCCTGAAAAACGGCTCTTACCTGGATCTGCCATTATCGATCAAGCTGAACAATATCAAACCGATGCTTGCAGCAGGGATACACAATATTCCGCTCACCAAGTATCTGATCGACCAGGTTCGTCAGTCTCCTGAGGACAGAGTTGAGGCGCTGAGAGATTACTTGCCCGACGCAAAGCTGGAAGATTGGGATTTACTGAAAGCAGGTCAGCGCGTTCAGGTAATCAAAAAAGATGAAAAAGAAGGTGGTGTGTTGGAGTTTGGAACCGAAATGGTGACTGCATCTGACGGTTCACTTGCTGCGCTGCTGGGCGCATCCCCGGGTGCTTCTACATCAGTTTCCATTATGCTTGATCTGATTAACCGCTGCTTCCCGGAAGCAAAATCTTCTGATTGGCAGAATGCATTTAAAACAATGATCCCGTCTTACGGACAGTCTCTTGCCAAGGATGCAGAACTGGCTTCGAAAACACGCGCCTGGACTACCGAGATACTACAACTGAATGCTTCCAGATTAGAAGAAGAAGAATTAACAGCCTGATATTTCAGGTTGCTATAAAAATAAAATCCTGGTTCTCACAAGCCGGGATTTTTTGTTTTTAAACCAAATGCAATTACTTATCTGCAAAAACCTGTGACAAATCAATTGTCAGATCCGGAAGAATAGCTGACCGGAGCAAATCTTTGCTGGTTTTTGGGTGCTGCCCGACAAATTTTCCATTCTCAGACAATGTAAATATCAGTACGTGCTCGTATTCAGGGTACACTACCCAATACTCCTTCACACCACTTTCCTCGTATATATCAAATTTCTGGTTCATCTCTTTTGCAGAATTGCCCGGCGAAAGTACCTCGATAACCAGGTCGGGAGCTCCAATGCAACCGTGATCATCCAGCTTGGAACTGTCGCAGATCACGCATATATCCGGCTGCAAAACCGTAGTAATTTCCTGGTTACTCTTCTTGTCCCGAATTGGAAGGCGAACATCAAAGGGTGCGGAGTAAGCTTGGCAGGGTTGATCTTTCAAATACGCCCAAATAGCCCCATTCAGGTTCCAGACAATTTTCTGGTGCCGGCGAGAGGGTGCCGGCGACATTTTGTAAATATATCCGCGTATTAACTCAAGGCGTTCTTTGAACTGCCATTTTAGATAGTCCGCGTAAGTATATTGCTTACCGAAGTCAAGTTGTTCAAGTGTGTCGATTATCATGGGAGATGTTTTTTGCAATACTGTCAAATATAGGAAAGCTTTAACATAATCAGAACTGCCCTGCATTTGTAACCTGGTAACTGAATCAAAACGCCAGCGACCGCAAAAAGCGAAGTCCGTCAACTGCGATTGCTTCTTTTGAAGGTTCAATCGTTCGCCAGATTGAAGCTGCTTTCGCGATGATCTTTACGTCGGGAGTAAATGATTCAATAACAATATCACCCTGGTAATGGATGTGGTCAAGTGCTGCGAAAATCCGGTCCCAGTTGATCTGGTCGCCGCCGGGTGTGCCGCGGTCGCTGCCTGATGCATGAAGCAGTCCCAGCTTATTTCCTGCTTTCCTGATCGCCAGCGCGGGATCTTTTTCTTCCAGGTTCATGTGAAAAGAATCAAGGTGTACCAACAAATGGTCACTTCCTACATCTTCAATCATTTTCAAAGCCTGCGCGCAGGTATTGACCATATCGGTTTCATACCGGTTCAATGGTTCGATAGCCAGCATGACATTTTTTTCCTTTGCATAGCCAGCCAGCCGGCGCAGATTAGTCACAGCAGTCTGCCACTGACGCAGCTTTTTTTCTTCGTCATATAAATCAGCACGGCCTACCGATGAATAAATAGGTCCAGCCACCAGCTTGCTGCCAAGCACCGGAGCTATATCAATAAGCTGCTCCACATATTCCATTGAAGTGAGCTGCTCCTTTTTATTTCCTCTTAAATCCCTCCCGGGACCAGTTGCCGCACAAACCGAGCGACATTCCAGTCCGGCCTCGTCCAAAGCTTTTTTAACAAACGCAGGATCAATATTAGCCGGATCTTCAATAGCTATTTCAACAAAATCAAACCCCCATTCTTTAAACTTCGGAAACCAAGAAACACCCTCATTGGTAAAAGGCGACGCGAACAAATAGGTGTTGATCCCGAATTTCATATGTATTACTTACCTTTTTGCTGCGTAAAAACCCGCACTCCCTTTTTATTTCCGGTCACGATATCCAGCAAACCGTCATTATTAATATCCTCCACAGTCACGTGCAGCCCTACTCCTGAGTTGTTATCAACTTCGTGCCGGGTCCACGATGGCGTTTTGCCAGGTTTATATTCAAACCAGTAAACTACTGCCGGCTCAAACTCGCCCGGATCGTTTCCGTGGTGGGCAAAATACCTTTTTCCCGTGATGAAATCCACGTTTCCATCCCCATTGATATCCTTCATTTCCAAACCGTGCGTTTGAGAAAATGAATCGTCGATCGTGTGGTGACGCCAGATTACATTGCCTTGCGCATCTTTCTGCTGCTCGTGCCACCAAACTCCATAGTCGTGGGCAGACGCGCTGAGTACGTCATTTAATCCATCTCCATTTAGATCCATTACATACATTTGCGAGCAATCTTTGCCCAGATCGGCAGGATGAAATTTCCAGTCTTCCTCTTTCCCGTGCTTGGCCGGTCCCTTCGCCGGACCTTCCCACCATCCTGCTTTCACAAGTACATCTTTCCTCCCATCGCCATTGATATCCCCATAGCCGATTCCATGCGTGTACATGTGGGTAGAATTGTTGGGATCGTTGCTGATTACATACTTTTCCCAGGCAGTATCCCCCTTTTTTGCAGGACTTTTCAGCCAGATCACTTTTTTGGCAGTAGGATCGTTACAAAGCAGATCAAGCCTGCCGTCACCATCGATATCCACCATCATCGGCGATTCATTTCCCACTGAAGAATGAATTAAATGCGCCTGCCAATGCCCGGGTTTTCCTTTGGAGTTTTCGTGCCAATATGCAGCCTTGCCGGGCCAGTCGATGCGGACCAGATCGATCCAACCATCCTGGTTGACGTCCATTGCATAGTCCAGAAATGAGTTACTATATCCGCCGTTTACCTGAAAAGTGTCAGGTTTCATAATTTCATGCGCTTTCCAGCCAGGCGCCTCAAACCAATACGCCCCAGCCAGCACATCCTTTTTGCCATCGTTATTCACATCCCCCATCGCAGCCCCTTCCGAAATAAACCGCTTGGTCAATTCTGTTTTTTTGAATGTGATGTTGCTGCCATTCCTAGCTTTGTTCTGCGCCTGTAAAGAGCCGCTAACCAGAAGTGCAAACAGGCAGAGGTAGTTTATTTTGCGATGCATTGCTATGTTATTTATTTTTCTAAAACCTTACTATTTAGTGGACTTGTCACCCTGATTTCTATGATAAAACCAAGTGATCTTGATAGGTTGCTTGGTTTTTTATTAGGGCAAAGATGATGT
>NZ_JBHYGF010000414.1:0-3460 GCF_051859145.1 Dyadobacter sp.
CCGCGACAGGCTGAACCAGGAAAACAGGAGCGGAGGTGAGTACAACGAAACCTCCCAGGATGTACTGATTTCGTCATTCTTTGCAGCCTATACGGGCAAAGATCCGAATACATCACGTACAAACCCGTTCCTGAAATTCCCGATGCCAAACTGGGATTTCAGCTATAACGGATTATCGCAGCTGCCTGCATTCAAAAGGCTTTTCAGTTCATTTACATTGAAGCATAAGTATATGTCCAATTACAGCGTGGGTAACTTCACTTCCTCGCTCGACTATGAAGCTTTGTATGTGAACCTGGCTGTGACGGGCTATCCATTGTCTTCAAGGCTCAATGATCTCGGCCAGTACATTCCGGTATTTGCGATGAGCACAATTACCTTATCGGAGAAATTCCAGCCGCTGGTGGGTGTAGAGGTGCGTACGCAAAGCAGGATCACGGCGAGAATGGAATATAATAGAGACCGTACGATTGCATTGAACCTTTCCAATTCACAGGTGGCAGAACTGTTTAATCAGGATGTGACGGTGAACATCGGTTTTACCAAAAACAATGTGAAACTGCCATTTAAACTGAATGGGGTTAAGAAGACTTTGAAGAATGATATGACGATGCAGCTGGGAATGACTTTCCGGGATACCAGGTCCATTCAGCGGAAGTTTGACGGAGAGAATATTCCGATTGCAGGTAATATCAACTTCCAGCTGCGGCCAACGGTTAATTATATGGTCAATAACCGCCTGAGCGTACAGTTTTACTTCGACCGGACATTCAATGACCCGCTTGTTTCCAACTCGTTTTACCGGTCCAGTACGTCGGGTGGTGTACAGTTGAAGTTCAATTTGGCTGAATAAATTTTTGATTTGGAAAATACACGCCACATCTTGTAATTTGCGGATCAGATTCATCCAAAACTTACCTAATAAATCATGAATTTCCCTTCAAATCTAAAGTACACAGAAGACCACGAGTGGATTCTAATAGAAGGCGATACAGCAACAATCGGAATCACGGATCATGCGCAGCACGAATTAGGCGATATTGTGTACGTGGATATTAATACTGTTGGGGATGCACTCGAAAAAGGGGAGGTTTTTGGTTCGGTTGAAGCCGTAAAAACAGTTTCCGACTTGTTTATACCAGTAGCTGGAACAGTGCTTGAAGTAAATGAAGAACTGGACGGTGAACCTGAACTTGTGAACACAGATCCTTACGGACGTGGCTGGATGGTGAAGATCAGCCTTGATGGTCCCGCTGACGGCGATGGGCTGTTATCCGCAGAAGACTACCAAAAATTTATAGGTGCCTGATAAAAGGTTAAAGCTCCAATCGGAGCTTTTTTTTTGAAACCGGATCAACAAATGCATCCGGCTACCAGATTTAGAATATGAAATTGCTAATCCGATCCGTCCGAATCATTGACAGTAAATCGCCGTTCAGCGGCCAGGTTAAAGACATTTTTATTGAGGACGGGAAAGTAAAAGAAATAGGGGATAACCTCTCCGCAGCCGACGCGGTTGTTAAAGAATTGAATGGGCTTTGTGTATCTGCGGGCTGGATAGATATGCGCGTTGCCGCACGTGACCCGGGGTTTGAACATAAAGAAGATTTAACAACAGTGCGGGCCGCAGCCGCACACGGCGGTTTTACGGAAATTGTATTGCTGCCGAATACAAATCCGGTTGTACACAGTAAAGATACCCTGAACTATATCCGCCAGGCTTGCAATGGCGGGTTGGTTACGCTGCGCCCGACTGCTTCGGTAACACGGAAGGCAGAAGGGGTGGATTTTACGGAAATGATCGACCTGCATACCGCCGGGGCAATCGCATTTACCGATGGTGAGCATGCGGTGCAAAGTGCGGATTTGCTGCTCAAAACGATCCTGTACCTCCGCCCGCTGAATGCATTACTGATGAACCGGCCCGAGGACGCAGAACTTGCATTGTACGGACAAATGCACGAAGGTATAACCAGTACATTGACGGGCATGAAGGGTATCCCGGCGCTAGCTGAGGAAATGATGCTGATCCGCGACCTGAAACTGCTTGAATACGCGCTGGAAAAAAACATGTACAGTACCTCCGATCCGGTACTGCACGTTTCACTTGTCTCGACTGCCGTTGCTGTGGACCTGATCCGCGATGCTAAAAAGCGGGGCATGCCCATATCCTGCGACGTAGCCGCGCACCAGCTTGCATTTGAAGATTCGGACCTGCTGGGTTTTGATACCAATCTGAAAGTTAACCCGCCATTCCGTTCTGCCGAGGATAGAGCTGCATTGAGAGAGGGACTGGCAGACGGAACGATCGACGCGATCGTGTCTGACCACAATCCGCATGACGAAGAAAGTAAGAACCTCGAATTCGACCACGCAGATTTTGGTATTACAGGTTTGGAAACTGCTTTCTCGCTGGCGGTAATGCACAGCCGATTGGGCCTGGAACAGATCATTGAGAAATTTACAAGTAAACCAAGATCAATCCTGCGACTTCCGGCGGCCGGTATTGTGGTGGGGGACCTGGCGAACCTCACATTCTTTGAACCGGAGGCGGAATGGACATTTGATAAAAGCTACTCGAAATCTAAAAATACACCGTTTTTGGGGAAGACGCTGAAAGGCAAAGTAAGTGGGGTGATCAATAACGGTAAACAGGAGTGGTATTCATGAAATCAATAATTGCTTATTTTAATAAACCTATTCTCAAACTTTCGCTGCTTTTCGGACTGGCATTGGGGATATTAGTTTTCCTATTTTTTATCGGGTTGTATCTGATGGGCATTGTTCCCCTGGGAAATAACAAGATCATGGATTTTGGTATTCACGTGATACTGATCGCGGGTGCCTGCTGGTACTATCGCAAAAAAGTTGGTAATGGGTTTTTGCACCTCTGGGAAGCCCTGACGATCGGGTATGTGGTCAATACCATAGGCGCGCTGATTGCGGGTTGGCTGATCTACTTCTTTGTTACTTACATTGATCCCGCTGTTTTTACGAGTTACCTGGCCGAAATGAAGGCGCTCATGCTAGAAGGAAAGGCAGAGCTGGTGAAGAACATTGGAGAAGCCGAGTTTATGAAGATGTATAATGGAGTGGGCAGTATGGAGCGATCGGAAATCATCATGGATGAAGTAAGCAAGAAGACAGTAATGGGGATTATCCCTATTCTCGTCATATCATTGATATTGAGAAAGCAGGATTACGGCGTTTTTCACAACAAATCTTAACCTATCAACTTACCTGAAACAATCTAGGAACAAATGGAAGAAAAAACATCTACCGCCCGGGTGGCTCTGAAGTACGGCGTGCTGGCTTCGGTTGTCATTATGATTTACACCACCATCATCAATGTAGCCGGTTTGGGTCAGAACAAGCTGCTTTCCTCGCTTTCGTTTGTATTCATGATTGTAGCCATTGTATTGGCAATGAAAAATTTCAGGGAGCAGAGCAAGGGTTTTAT
>NZ_JBHYGF010000415.1:0-3445 GCF_051859145.1 Dyadobacter sp.
TTTTTGATTTCCATTTTACCAAGGATTGTGGCTGCTTCTTGCCTTTTTATCAATATTTTTATAATTATTGTGACTAAAAAATCAAAAACTTACCGCTGATAGAAAATTTTGCTATTCCTGTAATAAGCCAAATATTTTTTATGATTATCTTGCGTGGCTTTACCCTATTCATAACACAAAGGTGTTTTAGCAATTTTTTTATCTCTGTTATTTAAACAAATTCTAATTACGAATTTGGTAATTACGCTACAATCTCAGTTAAATGTCGCAAATGTCTGAATCAATGGTAGAAAATCAGGGAATGTACCGCCCGGAATTTGAGCATGATGCATGTGGAATAGGTTTCCGGGCTAACATTAAGGGCCGCAAGTCACACCAGATCGTGGCTGACGCCATTCATATGTTAGAAAGAATGGAACATAGGGGCGCAACTGGTTTCGACCCGAACACAGGCGATGGTGCCGGAATCCTGATTCAGCTTCCTCATGAATTTTTTGTTGAGGAATCTACCAAGCTCGGTTTCCACCTTCCTCCCGCGGGAGAATATGGAGTAGGAATGATCTTCTTTCCTGGCGATGAAACAATCCGCGAGGAATGCCGTGATATCCTGAACCGCAAAATCAAGAAGCTTGGCCTGCATTTGCTTGGATATAGAAAGGTACCCACGCTTAACAATACATTAGGCGAAGGCTCTCTCTCTGTGGAACCAGCTGTGGAGCAGGTTTTCATTAAACGTCCGGACGATATCACCGACGATATGGCTTTCGAAAGGAAGCTGTTTATACTGCGTCAGGTTTCAACCCGGCTTATTAAAGACACCGTTAAAGGCGGCGCGAAAAGCTTTTATTATTCATCGCTTTCCTGCCGCACGATTTCATATAAAGGACAGCTGACGACTGCCCAGCTTAAATATTATTTCCCCGACCTGGAAATTGAATCGGTGGTATCTGCACTCGCAGTAGTCCACTCCCGTTTTTCAACCAACACATTCCCATCGTGGGAACTGGCGCAGCCTTTCCGTTATATTGCGCATAATGGGGAAATCAATACCGTTAAAGGTAATGTGAACTGGATCCGCGCCGGTGAGAAGTCTTTCCATTCCGATTTCTTTACAAAAGAGGAAATGGATATGCTCCTGCCGATTTGCGACAGGAACCAGTCTGACTCTGCTAACCTGGACAATGCGATCGAAATGCTGCATTTGTCTGGCCGCTCATTGCCGCACGTGATGATGATGCTGATCCCGGAAGCCTGGGACGGAAATGAGCAAATGGATCCGGAAAGACGCGCTTTCTACGAGTACCACGCAGCCATCATGGAGCCCTGGGACGGACCTGCTTCCATTTCATTTACGGATGGAAAAATGGTTGGTGCTACCCTGGACAGAAATGGTTTGCGTCCTTCAAGATACTGGGTACTTGACGATGATACCATTATCATGGCGTCAGAAGCAGGTGTATTGGAAGTAGACCAGTCGCGCGTGGTAATGAAAGGCCGCTTGCAGCCGGGACGTATGTTCGTCGTGGATATGGAGCAGGGCCGCATTATTCCGGATGAAGAAATCAAAGCGTCGGTTTGCTCTGCCCAGCCTTACCAGAAATGGCTTGATGAAAACAAGCTGCACGTAGACCAGCTTGATCACCCGATCCGTACTTACCGTGCCTACGATGAGGCTTCATTGCTGAAACGCCAGGTTGCATTCGGATACACTTCGGAAGATTTGCGGATGATCCTGGCACCGATGGCGCAGACCGGATTGGAAGCAATCGGTTCAATGGGTACCGACGTTCCTTTGGCAGTACTTTCTGATCAGAGCCAGCATTTATCGACTTACTTCAAGCAGCTTTTTGCCCAGGTTACTAACCCACCGATCGACTCGATCCGGGAGCGTGCGATTATGTCGCTGATCTCATTTGTAGGTGGTAACGAAAATATTTTAACCGAAACACCAAAACACTGCCGCCAGATCGCATTGCCGCATCCGCTGCTTTCCGTTCAGGAATTTGACAAGCTGCGTTTTGTGGATAAGGACGGTTTCCAGGCAAAAACAATCAATACTTACTTCCGTGCAGACGAGGGCGGAAAAGCATTGGAAAGAGCGCTCGACCGCATTTGCCGCTACGCAGTGGATGCGATTGAAGACGGATTCGAAATTCTGATTCTGTCCGACCGTGCCATCGATTCTGATCACGCTCCTATTCCTTCCCTGCTCGCCACTGCTACCATTCACCACCATTTGATCCGCGAAGGATTGAGAGGAAAAGTGGGTCTTTTGGTTGAAGCGGGAGATGTTTGGGAAACGCACCACGTAGCTACATTGATCGGTTACGGAGCTGCGGGTATTTGTCCATATATGGCTTTCGAAACGCTTTCTTACATGAATAAGAAAAGCATGATAGACGGCGAGTTTACGGATGAAAAACTGCATTACAACTACATTAAGGCGGTTAACAAGGAGCTTTTGAAGATCTTCTCCAAAATGGGGATATCGACATTGCAGTCTTACCAGGGCGCGCAGATTTTCGAGTGCGTTGGTTTGAATAAAGATGTGGTTGACAAATATTTTACCGGTACCATTTCCCGCATCAGCGGAATGGGTATCGCTGAAATAGCGCGTGAGATCCTGGTTCGTCACAAAGTGGCTTACCACGAAACACCTGAGCAGAAACCGAGGCTGGAAGTGGGTGGCGTGTACCAGTGGAAACAACGCGGAGAAGCGCACATTTTCAATCCGCAATCGATCCACATGCTGCAACAGGCGACGCGGAACAACAGCTACGAGCAGTTTAAAAAATTCTCTAAGCTGATCGACGACCAAAGTCACAAAGCATTAACATTACGCGGGCTGCTGCGCTTCAAGAAAGGAACCTCCATTCCGATCGAGCAGGTTGAACCCGTTGAGAATATATTCAAACGTTTCGCGACCGGGGCAATGTCTTTTGGTTCGATTTCGTGGGAAGCACATACAACCCTGGCGATTGCGATGAACCGCATTGGCGGGAAGTCCAACTCTGGTGAAGGTGGTGAAGATGAGCTGCGTTACAAGCTTTTGCCAAATGGCGATAGCATGAACTCGCAGATTAAGCAGGTGGCTTCCGGCCGTTTCGGGGTTACCAGCCACTATCTGAGCAATGCAGGTGAGTTGCAGATCAAAACCGCGCAGGGTGCAAAACCAGGCGAAGGCGGACAGCTGCCAGGATTCAAGGTTGACGACTGGATCGGACGTACGCGTCACTCGACTCCCGGTGTAGGCTTGATCTCTCCCCCGCCCCACCACGACATTTACTCGATCGAGGATTTGGCGCAGCTGATATTTGACCTTAAAAACGCGAACCGCGCGGCACGTATCAGTGTGAAGCTGGTTTCAGAGGCGGGTGTAGGTACAGTTGCTTCCGGTGTGGCCAAAGCTCATGCTGATCACATCCTCATTTCAGGTTACGACGGT
>NZ_JBHYGF010000416.1:0-3441 GCF_051859145.1 Dyadobacter sp.
AGGGTGACAAAACATAGCCTTTGTCACCCTGAGCGCAGTCGAAGGGAAAGGCGAGCGCTCTCGAAGGAGCGGCCGCGCAAGCCTTGTCACACTGAGCGCAGTCGAAGTGTTGTCACCCTGAGCGCACCGGGCCGCCGGGCGGTCGAAGGGCAAGGCGATAACTGTGCAGTCGAAGGTATAGCAAGCGCAAGCCTTGTCACCCTGAGCGCAGTCGAAGGGAGGAGCGGGCACTACTTCTTCACAATCCTGAAATTATCTACACTTCCATTGAAAGAAGCAATCACAACATCGGGTGTGTTGAAGAGTACTTTCAGGTCGGTGATTTTGGACACGTCGGGGATGGTGTTGCCTCCGGCATTCTTGAACTCTGACAGTTCTATCACCGCGGTTCTCCATCCGTTGGTCTGGTAACCTGTGGCGGCGTATGCTGTTGAGTTCCAGGGTTGGAATGAGAAGGTGTATTCGCTTTTGTCGGCGGTAATGGTAATGTCATACTTACCTGCTTTCCACGGCTCTGCAATGTTGTGCTCGAATTTAAACTGTCTTTCCGAAGCTGGTCCTGCGGGCAATTTGAAATCGAATGAACAGGTTGAGAAAACCCAGGCATCGTTGTATCCGGTAGCTGGCAGCTTGGTGCCTTTGATGCGCGAATATTTGCCCGAAATCGCGCCCGGGTCGGTTGCCGGAATAATAGGCGCAGCGCCCCAGCATACTTCCGAGCCCCAGCTTGTGGCAGGAATGTCGAAATTGATCATATTCCCTTCAATGTCGTTGACCTTGAAATTAGTTTTTGCAGTACCAAACTCACCTTCCACCGTAACAATACCTGAAAGCGCAGTAGCAGGCATTTTGGCAGTGATTGAGTTGACAGTGCTGTTCACAATTTGCAGGTTGGTATCTCCCACCTTCACCGACTTGATGTTGTAGAAATACTCACCGCCGATCATGATATTGCCGCCGAGCTTGATAAATTCTAAATACATACCAGAGATAACCGGACTAGGCGCAGTAAGTACAAAATCGTAGGTAGCTTCACCCCCGTTTGTCACCACCCTGATTTTGCTGGATACCCTTGCATCAGTCGCTTTGGTAGGTGCTTCGGCCGGAATGGCGATGACGATATTGGAATTGCTCCCCAGGGCTGAATTGAATGTTGCTTCAAAATCATTGAAATAAACCTTCAATACACTTCCCAGATTTTGCCCCTGGATCACGATCAGACTTCCTGGCTCAGCCGCACTTAATGAGCTGTCGGCCTTGGTCGGGTCGAGCAGACGCACGTTGCTGATCACAGGCGCGCCATCGATATCTTCATTGTTACAGCTCTGAAAGGAAACCAGCATGAGCGCTGCCGCCATTACTACCAGGGCTGTTCTATATATATGCTTGAAATTCATGTCTTAAATGCGATTAGAGGTTAGTCTTTTAGTTTGCTGAAATCAAAAGCGACAGGTTCGTTTTTCAGCGAAGGCGCATTGATGATCTCTGCTTCCGGGAAGGGAAGGTACAGTGTAGCTTCCGACAGCGGGTAGTATTCAGCAGGTGAGTAGGTTACCGCGTATTTTTTCGGATTGGTCGTACCCGCCACGTAGCTCATCGTATAGTTTTCCTTGTGCTGGGCAGCTGTATAAGCGATCGCTTTTGCAGGGTTGAAATAGTACCAGCGCACGATCTCGTTCCAGGAGTTACCTTCAAAAACGGTTTCAATCCTTCTTTCCCGGAATATATCCTCGAAAGTAAGCGACGTTTTCGACGGCAGACCAGCTCTCTTGCGAACTGCATTGAAGTATTCCAATGCTTTCGGATCAGCAGTAGAGGCACTGTTGCCCAGGACCGCATCTGCATAAATCAGGTATACTTCTGCAAGACGCAGCATGTAGGAGTTGATGTTCGCTGACATAAATCCGCCTAATCCGCCATTATCCGAAGGTGAACCTACAATGTATTTTTTAACAGCCGCGAGTGCCGCCGGACGCACGTATTTCAGTCCGCCGTTTGCTTTGTTGATGTTGGGATACACATCGCTGTCAAACATACCGATCGCTTTTCTACGAAGTGAATCCGCCGGGTTTTCGGTAAAATACTTCACAAGATCCGCCGAAACGCCTTGCGCAGCGCCCCAGCCGTCGCCTGTTCCGGTGATGTTGGCGTCGTAAGCAAAGTAAGCCTGGAATGAATTATTGATCCCCCATGGATTGCTGATCGGCATCCATTGCAGCGAGAACAAGCTTTCCGGATTGTTCTTTGTTGCATTATGGTTGGCGCTTTCAAACAGCTCAGCATAAGTCGGTGCGAGCGACAGCCCGCTTTTTGTAATCACACTTTCCGCATAATATTTAGCGCTGTCCAGGTCCGACTGGCTGCGGGTACCATTCTGGTTTAATCCCGAGCGCATCAGGTACATCCTGGCGAGCATTCCTTCTGCCGAATATTTGGTCAAACGGCCCTGAACAGTACTTGTTGGCAGGTTAGCCGCTGCGTAGCGATAATCCTGAATCAGCAGCTTCCAGATATCTTCCACTTTGTTTCTGACAGGCGGCTCATTGATCTGCGCAACGTTATCATACACGATCGGCACCGCGCCCCAGTTGGTGACCAGGTAATAATAGGCAGTAGCACGCATAAACCGGCATTCACCCAATCCCTGCGACTTGACAGCAGCAGAAGCAGTACTTCCGGTCGCTTCGTTGATCGCCTTGTAAGCATTGTTACTTTGCGCAATGATTTTGTAAAAAGATTTATAACCCGGTAAAAGCGTGTTTACATCCGTGGATGGAATAGCATGCTTTACATAGGCGGTACGGTCGTTGGAATTAAGGTTACCCGCGCGGGCTTCCTGGAACGACATGGCTGCTTTGTCATTGAAATCAAACCAGACGATGTTGTAAAGCGGCGCGGTACCGGCCAGGATTTCGTCGTCTGTTTTGTAAAAGTTACCCGAAGTAAGCGCGTCCAGCGGCGGACGGTCCAGGAAGTCTTCACTGCATCCCTGCATGAGCGTTAATGCGCCTATTGCCGCTATAAGTTTTAATTTGAATTGCATATAGAGTATTTTTTTGATCTTGTTATTAGGTCCTTAAACCCTGGTTTGTTAAAAATCAGCCAGCAGACCGAAAGAGTACATGCGCACCGAAGGATAACGTCCTGTATCAATCCCGGCCATCACAGTACCTCCGTAATTCACCATACCGATTTCAGGATCATATCCTTTGTATTTGGTAATGGTAAAAAGGTTCTGCGCACCTACCGACGCTTTCAATCCTCTCACGAAAGTGTCTTTCAGAATGCTTTTCGGGAAGTTGTAGCTGAGGGTAATGTTTTTCAGACGTACATAGCTTCCATCCTCGATGAAATTGGTGTTCATCCGGTTGTTTCCATTCGGATCGCCCGGCGCAATGCGCGGAATCTGGTAGCCCGGGTTTGTAAGTGTTACGTTTTCTG
>NZ_JBHYGF010000417.1:0-3427 GCF_051859145.1 Dyadobacter sp.
GGCAGTGGGCATACCAGGAGCGTTTTAAAGAAGCTGGTTTAATGGCGGTTCTGGGCTGCGGCTTTGATCCGGGCGTAACGCAGGTTTTTACTGCTTATGCCAACAAGCACCATTTCGACGAAATGCATTACCTGGATATTATCGACTGTAATGCAGGTGATCACGGAAAAGCATTTGCTACGAACTTCAATCCTGAAATCAACATCCGCGAGATTACGCAGCCTGGCAGGTATTGGGAAAATGGAGAGTGGGTTGAGATTCCAGCTATGTCCATTCACAAACCCATTGAATATCCGGGCATCGGACCAAAGGAGAGCTATGTACTTTACCACGAGGAACTGGAATCTTTGGTAAAAAACTTTCCTACCCTGAAACGCGCGCGCTTCTGGATGACTTTCGGACAAGCTTACATCACGCATTTGAATGTGCTTGAAAACGTGGGTATGACGAGCATTAAGCCCATCAAATTCCAGGGAATGGACATTGTACCGCTTGAATTCCTGAAAGCAGTACTACCCGCTCCTGACTCTTTGGGAGAGAATTATTCAGGTCAAACTTCAATCGGCTGCCAGATCAAGGGAATTGAAGACGGAGAAGAAAAAACCTACTACGTGTGGAACAACTGCGACCACGCTGAATGCTACCGCGAAGTACGCGCCCAGGCTGTAAGTTACACCACCGGAGTTCCGGCAATGATCGGCGCAATGCTGATGCTGACGAATGAAGAATGGATGAAGCCGGGTGTATATAATGTAGAAGAATTGAATCCGGATCCTTTCATGGATTTGCTCAACCAGCACGGTTTGCCGTGGAACGAGCGGATTAATGTGACGCTGCCTCACGAGTATTGACCCTGACGGAGGCATCTCGCTCTGCCCTTCGACTGCGCTCAGGGTGACAAAGTACGTTTGTCACCCTGAGCGCAGTCGAAGGGCAGAGCGCAAAGCTACCCCTCCATCGTTATCACCGCCCGCGTACAAACCCCCCCTACCGGCGGGTTGAACTTGGAGACCCGCACTTTGATATTTGCTACGCGCGGGTAGTGTTCTCTTATTTTTTCGATTACATTGAAGCCGATGTGTTCCAGCAGTTTGGCTGGTTCCTGCATTACTTTTGAGGCGATCTGGTAGATTGTTTCGTAGTTTACCGTTTCGCTGAGTTTATCTTCCTGCGCTGCTTTGAAGAAATCTGTCGAGATGGTGATGTCAAGCGCGTATTTGTTGCCTATTCTCTGTTCTTCCGGGTAGTACCCGTGGTATGCAAAAAACTCTAATCCTTCGAGGCTGATCGTTCCCAATGTAATTTAGATTTGGTCAAAGAATGAGCCGCCGCCACCTGTTTTCTTGGGCTGGGTAGTTTCACGCGGTCTGTTGATCGCCGGTGAAGAATCACGTGCTTTTTCAGCGGATCTGTGCATTTCGGCCAAAGCTTCATTGGCTTCATCGGCTGCACTTCTTACCGTTTCGCGTGGCCGGTTATAAACAACTTCCTCCTCAACAGGCTCCGGTTCCGGCTCTGTCACTGCTACTGGTTCAGGTTCCTCGATCGCATTCAGCTCTTCCTGCTCAAAGGCAGCTTCGGGCAACAATTCTTCCTCTTCCGTTTCAACCTCAACGATTTCCGGCTCTTCCTCTTCTCTCGGTATCTCAAACACCACTTCCGGCTTATCATCCTGCAAAATCACAGATACCTCTGCTTCATGCTCCTCCGGAGCCTCCTCCCTGGCAACTTCCATTGCCGGAATATGGTAGCTTGGTTTCTTTGGAATATCAATCTCGGCAACGTGCTGCTTGATCTCTTCCATTTTGTTCAGAACAGATTCCTTATCATACTTCTGCTCAAAACGTTCAACGGTATCTATGGTATTATTGGCCAGCGAAGTAAGCTGAACAATGAGGTTATCCCTGAAATTTTCAATCGCTTTGAAGTCGCGTTCCTGCCGTTTGATTTCCGTTGCAAAATCCTCTTTGAACTGCTTCAAACGGTCTTCCGTTTCCTGTATAATCTGGCTCGTCCTGGCTTCTGCTTCCGTCACCAGGTCGCTCGCTGTTGACTTCGATTCTTCAATCCTTTTCTCAGCAAGCTCGTGTGCCTCTTTTTCAATCAGCTTACTGGTATCTTCCGCCGCTTTCAGTGTACGGAATAGCGTAGATTCTATGTCTTTTAACTTGCTAAGCTCCTTTTCCGCATATTCGAGCTGCATTTTCAACAAGCTGTTTTCGCTCGAAAATCGCTCCCATTCCTGTGACAGTGAATTCAGGAAAGCATCTACTTCGTCCGGGTCGTAACCTCTGAAAATCTTTTCAAAAGTATGCTTGCGTATCTCTATCGCGGATATTTTCATGATGCGTTCAAAGCTTTGTTACTAGATAAAATCAGTCGTGTAAGTTAAAGATATATGCGTCATTTTTCAAAGTATTTGCCAATAATACCATATGATAAGTATACTATTCGGCCACTTTCCAAACCGATATCATACGGTCGTCGCTGCATGATATCAGCTGGTTTTCAAAGGTTGTCCAGAGGAGTTTATTCACCGAAGTTCCATGCCCGGCGTGGCGCGCACGGTCGATGATTTTCTTCAATTTGAAAGTTGCAGTATCCCAGACTTTAATCGATTTGTCCATACTGCAGGTAGCAAACAATTGCTGGTCGGGACTGAATGCAATGTCGTTGATGGCGTACATGTGCGCGGGAATGTCGGCCACTGTACCATAAGCATCATTTACATCCCAGATTTTGAGGTGCGCATCGCGCCCGGTTGTGAAAAGATATTGCCCATCTGGTGAATACTTAACGGAGAAAACCGAGTTTGAATGTGATTGGATTGTCTTTTTTAAAACAAAACCATCCAGATCGAAGATATGTACGTTGCATTCACTATCGCCTGTCGCGAATTCATTGGTTAAATGATTAACTGCAATTGACCGCACACTTTTGCCGGAAACCTTGATGTGTTTACGAACAGAAAAGCTCGGCACATCCACTACAATAATCACCCCGTCACCCATCGCGATCAATGCATTTTCATCCGAGATTTTGATGTCAAAAATGGCAGCTGCCGTGATCTTCGACGTTTTTTCAATCTTATTGTTTACGGTGTCCAGCAGCTGGATTCCTTCGTAGTTCTGACCGATCCAGAGCTTTTGATCCGCAGGATTGAGGGCCAGCGCATAGACGGAGGTACCCGCGCGCGCCACGAGGTTGCCCAGGTCCGGCTTGTTCAGGTTCCATTGGATGACAAATCCGTCGCCGCCGGCAGAATAGAAACCGTGGTCAGTCGAATCTGAAATTATTGTATAAACACTGTCCCGATGACCGGAAAAAGTATCTACTTTGTGAATATTCATTGTTTTTTGGTGGTTAGCTATTAGCAGTTAGCAGTTAGGTAATAAATTAATGGAGCCAACGCAAAGCTAACCATCAA
>NZ_JBHYGF010000418.1:0-3419 GCF_051859145.1 Dyadobacter sp.
GTTATCGGATTTGGTGGTAAATGCACTGAGATTGTCAAGAGGAATAGGTTGCTGGGCATAAGCAGATTGACTTACAATAACCGCTATGCCACAAACGATTAACTGTAAAAACGAACATTTGATTTTAAACATACTTGGGTAAGCTTGGTAGGTTTTTGATTAAATACCGGCCGTAGGTCGCCGAATCGCGTGCAAATTACGTGATAAGTATTGGTAAAATTGCATTTAATTAGATGAGAATCGCGAGCTTGCCTGCTTTTGGTATTCGGTGCGTTCTCACGCATTTTTCAATCAGTTTTATCTGACTAAAAAGTTTATTTTTAAAATGAAAAAATTATTTCTTACCGCGTTTAGCCTGGCTACGGCGTTTGCTGCTCATGCACAACTTCAACCTGCGAAACAAACTCCTGAATCAAGCGAATTGTGGAGCCCGGTTCCACGTGTGGTAACGCCAGGTAAAAGCAATGCAGCGGTATCAGGTTTCACCGCGCCTTCTGACGCAATCGTACTTTTTGACGGAAAAAACCTGGACGCGTGGGTTTCAGGAAAAGATGGAAAATCGGCTGCTCCGTGGACAGTTGCCGATGGCGCGATGACAGTAGCTCCCAAATCAGGAGATATCCAGACTAAGCAGACTTTTGGTGACTACCAGCTTCACATTGAATGGAGAACACCAGCGAAAGTGGACGGAAACGGACAGGGACGTGGTAATAGCGGGATCTTTATGCAGGGAATTTATGAATTGCAGGTACTCGACAGCTACAACAATGCAACTTATTCAAACGGACAGGCGGGTTCAATCTATAAGCAAACCATGCCGCTGGTAAATGCTTCTGTTGGGCCAGGCGAGTGGCAGACTTACGATGTGGTTTACACTGCGCCGCATTTCAATAAAGACGGACAAATGACGATCCCGCCTTACATTACCGTGATCCACAATGGAGTTTTGGTGCAAAACCACACGATGATCCAGGGTACAACACCTTACATAGGTCAGCCTACGATTGAGCCGCACGGAAAAGGACCTATTAAATTGCAGGACCACAACAATACGACGAGCTTCCGCAACGTCTGGATCCGCGAGTTATAATAAACAAACGGGTATAATAATTGAAGAGGCTTGAACGATTTAAAACATCGTTTGAGCCTTTTTTGTTTTGTAATAAATAAAGTAAGTACCCAATTCAAGGAGCGATTATGCAGGAGATAGAACCCTATTATAACTGGGAAAAACATTATGTGGCAAGTCACGATGAGAAGTCGCCCTTTTTCGGCAGGACTTACAATCTGGACTATTATGAAAATGCGATTTACGGCTACTATATCCACCCGCTCTGGGACGAAATAGGTTCGGAAACGCTGTATGTGAAGATTATTTTTGCTGATTACAAAAAGCGTTTCGCAGTGATCGAGGTATTTGGCGAATGGAACGACACGCTGCACAACGATATCATGTTTTTCAAAAGGCAGGTAGTAGACCCGCTCGTGGACGAGGGGATCAACCAGTTTATATTAATGGGAGAAAACCTGCTAGATTTTCACGGCAGCGAGGATGATTACTATGCTGAATGGTTTGATGATATCGAAGACGGGTGGATTGCCGCAGTCAATTTCCGGGAGCACGTGGAAGAGCAATGGAAGAAGTTCAGGCTGGATTACTACATTAATTTCGGCGGGACTTTGCACATCGGCAACTGGCGCACATTGCAGCCGGAGCCGTTTTATGAGCTGGTTAAAAATTTGATGGTTAGAAGGTTAGAGTGAAAGAAAGCAAGTCCATTTGTTTGTAACATCCAAACTCCTTTGTAGCTTACAACCCTTACAGTTTCAATTGTTTAACCTTAAACCTGTTTATCCCATGCCCGAAAACGACAAACCACTTCCGGAAGATGCACAAGAATCGCTGGAAACTACAAGAGAGGAACTCAATACTGCAACAGCAGAAGCCAGAGAGGAGATCGTGGAGGAGGCAGGAGGAGACGCAGACGGTATCAAAACAGAAATTTACGAAACAGCCGACGACCTGAAAGCCGAAGCTGAAACCGCCATTGAAGAAAGCAAAGAGTCCATTGCAGAGCTGGAAGAAGAAGCGACCATTGAAGTGGAGGAAGTGAGAGCGGCGGCGGGCGAGCAAGTTGAGGAAGTAAAGGAGGTAGCAGAAGAGAAAACGGAAGACGCTAAATCTGCAATTGCAGGTCTGCAAAATGAAGTTGAACTGGGCATTGCGGCTGGAAAGGATAAGGCGGGTGAGATTTACGAAGATTTGTCGGAAAAAGCTGAGGACCTGAAAGAAGCGGCAATTGACAAGTATGAGGATCTCAAAGAAGATGCTGCCGAAGCTTACGAGGAAGCCAAAGAAATAGCCGCTGAAAAGCTCGCAGAAGCGCAGATTATAGCTGCTGAACTGAAAGCCAAAGCGGAGGAAGAATTGGCAGAGCTGAAAGAAGCAGCTTCCGAAAAGTATGTGGAAACCAAAACGAAGGCCAAAGGTTTCTGGGCCAGGTTGTTTGGCGGTTAGGCAATCTCAAAAAGCATAATATAAAATGCCCGGTCTCAGGTCGGGCATTTTGCATTTAAAATTTACTTCGGTTACAACGGATTACGGCTGATTTTCATCTTGGTATATATTCCGGTTCACCTTATCTATATATGTTATGAAAATTTCCAAACCAGTACTTCAGGCAGTTGCAGTGGCAGTCGCATTGAGCACAATTACCGCTTGCGCCGACATTGATATCAAACCAGGAAAGGAGAAAAAGGCGAAAACACGCACCCTGGATTATTGTCCCGGCTGCGGAATGGGTTGATCTTTACTCCCTATGCCGCAAATATTTTCCACAATCGCCTGCAACCTCGACGCGCACATTCTGCAAGCGTCTATTCCTTTATTTGAAATGGAAAAGGTGGAAGCCATCGAATGGTCTTTCGATGCTCTTTTCAAGGTGAACGTGATACCTGAATGGTTTACTGATTTTATAAAAGAATTCAGTGACCAGAACAGGCTGATCGGTCATGGCGTATACTTCTCCTTGTTTTCAGGAAAATGGTCGGCAGAGCAGCAAAACTGGCTTGATCAGCTTGGCAGGCTCTGCGGCCAGTTTCAGTTCGATCACATTACCGAGCACTTCGGCTTTATGACCGGCGATGATTTTCACAAAGGCGCGCCGCTCGGTATTCCCTTTAATGCATCAACACTGGCTATTGGAAAAGATAGACTGGCGCGCATTCAGAATGCATGCAATTGTCCGGTAGGTTTAGAAAACCTGGCTTTTTCCTATTTGCTGGATGAAGTAAAAAGGCACGGGGAGTTTCTCGGTCAATTGGTAGAAAGTGTCAACGGCTTCATTATCCTTGACCTGCACAACCTGTATTGTCAATGCCACAATTTTGATCTTGATTTTGGAGACTTCCTTTCATTT
>NZ_JBHYGF010000419.1:0-3403 GCF_051859145.1 Dyadobacter sp.
CTACTTTCGGACGGTCATGCTGCATAAATCTCCCTGTGGTTAAGGTCAACCTATTTCAGGACGTGACACTTCCTCCCTTTCCTCCTTCCTCCATCCTCCCAAAAAAGCTATTAGCTAATCGCCCCCTTCGTTACCTCATTATTCACTGTTCTCCAAATTCCCAGCGGGTTTGCATTCTGCAATTCTTCGGGTAAAAGTTCGTCGGGCCAGTTTTGGTAGCTCAATGGTTTTGTGAAACGTTTGATCGAATCGGGACCTACTGAGGTGAACTGGCTGTTGCTGGAAGATGGGAATGAGCCGCCGTGGTGCATGGATTTACATACTTCCACGCCAGTCGGGAAATTGTTGAAAATAATGCGGCCGCATTTGTTGCGGATCACACTGATCAGTTCAGGATGTTGTTTCAAATCCTCGTTCGTCGCCAGTAAAGTCGCAGTAAGCTGACCGTGCAGCTTTTCAGCCACTGCGAGTACTTCATCTGCGTCTTTGCATTTCACGATCAATGCAAACGGACCAAAAACCTCTGTTTGCAGATCATCATTGATCAGGAAATCCACACCGGATACAGTAGCTACTGTGGCTGCGCCGTAACCTTCTTCGGCTTCGGCAGTAGCTGCGGATAGTACTTCCACACCAGCGAGGCCGGTTACCTTTTCACGGTTAATGGTATATCCTTTCGCAATGCCCGCATTCAACATCGGAGCGGGTAGTGCTTTTAGTATTTCTTCATTTAAACTCTCCACAAACAGATCCAGACCTGCTCCCTGCTCTGCTATTACGAGACCTGGATTGGTACAAAACTGACCTACGCCGAGTGTTAATGAGCCTGCATACTGCTTTGCAAGCTCTGCCGCTGCAGTCTGCAATTTTCCGGTAAACAGAAAAACAGGATTGATACTGCCCATTTCAGCAAAAACAGGAATTGGTTCCGGCCGCTTGCTGGCAATTTCCACCAATGCAAGTCCGCCGCGGTTGGAACCCGTAAAACCAACTGCTTTGATCACAGGATGCGATACGAGCGCCTGTGCTTCTTCATTGGTTTCGCAAACAATATGAGAGAAAGTACCACTCGGAAATCCGCTTTTTTCGACGCCACGCGAAATCGCGTCCGCCATAATCTGCGACGTTTTCGGGTGACCGGGATGTGCTTTTACTACTACCGGGCAACCTGCTGCAATTGCGCTCGCAGTATCCCCGCCGGCTGTTGAGAATGCAAAAGGGAAATTGCTTGCGCCAAAAACAGCTACCGGTCCTAAACCAATATTGGTTTTCCGTATATCTGGTTTGGGGGGAGTTCTGTCAGGATTGGCAGTGTCAATGCTTGCATCCAGACTGTACCCTTTTTCGAGCGCATCCGCGTAGCTTCTCCATTGGAAGATCGTTCTTCCTTTTTCTCCGGTCAGTCTGGCTTCGGGCAGATTGGATTCTTCCTTTGCTGTTTGAATCAACTCGGGTCCGAGCGCTTCAATTTCATCGGCCACAGCCCGCATTAATGCAACGCGGCTCTGGATTGAGGATTTATTTATGGTGACAAAAGCTTCTTGGGCTTTTGTCAAAACGCTTTCTAATTTCTCCTGAAATATGCTCATAGTTTCATGTTAATGATGCGGGACATTGTGCATCAGGTGACTCCTCCGGAGTCTGAATTTACTACAAATACTGTAATTTCTAGAAACAGGAGGCCGCGCTGCGGCCAGTTAGGCAACGCTCAAGTCGCTTCGTAGGAGCTTTCTTTTTGTAAAACCAATTACCTGTAATTTCTAGAAACAAAAGGTCGCGTTGATGCCAAATAAGCAATACTGCATAGCCAAGTAGCTCCGGAGGAGCTCCCTGTTTCTAGAAACCCGTTAGACGTCAGACATTCCGGCTCCAGAGGAGCCTCCTAACACCTGATGAACATGCAATCCGCAAATCTGACTATGCCAATGCAGTGTCGGCTGCCAAATTCAGGTAGTCAGGTAACACCGGCTGGGTTTCAATAGCTTTATCGATAATAGCCAATACCCTTTCTCTTTCCTCACCTTTCAACACCATTCTCGGCGCACGTACATAAGCTGAACCGATTCCTGCTCTTTCCGCAGCCAGCTTAATGTTCTGAACCAATTTTGGGTGAATATCGAGTTCCAGTAAAGGCAAGTACCAGCGGTAAACTGCCAGTGCCTCTGCATATCTTCCTGCTTTTACGAGGTTAAAAATGGCAACAGTTTCTTTCGGGAATGCATCTACCAAACCACCTACAACACCGTCAGCACCGAGCATTACTTCTTCCATGATCAGGGTATCCACGCCGCAGAAAATACGGAAACGATCTCCAAAGCGGTTGAACAGGCGCGTCACATTGCTTACGTCGCGGGTAGATTCCTTGATCGCAACAACATTCGGCTCTTTCGCAAGCTCCTCGAACATTTCAAGTGTTACCTCGATCTTATAATCAACCGGGTTGTTGTAAATCATCAAAGGTAATGCAGTGCTCTGCGCGATGTTTTTGAAGTAAGTTACGGTTTCTTCATCATCCGCTTTGTAGCGCATGGGAGGAAGCACCATCAAACCATCTGCACCGATTGTCTCAGCTTCCCTGGCAATGCTCACTGCCTCGGCTGTCGATTGTTCGGCGATACACAGCACGATCGGCATGTTTGCAGGAACCACATTTTTGGCATATTTAACCAGCTCCATTTTCTCAGCTCTGGTCAGGGTACTGGCCTCTCCCAGCGATCCGGCCACGATAGCGCCGGTAATACCTGCTTCTATCTGAGCTTCGAGATTTTTGCCAAACAAGTCAAAATCAATTGTGTCATCTGCTTTGAACGGAGTTAACAACGCAGGAAAAATGCCGTACCAGGATTCTTTGTTCATATCAATAAGTGATGTTGAAAATTCGGATATTGAATTTATTTCAAAGGTAAACGAATCGGGCGACGCTGCTTTCTCATCTTTTAATCAATTATTTACCGATTTTAACCTGGATAGCGAAAATGCCTTGCCTTTTACGGCAAATCCCATCAACGGACTAGCTGATTTTTACCCAAAATAATCAAAGCCCGCTTTTTTATAACTAAACCAACACCAATTCGGGATTTTCTTTCATTCGCCATGCAGGTCCGGCAAAAACAGATTTAAATGCCTATTTTTGGCACAGAAAGCAGGTTTATGTTGTTGGCCTGCTATACTGTTTTACATTCCTTCTAACCCGAAGACTTAACATTATCATTTACTATGTCATCTTTTGAAAACAAGAGCGCTATCCGTGTACTGGTTGTAGGTTGCGGTAATATGGGCGCTTCGCATGCATTTGCCTACCAGCTTCTGGACGGTTTTGAAATCTGCGGGATCGTTTCCACCGGCAAAAGCAAAGAGGTTTTAAATGAAAAGCTCGGCGGCGGTTACAGCCTTTACAGCGATT
>NZ_JBHYGF010000420.1:0-3397 GCF_051859145.1 Dyadobacter sp.
AAAGTTCGGCTCTTCGTCCGTCGCAATGCGCATTCCGAAGTTCACCTGGTCAGCTGTCACCTGCTGCTCGTACGATTCGATTTCTTTAAGATTATCGAGAATCGGGATCACATTGAAACCTTCGTTGATCAGTTCGCTCAAAGACTGTGTGTAACGCGGCAGCTTGTAACCATTTGCAATGATATACGTGCTTTTCGTCACCTTACCCCGGCGATAGAGCTCCCGGATAATAGGGATATCAAATGCCGACGAAGTCTCAATATGGATATTATGCTTCAAAGCCTCTTCCAACACAAAGCTGAAATGCGACGATTTGGTACAATAGCAATAGGTGTAAGTTCCCTTGTAGTTATGCCGCTTGAAAGCATTCCGGAAAAACATATTCGCATTCTCAATATGCTCCCCTATTTTAGGTAAGTAATTCAGTTTAAGAGGCGTACCGTGCTCCCTGATGATATCCATCAGAGGTACATTGTTGAACAGCAATTCGTTATTATCAACGTTAAACTCCATAGTCGGGAACTCGAACGTCTGCTCAATAAGATCAATGTAGCTGCTTTTCATTATTTGCTTTGTCGCGAATAAATTGTAAGTAAAAAAGGAACAAAAAGACCCGAAATTTGGCCAGAATATATCTCATATGCAAACATTGAAAAGGCTGAAATCATTCATTTCTTCACCTATTTGTCGGCCGATTCCGTCAGTTCATCCTGCAAAAGCCCCGCTTGATTATTTTTCAATTGATTCTGCTGCATTGCTGTACCTATTTTTAGTCTGTTGTAAAATTAAAGCCGCTTAAATCGGTTACAACCAGCTAAACCGTTTTGCTACCTAACAGCAATAGAATTTATTTAAATAGTACAAATAAATTATTGTTAAGATTTCACCAGCAGGAACATGGGCTTGGCAGATCGCCCGGTTTTCTTCATACTTTCGAGAAAAAGCAGGTTACTTAAATAGCTGATTTCAGCTGTGTTGCCGGCAATTTTAGAGCAGCTTGCACCGGAAGATTTGATAGTTAACAAGAAGAAAATTAGAAAACTTTAAAAATACCCGGAGTTTTCTTAGTTTTTATCATTCGAATATTTCAAATTTGAAACGTGAAAGATCGAATTATAAAATCAGCATTAAATCTGTTCTGGCGCTACGGGATCAAGAGCGTCACCATGGATGATATTGCCAGAGACCTGGGGATTTCAAAAAGGACCATTTACCAGCATTATTCGGATAAGGAGGCGATTTTGGCGCTTGTTATACAGGAAGAGCTCAACTCACAGCAATGCGAGCTCGAAAAGCTGGATGAACGGGCAGAGAATCCGATTGAGCAGTTGATTTATTCTTCTGTACAAATGCGCGAGACCATGGCAAACATGAACCCGACCTTCCTTTACGATCTTAAAAAGTATTATCCTGACGCCTGGGCGCTATTTCAAACATACAAACATGAATATATCATCAAAAGCCTCCGCGACAATCTGCTCAAAGGGATCGAGCTTGGATTGTACCGACCAGAAATTGACGTGGATATACTCGCATTGTTGCGTGTAGAGCAGGTCGTAATGGGTTTCGACCCTACCATTTTCCCACCCAGGAAATTCGATATGATCCATATTCAAATGCAGTTCCTGCTGCACTTTCTGAGGGGGGTTTTATCCGAAAAAGGATTTGAATTCTATAACACCATAAAAGATAAATCAGCACTTGAAATTAACATCCATGAAAAATAACATTACAATACGTGGCAGTCTCGCACTGCTGGCTGTTTTGCTAAGTTTCGCCTCGATACGCGCACAGGATAGCGGCTACTCGCTCGAACAGGCTGTCGACTATGCGATAAAGCACAACCTGAATATCAAGAATGCACAGCTGGATGCAACTTCCGCGGAAGCCCGCATTGGTGAAATCAGGGCGGCGGGTTTACCCCAGGTAAGTGCGGCTGTATCGGTGACAAACAACATTATTATTCCGAGGTTCTTTCTTCCTGCCAATGCTTTTGATCCTACTGCACCTGCCGACGCGCCACCAGCTGCGGTTGAATTTGGTATCCCCTGGCAAGGTTCGGCTTCTGCCAATTTGAACCAGCTTATTTTCAATGGTTCCTACTTCATTGGTCTGAAAGCGGCAGCAACTTATCGCGAACTGGCGCAGAAATCGACTACTTCGTCAAAAGTGCAGGTAGCGGAAGCTGTTACTAAAGCTTATTACTCAGCCCAGGTTGCCGAGGAACGTGCCAAATTGCTTGATCTGAATATCTCAAGGGTGGATTCACTGATGCGTGAGACCAAGGCGATGAATGCAAGCGGCTTTGTTGAGCTTCTGGATGTAAACAGGCTGGAAGTGCAGATTAACAACCTGCAAACCGAACGTCAGAAAGTTCAGAACCTGATCGAGCTTAGCTACGCGCTCCTGAAGTACCAGATGGGAATGCCCGCCAATGAGCCGATCAAACTGACAGACGATATCAATGCAGTGAATGTAGACTCGCTCCGGTCAGCTACTGTAACTTCTGACCTGAGTTACGAAAACCGCATTGAATACTCACTTTTGAATACCCAGGAAAAGCTCGCTGGACTCGATCTGCGTAACGTTCGCAGCGGATACCTTCCAAGTTTATCGGCTTCGCTGGGTTACGGGTATAATGCAGGTTACGATAAGTTTGCCGATTTATTTACCCGCAACTGGTTCAACAATATGGTGTTGACCGTCAATTTGAACATTCCGATTTTCGACGGTTTTTCTAAAAGATACCAGATCAACCAGAAAAAGATCGCGATTGACAAGGTTAAGAACAGTCAGACTTTGCTGAAACAATCCATTGATCTTGAAAACAACCAGGCGGGCATCAACATCAAAAATGCATTTGCCACCCTCGAAACGCAGAAGCGCAACCTGACACTTGCAGAAGAAATCGTGCGCGTATCCAAAATCAAGTACAAAGAAGGCGTAGGCTCAAACATAGAGGTAATCAATGCAGAATCTTCACTGAAAGAAGCGCAGACCAATTACTTCACCGCACTCTACGATCTGATGATCGCCAAAGTTGATCTGAGCAGAGCCAAAGGAGAACTTTATACAGAGAAATGAGCACCATATTAACACCGAAACAAAATTTGAAACTGCTATTTACCTATATCATGAAAAACAATATTCTATTAATAACAGCCATGACAATCCTGCTGGCAGCATGCGGGGGCGAAAAGAAAGATGACCTGGCAGGTAAGAAAGAAGAGCTTGCCAAGCTGAAAACAGAGCAGGCAGAAAACGAGAAAAAGATCAAAGCGCTTGAAAGCGAGATCACCAAACTCGATCCTAAAAAGGCAACCGAGGCAAAAGTGAAGCCGGTATCTATTGATACATTGAATCCCGAAACTTTCCGCCACTACGTAGAACTGCAGGG
>NZ_JBHYGF010000421.1:0-3390 GCF_051859145.1 Dyadobacter sp.
GCTTGTCGGAGGTGACCAGATTGTTGGCATGTACCTCCTCATTATTCTCTAACTTGGATGTAGTATCGTCCAGCTCTGTCTTTACAAACTGATTGTTCCCGTACCGCAAAGTATCAGTAACTGCGTTTAAAGTCAGAATTGCGGTATTATCCATTCTGAAAACACCTTCCAGCTTTGCACCTCTTGAAACATAGATATCAGGACTTAGGAATGCGAGAAAACGAGAAAGATTCCTGGTTTCCAGCTCGTAATCTATCTGATATCTTTTCTGAACAGATTGTGCGGGTTTGCTGGCGTAGTATTGCTGGCGGTTTGCCTGGTTTTCGAAAAAGTAAAGCTTGTACTCATTCATTAACCTTTTCAGGTCATCCCACGACTGGGTAGGTAAAAAGTCCCCCTCTGCTTTGGCCGTCAGAAACTCGCTTTCAAGCTTCAAAATCCTGTTTTCATCCTCTTGCCTGGAAGAGAACGTAAGCGTATCCATGACCAGGTTGCGTTCCTGATTTGTCATTAACAAATAGGTATTCAGCAATTTGGCGTCGCCGGTAAGTTCGTCAAATGTATTTCCAGACACATTTACATTCAGCTGGGTGCGGAGTGTAATTGGTTCTTTGGAAAAACCCAGTTGCGCCAGGTTTGCCTTTTCTACCACACCCTGTAAGTCGAATGAATTTTGCGCTTTGGACAGGTCAAACTCTCCTTCCAGGTTCAAAACGAGGTTCGTATCCCTCGCACTCACAAGCCCATTGAAGTACTGATTTTGCAGATTGCCTTTCAGACGGATATTCCGGTAATCATAATTTTTGAAACCTACCCTACTAACCAATGCATTCATGTCCGTGGACGCAAACTGCAGTTCAAGTCCTCTTCCGTAAATCTTGCCAGAAAAATCAAGCTGCTGCCATGTTTCTTCATCTTCGAGTAACTTCCCGAGCTCAAAATGATTGGTCTTCACCTCGCCCGAATAAGTTGTCGTTTTTGGACCATCAATATGAAATACAAGGTCACCTGCAATTTCACCCATCGAAGAAGACGCATTTGCACCTACGGAAAAGTCTTCCAATGTACCCTTGAAATGCCCGTCAAGCAGCGTCAATCCGAACTTCTCGAGTTTCGGGTGCATATCCCATTCAGGATAATATTGGACAAGATCCGTCGGCTCTATTTGGGAAAGTGAAAGCCTGATATCCATTTGCACGCCATCGATCTTCGGCAAACCTTTGAACCCGAGATCCCCGACCAGCCTGCTCCCCTTTCCGAAACGCAGATCCGTGTTGGTAATCATGAAATCGTCAACTTTCCCGTTAAAATCCCCTGATATATCCCAGCTCTCATTCAACGCATCGATGTAACTGGAAAATAATCCGAGATCGCGGGAGTCAACGTGACTTCCTGTCAAATGCCCTTTCATTCGGATCTTGTGATTGAAGTCACCGAGTTCTCCCGAGCGGTTGTAGAAGAAAATCACCTCGTCTTTAAGCCGGGAATGCCCGATTTTTGCATCCAGCTCCTTCAATTCCATTTTCTTTTGACAAAACAAAAAGCGGGTATCCAGCTCATGCATTTCCAGGCCGGTTTGCATATCAACTGTTTTCAGGTTTTTAGCCAAAAATGAAATCGTATCCCCCTGAACCAGAAAGTTTTTCAGGTCGCCATAAAGATGTTGAAGCTTGAAATGCGAGTAGTCAAAAACCCTTTTACGCTGGTCGCGCGGGCTTCTCGGATCGTCGTAACTGAATGTACCGTCAATTACTTTGGACTTGCCGATAATAAACGGCGTATTATTTTCCGGTGCATTCGCAGGCCGGGGTACAGCAGGCGCAGTGAGTTCGTTAATCTTTTCAATAAAGCCGTCAATATTCAGGTAACCCGACTCCGGCATGATTACCAGATGCACTTTCGGCTGAAATACATTCACCTCGTCCAGCCGGATTTCCCGCGCAGCATTTTCGATGATATTATTGAGGTCGAGATTAACATCAATGCGCCCTACATCGATCATATCTTTCTTGCGGGTATCTTTTACGGACACACCTTCCAATGACACGACGTCAAACCATTTGATATTAACTTTCTCAATGGTAACGGGATAGCCGAGCTTTGAAGAAATGCGATCGGCAGCAGACTGTACCGCCCAGGTCTGCACTGAAGGAAGCTGGAGTGCAATGGTGAGGATACCCAGCGCGAGGATCGCGAAGATAATCACGACGATCAAACCACTGCCTAACGCCTTCAGGAATTTAAACATATACAGCTTCGCAGGCAATACTGCTTATCTTGTTGTTAATGCTTAATTTTGTGAATAACTCAATAGAATGAATATTCTTGCCATTGAATCTTCGTGTGACGAAACCTCCGCAGCCGTAATTACAAACGGGGAAATCCGCTCCAATGTTGTTGCTACGCAGCTTATTCACACACAATACGGGGGTGTTGTACCGGAATTGGCTTCACGTGCACACCAGCAACATATCCTGCCAGTAGTAGATAAAGCATTGAATGATGCAAAAGTAACAAAAAAAGACCTGGATGCCATTGCTTTCACGCGCGGGCCGGGTTTGTTGGGCGCATTGCTGGTAGGTACATCCTTCGCAAAGTCAATGGCACTCGGGCTCGGTATCCCCCTCATTGAAGTGAACCACATGCAGGCGCACGTGCTCGCCCATTTCATAGAAGATCCCAAACCCACATTTCCATTTCTTTGCCTCACTGTCAGTGGCGGCCACACGCAGATCGTGAAAGTATCGTCTCCTTTGGAAATGGAAATCATCGGTGAAACCCGCGACGATGCGGTGGGCGAAGCTTTTGATAAAACTGCAAAGTTGCTTGAACTACCCTATCCCGGCGGACCACTAATTGATAAATACGCAAAGGAAGGTAACCCTGACGCATATTCTTTTCCATTACCTGAAATGCCCGGACTTGATTTCTCGTTTAGCGGGATCAAAACTTCTTTCATGTATTTTCTCCAAAAGCAGGTCCGCGAAAATCCTGCATTCGTAAGCGAGAACCTGCCGGATATCTGCGCGAGCATTCAGTTTACCTTGGTTAATATTTTGTTGAAAAAACTTAAGAAAGCTTCAAGAGAAACTGGAATCAAGGAAATTGCAATTGCTGGCGGCGTTTCGGCCAACTCGGGATTGCGGAAGTCTTTACTGGAACTCGGTCGCACTTTGAACTGGAACGTTTACATTCCTGCATTCGAATATTGTACCGATAATGCGGCAATGATCGCGATTGCGGCGCATTATAAATTTCTGGAAAATGATTTTTGTGACCAGACAGTAAGTCCGCTGGCCAGAATGGATTTCTAAAAATCCCCCTTTCAACATTTACTGCATATAAGTACTGAACCAAATGATGCAATTGTCAGAAATCTGGGTCTATCCT
>NZ_JBHYGF010000422.1:0-3333 GCF_051859145.1 Dyadobacter sp.
GAAAGTTTTGCAATACGCTTTGAAGGTTTTATCCAGATTGACAACGCAGGAAAATACACATTCTCAACCCAATCCGACGATGGAAGCAAGCTGTTTATCGGCGGCAAAGAAGTAGTGAATAACGACGGTAACCACGGTGTGCAGGAAGAAACCGGCTCCATGGAACTGAAAGCCGGCAAACACCCGATCCGTGTCGAGTTTTATAACAATGGCGGCGGCTTCTGGCTCGATGCATTCTACAAAGGTCCCGGCCTCGCGAAGCAGCTTATTCCTGCCGACAAGCTGTTTGTAAAATAATCCCAATCAACACTGACACCTCACCAAATGGCTGAAACGCATAACCGGACAGAAGGCGATATCAACTTATCTTCTGCCCGCGCCGACTGGTACGCATTGATCAAAGATCCCGAAACGATTTCGTGGCTGAATGAAGACGAAACACATTTTCTTCACCAGTCTTTGTCGACGCCCTGCCTGGACGTACTTGCTTCTTGTGATGGTATTTACCTGACTGATATTCAGGGTAAAAGGTATATGGATTTTCATGGCAACAATGTGCACCAGCTCGGTTACAGAAATCCTTACATCGTAGAAAAAGTCAAAGCGCAGCTTGATATTCTTCCCTTTTCGCCGCGCCGGTACACCAATGTGCCTGCGATTGAGCTGGCCAAAAAGCTCGGCGATTTAATGCCGGGAGATTTGAAAAGGGTATTGTTTGCACCGGGAGGTACCTCGGCGATCAGCATGGCGCTAAAACTGGCGCGCATTGTTACTGGGAAGCATAAAGTGATTTCGCTCTGGGACTCTTTCCATGGCGCTTCGCTGGATGCAATTTCAGCCGGGGGCGAGCTGGATTTCAGGAAAGATATGGGGCCAATGCTGCCCGGCGTGGAACGCATTCCACCTCCGATGACTTATCGCGGGCCTTTTGCAGCTTCGGGAAGCGGCGACCTGGCTTATGCAGATTACCTCGAATATGTGATTGAAAAGGAAGGGGATATCGGTGCATTTCTGATTGAAACGATCCGGAATACCGATGTGCAGATTCCTTCGCAGGCGTACTGGCAGCGGGTCAGGGAAATTTGTACCAAACACGAAGTACTGCTGATACTCGATGAGATCCCGATTGCATTCGGTCGCACGGGGAAGATGTTTGCATTCGAGCATTATGGTATCCAGCCGGATATCGTTTGCCTCGGAAAAGGTTTGGGCGGCGGGATTATGCCGATGGCGGCAATTGTGGCAAGAGACAGCTATAATGTCGCGCAAGGCGTTTCACTCGGTCATTTTACGCATGAAAAAAGTCCGCTCGGAAGTGTAGCCGCGCTGGCTATGCTGGAATATATTGAACAAAACCAAATCCTGGAAAAAGTGCGGGAAGACGAACAGTTTGTGTCCGCAGCGCTTCAAAATCTCCAAGATAGATATCCCCTGATCGGCGACGTGCGCGGGATCGGACTTTTGTGGGGCATTGAGCTGGTAACTGACAGGGAAACCAAGGAAAAAGCCGTAAAACAGGCGGAGCTGGTGATGTACGAATGCCTGAAAAACGGTTTGAGTTTCAAAGTCTCCCAGGGTAACGTGCTCCAACTCTCGCCACCACTGATCATCACAAGCAAGCAGCTTACAGAGTCGCTGCAAATCTTGGAGAATGCATTGATCACCGCGTCAGGCATTGTCTGACCAAACAGCCGGATTATGCGATTGAAAGAAATACTTGCCCGATCCAACTTCCTGTTTATTCTCTGGGCTATCATCGCCTCTTTCGGCGCTTATTTCTGCATGTATGCATTCAGGAAGCCATTTAGTGCTGGCTTATACAACGGTCTGGAACTGGGCGACCTCAGCTACAAAACCGTCCTGATCATCGCGCAGGTTGCCGGTTACACCATTTCAAAGTTCATCGGTATCCGCATTATTTCCGAGCTGAAACCCGGCAGGCGCATTGTTTTTGTAATCAGCCTTATCATCATTGCCGAGCTTGCCCTGTTGCTTTTCGGCCTGGTTCCGCATCCTTACAATTTCATTTTCCTGTTTATAAACGGGCTCCCGCTGGGTATGGTGTGGGGAGTTGTATTCAGTTTTCTCGAAGGAAGGCGTTTTACTGAAATGCTTTCGATGGGGTTGAACATCAGCGTAGTCGTCGCCTCCGGGATTTTAAAAACAACCTACATTGAAATACACACCATTTTGCCCCAGGTATCTGAATTCTGGATGCCCGCTCTCATGGGCGGATTGTTTCTGCCTCTTTTTCTGATATTCGTCTGGATGCTTTCCATGATCCCCGCGCCGACTGCCGAGGATATTGCATTGCGCACCGAAAGGCTGCCCATGACGCAGCCGGACAAAAAGCAGGTAATGCGCCAATTTGGTTTTCCCGTGCTGTGCATGGTTGTATTTTATGCCTCGCTCGTGGTAGTACGCGATTTTCGGGACAATTTTATGATAGAGATCTGGAACGAGGTCGATACGAATTGGGTAAGCAGTGTTTTGACACAAACAGAAATGATAACCGGGCTGGTAGTGCTCATCATCATCGGCTCACTGGGCTTTATCAAAGATAACCTTGCCGGCTTTCGTGCCACCAACATTATCCTCTTCGCGGGCATGCTGATGATCGGGCTATCGACTTTCCTGTTCTCGCAAAAACTGATTACCAGCTTTTACTGGATGCTTTTTGTAGGAATGGGCTTGTTCCTGGCTTATACGCTGCTGCAAACTGTATTTTTCGACAGAATGATCGCGCTGTACCGGATCCGCGCCAATGCGGGTTATTTCGTTTATATGTGCGAAAGCATCGGTTACCTCGGCAGTGTGGGGTTATTGCTTTACAAGGAATTTTTTCTAAAAGAACTAAGCTGGTCGGGCGTGCTGATGCACTTCGCCTACATCCAGTTCGGGGTTGGGTTTCTGCTCTTGCTGCTGACCAACCTGAGCCTGGAAAAGCGGCGAAGCAGTTCGTCTTCCAACAACAATGCGCCACTGGCTGTCATCTGAAAGGTCATAAAAAAAGGAGAAGCTAGTGTTCTCCTTTTTAAATCTCAATTTCACCTTAACCTTATTTCAATCTATTTGGCCAGTTTAAGCTCCACAATGGAAGCTTTCTGAGCTGGCGTGTACTTGTTGTATTCGTTAACCGTTTTGCCGTTTTGCGGGGCCGGTGTTTCAAGTGCCGGAGTAGTGGCGGGTAATGCTGTTTTTGCCGCTTCTTTTACTTCGTTATTGTTATTTGCAAAAGCGATAGTGCTGCTCAATGTCAATGCAAATGCGAAAGTTGTGATCAGATTTTTCATGGCTCTAAAAATTTAAATTCTTGTCTTTGTCTTATTTGTT
>NZ_JBHYGF010000423.1:0-13507 GCF_051859145.1 Dyadobacter sp.
GTTGGGGATTGCTGCTTTTGTTCTTCGACCAAACTCCGGATGCACAAAAAAAGGGATACCGTTATCCGATATCCCAGTTCAAATATTTGTGTTGGCAGTTTAGCTGATCAGTTTCGCCTTGGTTGAAAGATACGCAGTCAGTGAAGCCAGCACACCGACGATCGCGAAAGACCAGCGGAGGTCAGCAAATTGGGCGACGATACCGATCAATGGAGGTCCGATCAGGAAGCCGATAAAGCTGATGGAAGAAACCGCAGCCAACGCCATTCCCGCTGACATGGTGGTAGATTTACCCGCTGCGCTGTACACCAACGGAACCACCGAAGATACACCGAAACCAACCATCAGGAAACCGAAAGTGGCCGGTACCAGGTAGGGGAAGAGCACTGCAACAGCCAGTCCGGTACCCATTAATATACCGCTTATCTGCAACATAGCTTTTCTTCCCAGCTTGTTAGCGAGCCAGTCACCGGCGAAGCGGCCGCCCGTCATAGTACCCATAAAAGCGACATAACCGAGCGTGGTCATGGAAGCAGGAACGTGTACCGCTTCCTGGAAATAAACGCCGCTCCAGTCGAACATGGCGCCTTCGCAAACCATCGCACAGAAGCCGATCAGTCCAAGTGTGAGCAGGTCACGGTCGGGCTTTACAAAAAGGGGCTGCGATTCTCCTGAATTCTTCTCGCTTTCGGGCATTGTATGCTTGTATGCGGTAAAAATGATCAGGAATGCGGCCAGCGCAATGAATGTAAAATGAAGGTGCGGAGGAACGCTGATCGAGATGAACAGTGAACCGATCATCGCGCTCACAAACCCGGCGAGGCTCCACAATCCGTGGAATGAGGCCATAATTGACTTTCCGTAAAGCTGCTCCACAGCAACCGCCTGTGTATTGATTGCAATATTGGTAAGGTTCCCCCACAAGCCAAAGGCAAAAAGCGCGATCACCAATTGCTCTGTGCGTGTTACAAAACCGATGAAAACCAACGTAGTAGCATACAGAATCGCGCCGATGAGCACCATTTTGCGACTTCCGTAATGGGTTACCATCCAACCTGAAATCGGCAGACTGGCCATTAACCCGATCGGCAATGCAAGCAATACGGTACCTAATCCTCCTTCTGTTAGATGGAGCATGTTTTTAATGTCCGGGATGCGGCTTGCCCAGGCGGCAAAGCTCAGCCCCTGAACAAAGAAGAAAGCCGCTACCGCAAGGCGCAAATACTTTCTGGAATCTGAGGGTGCAAAAATTGAATAATTCATGACTTTCTTTTTTCATTCGGGACAAGCCCAGTG
The DNA here is from genome assembly GCF_051859145.1 of Dyadobacter sp. Lineage (GTDB taxonomy): Bacteria > Bacteroidota > Bacteroidia > Cytophagales > Spirosomataceae > Dyadobacter. The sequence goes on from NZ_JBHYGF010000423.1 coordinate 1,297, forward strand.
GTGTTTTGTGATTGCTTCTTATATAACTTTTTTAAGGAAATTCTATAAGTGTGTTTCTGATGGAAATTGCACTGCTCTATTAAAATGCACCATCTATAATGCAAAATTAACGTATATCAGCAGATTAAGTTTCAGAATTCTTGTACTATTTAAATGATATAAATAGGTAAGTGTTGTACAAAAGAAAGATCGTGTAATTTATTGATATTGGATTGTGCCTTAGCAGGAGGATTTGCTAAATTGTCCTTCATACATAACTCCTGTTGCACATGAAAAAAGCTGTTGTTGGTCTCCTTGCCTCCCTTATGCCCCTCCTTACCAATGCGCAGTCTAGCCAAGGCGAGCGGCTGAACAGCATCCGTGCTACGCTGCCGGTGATTGAGCAGCTTTACAAAGATTATGCGGAGAAAAATCATTTCCCGGGGCTCGCTTTCGGGCTGGTGGTTGATGGAAAGCTACTGTTATCGGGCGGACAGGGTTTTTCGCAGGTAGCTACTTCAACGAAGGCAACTCCTGCAACGCTTTTCCGCATTGCATCCATGTCAAAAAGCGCAACTGCAATGGGAATTCTGGCGTTGCGGAAAGAAGGTAAATTGAAGCTTGATGATCCTGCTTATCTCTACATTCCAGAGCTGAAAACAATGCGTGCAACCACCACGGACGCTCCGCCAATCACCATCAGGCACTTAATGACGCACGCTGCCGGCTTTCCGGAAGACAATCCCTGGGGCGACCGCCAGCTGAATGACAAGGATGAAGACCTGATCGCGTTGATAGAAAGCGGTATATCATTTTCCAATGTGCCGGGTGTTACCTATGAATACAGCAATCTCGGGTTTGCATTGCTTGGAAGGATCATCAGCGTGGTTTCGGGTAAACCTTATCAGCAGTATATAGATGAAAAGATTTTTAAGCCGCTTGGCATGCAGCATACCATTTGGGAATATACAAAAGCGCCCAAAAACCTGCTCGCACACGGTTACCGGTACGAAGACGACACCTGGAAAGAGGAAGAGCTGTTGCACGACGGCGCTTATGGAGCAATGGGCGGACTGATCACCTCCATTGAAGATTTTAGTAAGTATGTTGCATTCCATTTATCGGTGTGGCCGCCCAGCTCGGCGCCCGAGACTGGCCCTGTGAACCGCAGTGACGTGCGGGAAATGCAAATGCCATGGAATTTCAGCGGGCTGAATGCATCTTACAAATATCCCAGCGGTCGCGCGTGCGCCATGACGAGCGGCTACGGATACGGGCTGCGTTGGAGTCAGGATTGCACCGGGCGAACAGGAATCGGTCACACCGGCGGGTTGCCCGGCTTCGGCAGCCAGTGGCAGATCCTGCCGGATTACGGTATCGGGATCATCGCTTATGCAAACAGGACATACGCAGGAATGGCAAACATCAATACGGCTGTTTTGGATACGATTATTACGTTAGCGGGGTTGAAACCACTTCCATTGCCGGTCTCCGATATCCTCAAACAAAGAAAGCAACAGCTCGCTTCCATGCTGCCCGGCTGGCAGAATGCAGAACAAAGCGGAATTTTTGCAGAGAACTTTTTCCCTGACAGGTCGCTCTCGCACCGCAGGAAAGAGCTGGACCAGTTGCTGGAAAAGACTGGTAAAATCAGCGGATCATCGGATATGGTTGCAGCTAATAACCTGAGAGGTAGCTTCATACTAAAAGGAGAGCGCGGCGATATCCGGGTGTTTTTTACATTATCACCTGAAAACCCTGCATTGATACAGCAGCTGGATTTCTCGCTTGCTAAATGAGCTGTAAGTAAAATCGAGTGCGGATAGGGGGAAGCTGTTTCCGGATTGTCTGATAAGAAAAAACGAAATCTTTATAAAAAAGGTCTTCTAACCGGATTGTTACAAAGTATGACAAATGCAGCAGCTCAGTACTTGCTTTTCAACTTTGCAACATACCTTTTGGTGGCGGTAGTCAGACCATTATTTTTCGTCTCAGGGCAATAGGAACAAATTTTGTACTGTTATATATCAATCACACACCATAATAGTTCTAAACCATACGCGAATGAAAGTTTTGGGTTCACTGTTTTTCGGTCTTACAATGCTGGCAAGTTCAATTTGCCAGGCACAAACATTATATGATGTGATCGTAGCAGGCCGCACCATTGGCTCGCTGCGCGTTTTTGATGATAAGGCGGCAGATAACAGCGAAACACACCGGATCGAGTCCGATTTCAAGATCATGTTTTATAAAGGCAAGTATGCAACGCAGACGAATTATGTGCAGGGAAAGCTGGTATCTGCTACTTGTTCGCACCATGTGAATGGGGATTTGAAGGAGAAAACCCAGACGAAGAGCAGCACCAAATCCTTGTACGAAGTTCTGTTTTCGGGCGAAGACGGGGAAGATAAGCCGAGGATTGAGCTAAATGCGCCCATTAAAAGCACGATAACCGGCCTCTATTATAAAGAGCCGGTTAATGTGAATGAAGTTTATTCAGAACGTTATGGAAAAATGTGCAGTGTCAAAAAGCTATCCGAAGGAAAGTACGGCGTGGTACTGCCGGATGGGAAGCAAGGCATTTATTTGTATAAAAATGGTCTTTGTCAGGAAGTTAACACGGATCTTGCCGGTTTTAAGTTAAGAATTGTGTTAAATGAAAAGCGGCTTTAAGCTCCTTTCTCCAAGCTGATCAAATCTTCACTGCGGAGTTGTTCCGTATTTCTTCATTAGCCGATTTAATAATCACGTCTCCCTCGCTAATCTCCCCGAATACCTCAGTCAGCTCGTCGCTGCTGGTGCCCGTTTTCACCGGAACCCATACTGCCGTTCCATTATTTACTTTAATTATAAAGGTACCCTGCGTTGAATTCAGTACGGCCGACTTTGGAACAGCCAGCGAGGTAGCATCTGCGCTCAGGGGAATCGTAACTTCGGTGATCATACCGGGTAAAAGTTTTCTATCACTGTTAATCACGTCCATTTCTGTTCTTTGCGAGCGTAAACGTGCGTCGAGGGCGCCTGATAGCCTGGTGACTTTCGCTGTAAAGTTCTGGTTGGGGAGCGACCTTACCTTGAATTGAACCGCGCTGTTGCTCTTCAAATAGCTGGTATAAGCTTCGGGAACACTCACAACAAGTCGCAGCTTCCTTTGCTCCACCAATGTGAAAAGCGGAAACTCGGAACCCTTGCCAGTAGGACCTACATAGGCGCCGGCGCTCACATTACGGGCTGTAATTACACCACTGAAGGGGGCACGGATTTCAAGATAGTTCCGGGTATCGGCGATTTCCCTGCTGGCGGAGCGAGCCGCGTCAAGTTGTGCCAAGTCAGATCTTTGTTTTGCCAATGCAAGATCCAGATCGTTTTGCGAGACCGTACCCGGCGTTTTACTGGTTTCAAGCAGCCTTTCATAATTGGCCTTACTCGCTTCATAAATCGCCTCCTGGGATTTCAGCCGCGATTCGCTTGTGGTGAGCTGAGCGGTAAGTTCCGGGGCTTCCATTGAGGCAAGTAGTTGTCCCTGTTTCACTTCGCTTCCCACATCCACATGCAGCTTTTTTACAAAACTGCTGACTTTGGCGTAAAGGTCAACCTGCTGAAATGGAATCAGTTCGCCCGGGATTTGAAGATTGGAAGATAGCTGTTGTTTTTGAACGGTAACAGTTTCAAGCACCGGCGCTTCCGCAGGTTTCTCCGCCTTCGCCGCCTCTTCCTTTTCCGCCTGGGACGGACCACAACCCTGAAAAGCAATCAGCGAAGCTGCAACCAGGAATGAGGTGAGTAGTTTTTGATTATTCTTCATATTTATCGGGTTCAAAAAGGGTTATCGGGTTGTTGGAACATAGTATTTGCTTTCTTCATCCTCAGGATCAAGGGAAACGCTCTGCGTGCTGGCTTTACCTTGTCCCCAGGCAAATGCGAGCGGCAGAATGAACAATGCGGCAAATGTGGAAGCAATTAATCCGCCGACCACCGCGCGGCCGAGCGGAGAGGATTGATCACCCGCTTCTCCCAGGCCACTCGCCATCGGTATCATACCCACCACCATCGCCACAGCAGTCATAACAATGGGTCTCAGTCGCAAGCCGGCAGATTCTTTGGCTGCTTCTATCGCATTGCCGCTGTGCTTGCGCAGCTGTTCTGCATTGGTAATCAATAAAACCGCATTGGAAATAGATACGCCTACTGACATAATGATGCCCATGTAAGATTGCAGGTTCAGCGTAGAGCCGGTTACCATCAGCAATGCAAGGGAGCCCAGTACGACTGCCGGAACCGTTGCCAGTACAATCGCGGAAACTTTGAACGATTGAAAATTCGCAGCGAGCATCAGGAATATGACGACAATTGCCACAACCAGTCCATTTTGAAGACTGACCAGGGTGTCCGTCAGCGTTTGGCTAAGTCCGACCAGCTCAACAGAAAGTCCGCGCGGCAACTTGCCCAAGTCTGCCAATGCAGCTTCCACGTCCTGTTTCGCAATCCCCAGATCTGTATTGTTCAGATTGGCCGTAACCGAGAGCACGGGCATTGAACCCAGGTTATCATTTTCACCATAAGTAGTATCTGGTGTAATGGTGGCTACATCGCCGAGCACGGGCCGGTTGGCATTACGGAGCAAAGGTATCTCGCCAATTTCATTGACGTTATTCATCTTGTTCTCCGGAATCAGGACCTGTACGGCGTAGCTGAAACCACCTTTTTCATCAACCCAGATATTTTTGTCGGTATAGCGCGAAGAAGAAGTAGAGGCTGTGAGCGATCTTGAAATATCATTCATATCGACACCCAGCTGCGCCGCTCGGATCCTGTCTACTTCAATATTAATAGAAGGATATTTATTCGATTGTCCCAGCTGGATATCACGCAGGTAACTGATCTGGCTTAGCCTGGCTATTACCTTTTGCGCATATCTTTCATTCAGCTTCTTGTCACGTCCCGACATTCTTACCTCAATCGGCGTGGGAGAGCCCTGGCTCAGGATCTTGTCTGTGAGTTCAATGGGTTCAAATGAGAGTTTAAGATCAGGAATATCGCGGCGCACGCTGGCCCGGATCTTCTCTTTCAGTCCATCCAGATTGGTATGAAAACCTTCTTTTAAACCTACCTGCAACACCGCTTCCTGCGGGCCCGCCATCCACAAATAAATGGGGTTTACAGAAAATAAGGCTGGGTGCTGACCTACATAAGCAGAAGTAACTGACACATTTTCGGCGCCTACTATATCTTTAATCGCTTGAATGGTCTTCAAAGTCTTCTCTTCTGTCCGTTCAATGCGGGTTCCCTCGGGCGCACGCAGCCGCACCTGAAACTGGCTTCCATTCACTTTTGGCAATACATCTTTCCCGATTGCGCCCAGCATCCAGGCAGCGAGCGCGGTAGTGACAATCAGGTAAGAAACAACAATGGGCTTGCGGAATGGGATAGTCCTTTCGATAAACCGCATGAATCGCGCTCTTACACGCTCAAAAAAGCTGATTTTACCATCCTGGTCAAAATCCGCGCGGTTAACGAGTGTTTCCTTTTGTTCGTCTTTATTTCTGCTCAGGCCCGAAGCGGCAAATTCCTCGGAGTCGCTCATTTCGGTTCCGTCCGCCTTTTTGTGGTGCTTTACTTTCATGATCCAGTTGGCCATTACAGGAACGAATGTCTGCGCGAGAAAATAGGAAACGATCATGCTGAAACCAATTGCCAGCGCCAGCGGAAGGAACAAGGAACCCGGAATGCCGCCCATTGTAAATGCAGGCGCAAATACGGCCAGGATACAAAAAAGGATCAGCAGCTTGGGGAATGCAATTTCCTGACAGGCATCCCAGATCGCGAGCGCCTTGGGTTTTCCCATATCCAGGTGCTGGTGAATGTTCTCAATGGTCACCGTACTTTCATCAACCAGAATCCCGATTGCAAGCGCCAAACCGCTCAGCGTCATAATATTGATTGTTTGGCCAAATAAATTGAGGAATAAAACACCTGCAATGATGGAAGTCGGGATCGTCAAAATAACGATCAATGCACCGCGGGGATCGCCCAGGAATAGTAGCACCATTAACCCGGTAAGTATAGCGCCGATCGCACCTTCCGTGAGCAGACTTTTCACGGAGTTCATTACGTAAGTTGACTGGTCAAACTCGTAGCTGATCTTCACATCTTCCGGCAATGTGCTCTGAATGCGCGGCATTGCCTTTTTCAGGTTTTGCACTACTTCCCAGGTGGAAGCATCTGCGCCTTTGGCGATGCTGAGGTATACCGAACGTTTTCCATTCACCAGCCCGTAACCAGCTGTAATGTCCGCCCCATCCTCGACTGTCGCCACATCACGGAGGTAAAGATTTTGAACGGTACCCTTGAATAAAGGGATGTTTTCAAAGTCTTTTACGTGCCGGACTGTCGTGTTAGTGGGCGTAATGTAGTTTTTATCGCCGATCCGTACGTTACCCGAAGGCGCAGTCTGGTTGTTGACGCGCAATGCTTCTACCAGCTGGTCAACAGAGATATTGTGCGAGCGCATCAGCTCGGGATCGGCTTTTACAACAATAGTCCTGATATTCCCGCCAAATGGAGGAGCCGAAACCAGGCCGGGAATGGACGTAAATGTGGAACGTACGTACACGTTTGCCAGATCGAGCAGCTCGTTGTTGGAGCGTTTCTCACTGCTGAGTACCAGCTGGCCAACAGGTAAAGTGGAGGCATCGAAGCGGATTATGAACGGAGGATTGGAGCTGGGCGGGAAAATTGCCTGCGCCCTGTTCGTGAATGCACTCAGCTCAGCCGAAGCCTGCGCCATATTGGTACCCGGGTAGAAATTGATCTTCATCAAAGTCAAACCCTGGATGTTCTTGGTTTCAATGCTCTTTATACCATTGACATACAACAAAATATTGATGTATTGTTTGGCAAAAAAGGTTTCCATCTGGTTGGGAGTATATCCGCCAAAAGGGTGGGCAATGTACATAACAGGCAGATCAAGCTTGGGGAAAATGTCAATCTTGATGTTCCGTACTGCATTGATACCGAAAAAGAATAGACCCGCCACTACAACCATGATCGTGATCGGTTTACGCAGCGCAAAGCGGATTAAGTCCATGCTGAAATTGTCATTAAGGGTTAATTAGGGTTGTAGGATTATTGTTCGAGAAAGATGCCGAAGTCTCCCGCTGCTGCGGCTTTCAGCAGCAATGCCTGCCAGAGGTTGTTCAATGCGATATCACGGTTGGTTTCGGCGCGGTTCAGGATGTAGAGCGCCTGTGTCATATCGACGATGTTACTTAACCCATTTTTGTACAGCACGCTTTTTTGCAGATAAGCATCGGAGGCTGATTTTACCTGCACAGGCGCTTCCTGCGCATTGGCGGCCGCATTCCTGATTTTGTTTTCTGATAACAGCAGCTGGTTTTTGATCTGCTGTTCAGCCAGGTTATATTCTTCTTTCAATGCATTTGAAATGAACCCTTGCGCTACTGCCTGTTGCCGCGTGCGGAGTACGTTCGTCATATTCCACGTCGCGCCAATCCCCAGCAGATAATTGAACAGAACCTGCTTAATACCTTCGAGGTAGTTTTGCGTAAAAGCATGCTGGTCCACTGCGTAGTTGGAGGAAAATCCTGCGCCCCTTCCCTGGAAAACGCCAAAGAAGGAGAAAACCGGCATTCCTAGTGTTTTGATATACTTCACCTGCTGCTCGCTAACTGCCACACGGTTTGTATAGAACCGGAGCAGGGGATGGTTTTCGAGCTTAGGTAGGGAATCCGCAACCAGTCTGGGCATTTTCGTGATGAAAGTGCTGTCAAGCGTAAACCGCTGCTCTGTAACGCCCATTAACCTGGCAAGTACATTCGCCTGTTCCTGTTCCAGGTCGCGCGCCTGGGTGATGCTGATCTTTGCATTGGATACCTCCGCATTGGCGAGCGAAGAATCTACGCCAGGGATCAAACCGTTCTTAGCACGGGTTACCACCACATTCTTCAATGCATTTGCGCGTTCAAGGTTATTTTCCCACGAGCGGATCAGTCTTTGTGCCGCCAGCAGGTTCAGGTAAGCGCCTGCCACGCGCACGCTATGCTGGAATTGTTCCTGCGTCAGATCACTCTCATCGCGTATAACTGTCGATTTCGCCACATTGATCCGTTCCCGCGCTCTTCCAAATGCAAAGAAATCCCAGTTTACATTCGTGAGGTACAATGCACCGAATGCGGCATTCCAGTTCTGGCTGCCCAGCGGCAAACCCGAAGATGCTACCGCAAGTCCCAACCCGTAAAGCGGACCGTTCTGCCCGTTCACAGTTCCGTAATCCTGCTGTGCGGAAAGGTTCAGGTTTGGAAGGTACTCTTTCCGACCTTGCGCCACGGTTGCTTTTGAAGCACCGAGATAGTTGTTTTTTGCGCGGATGGTACCATAGTTGGTAAGTGCTGTTTCGACTGCGTCGTGCAGACTAAGTACCTGCGCGGCGGCCGGCGCGTAGGGGGTCAGCAAACACAAAGGCAGGAGTAAGTGAAGTAATCGTTTCAACATATTTAGTAGGTCCGGGTTTTCACCGGGGTTTAGGAGCTATGCTTTTCGTCGTTGTGCGGATCAGATCTCAACCGCAGTTATTATGTATTACAATCAAACAATAAACTATAAAATTCAAACACTATACCTTTCACTGGTCCGGTACGACTTGGGTGTGATACCGGTTTGTTTTTTGAAGAGATTGTTAAAATAAGCCGGATATTCAAAGCCAAGACAAAATGCAATCTCGGCAATGCTCCAGTTGGAGTGGCGCAGCATTGCTTTCGACTGGATCATAATCCTTTCAATGATGTGTTCCGTGGTGGTTTTGCCTGTTGTTTCCTTCAATGCGCGGTTCAGGTGGTTTACATGCACATCAAGGCGAGCGGCAAAATCCTTGGCTGTTTTAAGTTGCAGCTTGTGCTCGGGCGATTCAATAGGGAATTGTCTTTCCAGCAGATCATGGAATGAAGCCGCGAGTCTTGCCGAACCATTTGCGTGAATGTCGTTGAGCTCAGAAGGCTGCATTTTCATAGCCTCGTGGGTAAGTACATTCACGTAATTACGCATCAGATCGTATTTGTGTGCGTAGCTCGAAGCAATATCCTCCTGCATTTTGCCAAAAATCCGCAACAGGTAATCTTGCTGGTCTTCACTAATGAAATAAACTGGAATACTGTCAGCGCGGAGTATCGGACAATCGTTAACAGTCGCCGACCTGCTCATACTGCTCAGGAACTGATCATTAAAAAGGCAAAAGAATCCGGATTGTTCATTTGACTTCGCCTGCCAGGAGTAGGGGACGTTGCGGTTAAAGAACACTAATGCATTCCTATCAATTTCAATCTGGTGATTTCCGTAAGAAATAACCCCTTTGCCAATGATCAGTGATATTTTGTAAAAATCCCGGCGGGCATACGAAGTGTATTTGGGGCAAAAAACACGGGAGAAAACGTTGAAGTGCTCTTCGTTACGGGAAGTACTGTCCGGGCGTTCTACACCTTTGGCAGCTGGGTGCGTCTGGTAAAAATGCGCTACGGTCTCACTCGGTATCATGTGATGAAATTATGAAATTCAAATATTCACCACAACAGATGCCAGTTAAAAATTGATTAATGTAGATAAGAACTTATAATTTTTATATTTTTTCAATTTTTAACAATCTTTAATGCCATAAAAGGCAAAGAGCCAGCGCGATATGCGTGGCTCTTTGCCTTTTGAATTTATAAACAGCTTGTTAAACAAAGCGGCCGGTCCCGAAAGACCGGCCTTACCTGACAAGATTGTTGCGGCTAATCTACTGTCGGGTATGCTGATCCATTTGCGCTATTCACATTATCAGCCATTTGTACGGTGTCACGCACAGGTGCCAAAACGTTATGCGTCTTATAGTTGCGTGGCGAAGTCAATGGATTAAGCTGCACACCTTCTACCTTGTATTCACGCATTACCACCATGGTAGCGGGTCTCGGCGCGTACTTTGGCGTGGTGCTCATGTATTTGCTACGCTGGTATTTGCCGGCGCGCTCAACAGTTTTGAGGTTCGCTACTTCCACGGTGTTCTTCTTTGTCGCTTTCGCCTGAGCAGCCTTGTTCGGGTGCTTGTAGTTGTGCACCGAAATGCCGGGATCAACGATGGACTGGGCTTTTGCCTGGAAACTAAGTATGGTTATAGCTGCAACTGCGGCAACAAGAAATTTTAGATTTTTCATTTTACATTCCATTTAAAAGTACTTCAATTCAACCCTTTCATTGGGGTTTGTTCTAATTTAATACCTTAAAGGATGATTGTAAAATTGGTTAATACCCTCTTAAAACTAGTTTGAAGGAATAGTAGGCGTAGATTTTAACTCTTTTTTAGAGTAGAAATGCAGAATGAGAAAAAACAGGTTTCGGCTGAATGATAGTTTGTTAAAAAAAATTAAAATATCCGAAAACGAGCTTTACCAGTCACCCGGAAAAATATTTTCAGGACATTAAAAATTTAATGAGTTTCTAACCACTTTCTAATGATTTGTGGAGCAGGCGAGCAAATTCTTATTGCAGCAGTGCCAGCGCTGAGGATTGAATTCCACTACAAATACGATCTACCGGAAGATCATTGCTGTCCTCACCAAACGGATCTTCGATTTCCTCCGCAATTACTTCCAGACTGGCAAGAATGTAAAACACGAACATGACAAAAGGAATCACCAGGAAATGCAGGCTGAATGCATAGCCGACTGGCAGGGTAAGGCAGTAAGTGAAAATGAATTTCTTGATGAAAGAGCTGTAAGACAATGGAATGGGCGTGTTCTTGATCCTTTCGCAGGCGCCGCAAATGTCGGTAAACGCTTCGAGCTGATTGTTCAGGAGAATGGTATGTTCGGGAAGCAAAGTCCCGTTTCGTTGCAATTCTATAACCTTGCTGAACATTGCCGCAGCAATCTGATTGGGAACATGAACGCTATTTTGCAGTGATTCGCGGTTCATACCCGGCGTTTCCTGAAACTCTTCCGGGCGGAACTGGCTGCGGAGGTGGTTTTTGAGTGCAAAGGCATAATTCGGGATCATTTTCTGGAAGAAAAGCCGCTCCTCCTGATATCCTGCCGGCAGCAGCCCACTGATTTTGAGTGCCAGGTTCCTGCTGTTGTTCATCAGCGATCCCCATTGTTTTCTGCCTTCCCACCAGCGGTCGTAAGCTGTGTTTGTTCTGAAAACCAGTAGCATGGAGATTACAAAACCCAGCAGCGAATGCATAAGAGAAATGTTTTTCAGATCAGTATTGGTGCCAAGGTCAAAGTGAATCAGCACCAGGTACGCCACTACTGCCGAATACACGCCGATGGTCAGAATCAGCGGTGTCAGCTTGCGGACAGTATCTCCCTTTTGAAAATAGAATATATAGCGAAACCACTCTTTGGGATTGTAGTCGATCATATAAACTTAACGCGGTCAATCAATTTGAAAAACTCTTTGAAGCATTTGGCCGTCAGACGCGCGTCTTCCAATGCATTGTGCGTGTCCTCTTCGCGTTCGAAGCCAAAGAATCCTGCCACAGAGCCCAGGCTGAGCGAGCGCGGGACAGTATTGCCATTTTTTTCCATGATCTGGAAGAAAAGGTAGGAAACGGTGTGCAGGTCAAGCATTTTATTTGAAAATGACCATTTCATTTTCTCGTTCCTGTAAGCAAACCGCAGGAAGTTGATGTCATTGATCACACTTTGGCCGCAAATAATCACATTGGAAAGTCCGGGCTTGCCCGCATTCATTTTCTTGATCCATTTTTCAAATTCGGGCAGCACGTCGTAAATCATCGGCGCGTCTTCGAGGTCGGCGAGCGAGAGTCCGTGCACTTCTTCGGATTTAACCGAAAAAGCTTCTTCATTTTCAGGATACACATTTTGCAGGTAAGTGCCTTTGGAGGTCCAGCTATCGTCAAAAAACTCCGCACCGATCTGGATAATCTCATTCCAGCCTGGCTCCGGGCCGGTCATTTCTATATCGAGTACGAGAAAGGACATATATATAATGTTACAGGAAAATCAATTTGATTGTGAAAGCGGAAACTCAAAGCCTTTATTTTGCGTACAAAACTAGATAAACATTACATTTTTACGATTCGATATCCACTCATTTATAAAATGCCGATAGACTATAACCAAATACCCTCGCCCTGTTTTGTGCTGGAAGAGGATCTGCTGCGCAAAAACCTGCAACTGATTGACGGTGTCCAGAAAGTAGCGGGCTGTAAGATCATTCT
>NZ_JBHYGF010000423.1:13517-22890 GCF_051859145.1 Dyadobacter sp.
GAAAGGATTCTCCATGTACAGTGCGTTTCCAATTGTAAAGGAATACCTGAACGGCGCCACAGCAAGTTCTTTAAATGAGGTTAAATTGATCAATGATTTCCTTGGGGTAAAAGCGCATACTTACATGCCGGCTTATCTGGACAGTGAGTTTTCTGAGATTTTGGAACGCAGCAGCCACATTACTTTCAATTCTTTGAGTCAATGGGAGCGGTTCCAGGATAGGGTGGAGGAGTTTAGATCTGTAAACCCTGAACATGCACTTTCATGTGGTATCCGTGTAAACCCGCAGTACTCAGAAGTTGCAACGGAGATGTACAATCCTTGTGTACCAGGCTCGCGGCTAGGCGTAACACGCGACAAATTGCCCGATACACTGCCAAAAGGCATAGAAGGAATTCATTTTCATACACTCTGCGAGAATGGATCAGACACTTTGGAGCGAACATTAGCTGCTTTGGAGGAGAAATTCGGTGATTTGCTGCACCAGGCCAAGTGGCTGAATATGGGCGGCGGACATTTAATGACGCGGGAAGGTTACGATATTGAGAAGCTAATTGCATTAGTTAGTACAATCCGTCAAAAATACAACCTGGACGTAATACTGGAACCCGGTTCTGCAATTGCCTGGAGGACCGGCGAACTCGTATCAACCGTGCTCGATGTAATGGATAGTCAGGGAATTCAGGTCGCAATTCTCGATACCTCTTTCGCAGCCCACATGCCCGACACTTTGGAGATGCCCTACAAGCCGGTAATCACCGGCGCATACCAAGAGCCGGTAGCAGGAAAACCAACTTACAGAATGGGCGGAATGACCTGCCTCGCCGGCGACTTCATGGGCGACTACTCCTTCGATCAGCCCCTGAACATTGGAGATAAAATCATATTTCAGGACATGATCCACTACACCATGGTAAAAACAACCACATTTAACGGCGTTAACTTACCTTCCATTGGTATATGGAAAACTGACCAAGAATTTAAGCTGGTGCGAAGCTTTGGATATGAGAGCTTTAAAGATAGGTTATCATAGTAAGTTGGTCGAAGTGCCCATATTTTGGCCAGAATGGTTTCCTTGAAAGGTTCAATTTTGAATGACTGAATGATTGAATGACTGAATAGTTTATTATTCAATCATTCAGTCATTCAATCATTCAAAATAGTCACTTCGGAAGCATCGGAAACAACCTCTTAATCTCCGCTGCATCCGGTTGTTTTCCGTACTCGCATATTTCAAATACCTCTACAAAGCGGATATCTTTTGCTTTGTCCGCACCGTACCATTTTTCAAGAGAAACTCTTATTTCCGGTGTTACCGAAGAGCGCTTTTCCATGGCGGAGGTCAGCCATTTTTTACGCTCGGCGGGATCTTTGGGGACGTTAGCAAGATCTCCGTTTGTCCAGGGCAGCCACTCGTAAAATTGGGAGGTATGTGCATCCAGTCCGTCTACTTTTTTAGCAAGAATGTTCGTGATATCGATCGCGATGTCGGGACGGAATGGATTTGGCTTTTGGAAACGGTCGCGGAAGTAGAGGAAAACCGGGTTTTTGGTTAGTGGAGGCACACTGCTAAGAATGTTGGGTACGATAACCAGGTAAGCAGCATCCTGCACAACCACGCCCGTATTGCGGTGATCGGGGTGATAATCGTTGGTGCGGGGCGCGATTACTACGTCTGCATTCCATTCACGTATTTTACGGATCACCGCCAGTCTGTTTTCAAGGGTAGGGAACAATTCACCGTCGTGGTTGTCCAGCACGTCGTAAGAAATCCCCAGCCGCTTGGCGACTTCTTTGGTCTCTGCGAGCCTGCGCTTCGCCAGTTCACCGCCACCAATGTCCTGGTGGCCGGCATCTCCGTTCGTCAGCGACACAAATTTTACCTTGTGCCCCATGGAAGAATAAATGGAGGCAATGCCACCTGCCCCGAGGTCGCAGTCGTCGGGGTGCGCGCCGAATACGATGATGTTTAGTGGTGTTTTTGAATCTGCAGCATTCTGGGCCGACGCTGCGGCTCCGGTTAAAAGCAATGCAGCAAGCAGTAATTTTTTACGCATGGAAGAAATGGGTTTAAGGTTTTGGGAAAATTGCCGGGAAGCACGTGTAGAAATAGCTCTCCGGATAATTTTCAATTTACTTTATAAAGAAACATTTTGAATGCATTTAACGAAAAATCATAGACGAATGCGCTTCAACTGCTTCATTGTAGCAGCTATCGTAAAATATTTATATTTCATAACTCCTCAGACTGACAAATGATTAGTCTGTACGAGCGAACATTTAAAATGGCGCGGCTAAGATTCTTTCAATAATCGTGTATCTTTGTATCCCGTAATCATAGAAAAACAGCAACGTCTTATGGCTGCTAAAGCGCAAAAGACCGCGAAGTACATTTTCGTTACGGGCGGTGTTACATCTTCTTTGGGCAAAGGAATAATTGCCTCTTCATTAGCAAAATTGCTGCAAGCCAGAGGGCTTTCAGTCACGATTCAGAAGTTCGATCCTTATCTTAATATTGATCCAGGTACCATGAATCCGTACGAACATGGCGAATGCTATGTTACCGACGATGGTGCCGAAACTGACCTGGACCTCGGCCACTACGAGCGTTTTTTGAACGTACGTACGTCTCAGGCCAACAACGTCACTACCGGACGTATTTACCACAATGTCATCACAGCTGAACGCCGCGGCGACTTCCTTGGAAAAACCGTGCAGGTTGTACCGCACATTACCGATGAGCTGAAAAGAAACATGCTTCTGCTCGGTCAAACAGGTGATTACGATATTGTAATCACTGAAATCGGAGGCTGTGTCGGTGATATTGAGTCACTTCCTTTCCTCGAAGCAGTTCGCCAGGTGAAGTTCGAAATGAACGAGCATGATGTACTGGTTATCCACCTCACCTTAATTCCTTACCTCAATTCTGCGGGAGAACTTAAAACCAAACCTACCCAGCACTCTGTACGTATGTTACAGGAATCGGGTATACAGCCGGATATCCTCGTTTGCCGCAGTGAACATCCGCTACCTTACGATATCCGTAAGAAAATTGCCTTGTTCTGTAATGTTCAGGTGAATTCGGTAATCGAGGCAATGGATGCGGATACCATTTATGCGGTGCCCCTGCTGATGCTCAAAGAGCGCCTGGATCAGCGCGCCTTGTATATGCTGGATATTTATAATGATAAAGATGTAGACCTGGATTCATGGAAAACATTTTTGTCACGACTGAAAAACCCGGTTGACTCTGTTCGCATTGGTTTGGTAGGTAAGTATGTGGAATTGCATGACGCTTACAAATCCATCGTGGAATCATTTATTCACGCAGGTGCGGCCAACGAATGCAAGGTAAATATTGAATGGATCCATTCTGAGAGTCTGACAACTGATAATGTAGTTGAGAAACTGGAAAATCTGGATGGCGTACTGGTAGCTCCCGGTTTTGGAGAGAGAGGTATTGAAGGAAAAATCGCTGCGATCCAGTTTGTCCGTGAGCACAACATACCGTTTTTCGGGATTTGTCTGGGAATGCAAATGGCGGTGATCGAATATGCCCGCAATGTGCTGGGCTGGGAGAGTGCGCATTCGGTTGAAATGGATGCAGCAACTGACCACCCGGTTATTCACCTGATGCAGGACCAGAAAGATATCTCCAACAAAGGCGGTACCATGCGTTTGGGCGCTTATGCGTGCAAGATCAAGAAAGATACACTGGCTCACCGCATTTATGGAAAAGCCAACATCAGCGAGCGCCACCGTCACCGCTATGAGTTTAACAGCAAGTATCTTAAAGATTTTGAGGCAAAAGGGTTATTAGCGACTGGTATCAATCCCGAGAACGACCTCGTTGAGATGGTCGAGCTGCCGAGCCACCCATTTTACATTGGTGTACAATTCCACCCTGAACTAAAAAGTACGGTAATGAACCCGCACCCGCTTTTTGTCAACTTCGTGAAAGCGGCGCTGGATTATTCCCTGCAGAAAAAATCAGTGGAATCGTTAAATCCTCACATGAGCTGAGCGGCAAACCGATAAAGGAAAAACTTATTACCTTTGCCGTCCCTTGGGGACTTCTCTTTTAACAATTTAAGTAAATAATGGATAAAAATTTTATTATCGGCTTAGTACTTATCATGCTAATGCTGATTGGCTACCAGATCCTGGTTCCGAAACCGGTGGAACCAACGCCTGTGGAGCAAACCAGATCAGATACAGTAAGAAGAGCAGCAGCTACTCCGATATCAGCCTCCGATTCCAGTAATACCTCTACCAGCAGCGACTCTGTTGCAAAAGCCGAAGCAAAGGACCTGGTGATTGAAACGCAGGATACCCGCGTTGTTTTTACCAACAAAGGCGGGGTGTTGAAAGAGGTGATGTTGAAGAAATACAAAACCTACGACAAAAAGCCGCTTTACCTCATCTCTGAGGCACATAACCAATTTAAAATTGACTTCCCTACCCAAACGGGAGATGTGACACTTACCAACGTGTTCTTTTCAACAGACGCGAAGGACCAGCAGCTGACAGAGAAGGATTCGGCGGTTGTAACTTACCGGGTTAACCTCAAAAACAACCAGTTTGTTGAGCAGACTTATGTGGTGCACGGAGCAGGATATGTGATCGATTACAGCATCAAGTCAAATGGACTGGGTTTAGGCGACAAGTCAGTGACTTTCAACTGGCAAAACGATCTGCTGCAACTTGAAAACGACATGAAGAAAAACCGTGAAGTGGTGACAATCAACTACTACACGGACGAACTGCTCAGCCTGCCGACCAGCCCGACCGCAAACGAAGAGGAAAAAACGGCTGATCCGGTGAAATGGTTTACCATCAAGCATAAGTACTTTCTCGCCGGTTTGATCGCCGACAAGCATCCATTCAATAATGTTGCATTAAATGCGAATGTGAATCCAAATGATTCGACAATCGTGAAAACAATGCGCGTTTCGGCGGGTATCCCAATGTCGTCAATCCAGAAGGGAGAGGCTAAATTCCAGTTCTTCTTAGGGCCAAACGATTACCATTTGGTTGACAAAGTTCAGGCTGAAAACTTTGACGAAAACGTTTATCTTGGTTATGCGTTTTTGAAGCCGATCAACAAATTTTTCCTTGTTCCGCTTTTCAACTTCCTCGAAAAGTTTGTGAGCAACTACGGTTTGCTGATCATTTTGCTGGTGTTGTTTGTAAAAACACTTTTGACGCCGCTGACTTACAAATCGTACATCAGCATGGCAAAAATGAAGCTGCTCGCGCCTGAACTGGAAGAAATCCGCGCCCAAAACCCGGACGATATGGCGAAGCAACAGCAGGATCAAATGAAGCTTTACCAGCAGGTGGGCGTAAGTCCGTTAAGCGGCTGTATCCCGGTACTTGCCACCATGCCGATCCTCTTCTCGCTCTTCTTCCTTTTTCCAAATTTGATTGAACTGCGTCAACAGTCTTTCTTATGGGCGAGTGACTTGTCCACTTACGATTCATTTATCAAGCTTCCATTCACGGTACCTTTCGGGGTTGGAAACCACATCAGTTTGTTTACAATGATGATGACGGCTTCGAGTATTGGTTATGCTTACTATAACAACCAGATCACCCCGACGCAGCCTGGTCCGGTGAACATGAAAATGTTGGGTTACATTATGCCCCTGATGTTCATGTTTGTACTGAACTCTTTCCCGGCTGGTCTTACATTCTATTATTTCGTTTCAAACATCGTGACAATCGCGCAGCAGTTGCTGATCAAACGCTTTGTAAACGAAGACAAGATCAGGGCGATCCTGGAAGAAAACAGACGCAAAAATGCGAATGGAGAGAAGAAGCAAACGAAGTTCCAGAAGTATCTTGAAAAATCACTGCAAGCTGCTGACGAAGCGAAAAAGAAGCAGGCTGAACTCGAGAAACGCGCTAAAAAGAAATAAAAGGTTTTTAGAATCGTAATATATGGGCAATATTTCCAACCGGGAATGTTGCCCGTTTTTTTCTCTTCAAACAAGTTTCCTTACTTTGTTTGATCCATTGACACTGACTCACGAACCTGATGAAAGTTTTCATTTTGATGATTTTGGCGGTACTTGCGCTTTCTCCGCAGTCCGCTTTTGCACAGGCGCCACCACCGTCGGAGACGCGGTACCGGGCGGCAGTTAACGATTATAAGCAAGGCAAATACGCAGCCGCAATTGAGAAGCTCGCGCCGCTCACGAATGCCAGTGTTAAGACCTCTTACGCACCTTACGCCCATTACTACTACGCATTATCGGCATACCAGCTGAAACGTTACCGGGAAAGCAGGCAAATGCTGGTTCAATTGCAGAGCCGCTACCCGGGCTGGAACCGCATTAACGATGTATATTATCTGCTCGGCGCAATTAATCTTGAATCGGGCCAGATCAATGAAGGTTTGGAGCAATTGCTTAAAATCAAGGATACTTCCATGGCGAAGGATGTCCAGGGTTTGAAGCAGCACTACCTGGCGACCGTGGGCGACCTACCTACTTTGGTCAGTCTGCAAAAGCAATATCCAACCGATCGCGATCTCGCATTGATCCTGATCCAGTTTATCGAGAAATCTCCAAAATCGACCAGTGTTGATCAGCAATACGCGGCGCAGCTTCAAAAGCAGTTTAAGTTCAGTAACAAGGAAAAAGTAGCTGCCGCAGAAGAAGCGCCAAAGCGCAGCATTCCAAAACAGGAGGGACAGTGGACAAAAGGTTACCTCGACGTGGCGGTACTGTTACCTTTTCGCCTGGACGAATTCACGACTTCGAAGCGGCGCTCAAACCAGTTTGCTTACGACTACTACCTGGGGTTGATAATGGCCAAGGATCAGCTTGCCACAGAAGGCATTCAGGTTAATCTTTGGGCTTACGACGTGAGCAACGATGCGAAACCAATGGAGAACATTGTCAGCAACAAGAATTTTCAGCAGTCGGACATTGTAATCGGCCCCCTTTACGCAAATACATTTGATGTGACTGCAGAATTCATAGCCGCCAGCAATGCGATTATGGTCAACCCGCTTTCAACCGATGCAAATTTGCTTAAGTCTTCTCCTAACATTTACTTGGGGCACCCTTCCATTGCCTACCAAACCCAGCGTGCTGCGCAATATATGAGGTCAGCAGTACCGGGATTGTCGGCCGCGATCTACTATGGCAATACGTCCAAAGATTCGGCAATGGCGGCTTCTTACGCAGCTGAATGGAAAGCAAAAGGCGGAAAGGTAGTCGCTACCACAAAGATCCAGTATGACCGCGAGTGGCTGGAAAACAACATTCCTTCATTCGAAACGAGCAAGCCTTCCCACGTGGCATTGTTCTCTTCCGATGGTACTTCCGGTCCAAACCTGATTGAGGTTTTGAATGGCCGCAAACTGCTCGCCACTCCGGTTATCGCCACAGCCACCAGTTTCAATCAGCAGCAGTCCCGCATTTCGCGCTTCGGATCAAGACTTACCCTGATCGAGCCGGATTATGTGGATCGTGAAAAAGAGAGCATTCGCCAGTTCCAGAAAAGCTATTGGAACAAAACGAACACATTTGCTTCCGTATATTCTTACCAGGGATTTGACCAGCTTACATTTTTTGCAAGAATGGTCAGCAAGTACAAAGACAAAATCAGCAACGGACTTCAAGCCAGGAAGTACGGCGACAGTGAATACCTGTTGACTGGCTTTGACTATACAAAATCAAACGAGAACCAGATTACACCTATTTTGAAGTTTAACGGTTCCAAATGGATACCGGTAGACAGATAATTCAACGATTTCAGCATGAATACTTCCACAAGTCAGAGCTTATTTGAGAATGCGCAAAAGTACATTCCGGGCGGTGTTAACTCTCCTGTCAGGGCATTTCGCGCCGTAGGCGGCTCGCCTATCTTTATAAAGTCGGCCAAAGGTCCCTATATATATGATGAAGACGGAAACGAGTACATTGAGCTGATCAATTCCTGGGGCCCGATGATCCTGGGCCACGCCAATGAACTGATCCAAAAAGCTGTTTCAGACGCAATTCAGCATTCTTTCTCGTTCGGCGCACCGACGCGCCGGGAGGTTGAAGTGGCTGAGCGCATTGTAGGAATGGTACCTTCCATTGAAAAGGTGCGGATGGTAAATTCAGGTACGGAGGCCACTATGTCTGCGATCCGCGTGGCACGTGGGTTTACTGGTCGCGATAAGATCATTAAGTTTGAAGGTTGCTACCACGGTCACGGCGACAGTTTTTTGATTGCTGCGGGAAGCGGCGCGGCTACTTTTGGGACGCCGGATAGTCCGGGCGTGACGAGTGGCGTTGCAAACGATACATTGACTGCGCCTTTTAATGATCTGGAAGCAGTACAGCAGTTGGTTGATGCAAATAGAAACAAAATTGCTGCGCTGATACTGGAACCCGTAGTGGGTAATATGGGCTGTGTGCTGCCTGCCGAGGGTTTTCTGCAAGGCTTGCGCCGGATATGTGATGAAGAAGGTATTGTACTGATCCTCGACGAAGTAATGACCGGGTTTCGCTTATCGAAGGGCGGAGCACAGGAAAGATTCGGGATTACACCAGATCTAACAACGTTAGGAAAAATAATAGGCGGAGGAATGCCGGTAGGAGCCTACGGAGGTAGAGCGGAAATCATGAACTGGGTATCGCCTGCCGGCCCTGTGTATCAGGCAGGTACGCTTTCAGGAAATCCGATTGCAATGGCTGCGGGTTTGACAATGCTCGACTACCTCAATGAACATCCCGAAGTATACGCACAGCTGGAAGATTCAGGAGAGAAATTGGCTGACGGGTTTACAAAATCAATGCAGAAGCTTGGGCTGAACTACACATTGAACCAGATTGGCTCCATGTACACGCTGTTTTTCACAAACCAGCAGGTAACAGATTTTCCTTCCGCCAAAACTTCGGATCTGGTTCTGTTTGGAAAGTATTTCCATGCAATGCTCAACAAAGGCATTTACCTGGGGCCGTCGCAGTTTGAGAGTATGTTCCTGTCTACTGCATTGACAGACCGCCATTTGGACCTGATTATCCAGGCGAATGAAGAATCGCTGAAAGAAATACTGAGTATCTAATTTCAAACTTCGAAATGCGCTTTTACTCCTTCATAATCCCTGTCTACAACCGTCCCGACGAGTTGCAGGAGCTGTTGGAATGTCTCGTAAAACAGACGATCAGGCATTTCGAAGTGATTGTTGTGGAAGACGGTTCAAAGGTTAAAGCAGATGAAGTAGTCGCGCGTTTTAGCGGGAAGTTGGACATCAAATACTTCTTTAAAGAGAATGGTGGCCAGGGTTTCGCACGCAATTCAGGTTTCGAACGTGCCTCGGGCGACTACTTCATTTTGCTGGATTCAGATGCATTGATTGAACCGGATTATT
>NZ_JBHYGF010000424.1:0-3303 GCF_051859145.1 Dyadobacter sp.
ATCAACTCACAGATTTAAAACTACTTCCCTGATTTTTTTACACGCATTTTATTGAGGCTGTCGAGTACAAAGCGGATCGAGCTGTAAGAGTTGATCAGAAGCGGCTTTGCGTCCTCGGGAGAGTACCAGTCGAGCTTTTCGATCTGCTCTTCTGCCTGTGGCGTCATTTTAGAATCGTCGATACTGTCGCACAGGTACCATTTGGTACGTTTTAGAATGCGGTTGTTGTTGAGTGTATAAGTATGCCAGGTAGTGCAGATTTTAGATTTGATAATTGATTTTACGCCTGTTTCTTCTTCTATTTCGCGGATAGCGGCAGTTCTTGAATCTTCGCCTTTATCCAGTTTTCCTTTGGGTAAGTCCCACTTTTTGCGGCGGTACATAAACAGCCATTTCCCGTCTTTCACTACCACGCCGCCTGCGGCTTTGATTACTTTGTACTGTCCTTTGATCTTGTCTTCAATGTCGCCTTTTTCTTTTGTCGCCATTGTAATCGAAAGCATCTGTTTTGGAAAATCTTTTTCCAGCAGCTGTACTACCTGCAAGACCGTAGTTGCGGTTGCATTAAGAAATAAGGTATGCCCGGTTAACATTCCCTTATGCAATTTTTCCAGTCGCAAATCCACGATCTGATCAAACTGGGAGGTTTCCGGAGAGAGCTGATTAGTCCGTACAATTTTGAATGGACGGTCGTCAAAAAAAATGGTCATTTTTCAAATGGTACGTGAATCGGGGTCAAAATTAAGTAAAGTGTTTAGTTTAGACAGTGATTATTATTGATAAATTTGTAACCATATCAAATACACAGTTCTTGGAACTACTGATTATTTTACTACTTGTGCTTCTCAATGGTATCTTCTCCATGTCCGAGATCGCACTCGTGTCTTCCCGAAAATCCCGATTAGAAGCAGCCGCAAAAGGTGGCGATGCCAGTGCAAAAGCCGCATTAAACCTTGCTAATTCACCCACCCGTTTTTTATCAACAGTTCAGATCGGTATTACCTTGATCGGACTTTTAACGGGTATGTACAGCGGTGACAATATCACTGCTGATTTTGAAGGTATCATCAATAAGGTACCTTACCTGCAACCTTACAGTCACTCGCTGGCGGTCGGAAGTGTGCTCGTTTTCATCACTTATCTTTCCCTTGTGTTAGGCGAGCTTGTACCAAAGCGCATTGGTATGTCCAATCCCGAGGCGATTTCGAAAGTAATGGCCACTCCGATGAACCTGCTTTCAAAGATTACCGCGCCTTTTATTTCCTTGCTGGGGATTTCAAGTGATCTTATTATTAAAATACTGAATATCAGGCAAAGTGAAAATGCGGTAACGGAGGAGGAGATCAAAAGCCTGATCCAGGAAGGTACTTCGGGCGGTGTTTTTGAGGAGATTGAGCAGGAAATCGTGCACAATGTATTTCAGCTTGGGGACCGCAAAGTTACTTCCCTGATGACCAACCGGCAGGAGATCGTTTGGCTGGACCTGGAAGATACTGTTGAGGAAAACAAGGCTAAGATCTTCGAAAGCCGCCATTCCATTTATCCAGTTTGCCGCGGTACTGTCGACGATGTAGTCGGTTTGGTCTATGTCAAAGATCTGATTGCAACCGACATTGAATCTCAGTTAGCTACATTAAATACTATCGCGCGCGACCCGGTTTACCTGCCGGAGAGTAACCGGGCTTACCAGGCTTTGGAAAAGTTCAAACAGCAGCGCGTGTACTTTGGAATTATCGTCGATGAATACGGCGGAATGCTGGGGATACTGACCATGCACGATATTATGGATGCATTGGTGGGGGACATTTCCGAAGACATTGAGGAAGCAGCAGAGATCGTAGTACGTGAAGACGGCAGCTTCCTGATTGATGCGCAAATGCCTTTCGACGATTTTGTTCAATATTTCAGCATCAATCTCCCTGAACCTGAACGTAGGGAGCTGGTCGGATTCAATACCTTAGGTGGATTTGTGCTGCATATACTTGAAAATATTCCAACCACGGGCGAGAAATTCAGCTGGCGAAACTTCGAGTTTGAAGTAATTGATATGGATCGCAGCAGGATTGATAAATTATTAGTTGTAAATCATAACAAGGAAGAAGAATCAGAAGAATAATATGCTAAACGGTTCAGATATCAGTAAAAGAGTAGCAGAACTATTGCTGGAAGCGAAAGCGATTAAGTTGAGCCCTGATAAGCCATTTCAATGGAGTTCAGGCTGGTTGTCACCTATTTATTGCGATAACCGCGTTGCATTGTCTTACCCCGATACCCGCACATTCATCAAGAAAACGCTGGCCGATTTGATTAGGCAGGAGTATCCCGGCGTACAGGCGGTAGTTGGTGTTGCGACAGGCGGCATTGCGCAAGGTGCATTGGTAGCCGACTTGCTTGAACTGCCTTTCGCTTATGTACGCCCTGAACCAAAAAAGCATGGAATGGGCAACCAGATTGAAGGCAGACTCGAACCTGGTCAGTCCGTGATCATTATTGAAGACCTGATTTCGACCGGCGGAAGCTCGCTGAAAGTAGTGGATGTACTCCGCGCTGCCGGAATAGAAGTGGCAGGTATGATCGCGATTTTTACTTACGGATTCGAAGTTGCAGCGAATAACTTCAAAGAGAAAGACGTAAAGCTGAGCACAATCAGCAACTACAATGCATTGATCGAAGCTGCATTGGAACACAACTATGTTTCAGCGTCACAAGTTGAAAGTCTCAGCGCCTGGCGAGTAGCACCGGATCAGTGGGGAAGGTGAGGTTTTGACTTCGGCCGTCGGCTATCGGCTATCAGCTTTTCTTAGTCTGATAGCCGATAGCCGAAGTTCCTCAACCCCTATGATTATCCAGCTTCTCAAATAATCCTCCAAAAGCTTCTTCCTTTACACCGTCTGATTTCAGGAATTCGTGGGGAAAGCCGAGTTCAATTTTACTAACTGCATTCAACTTCTGTAATGCAGCTTCGGGCAGTGTAAAATCCAGGCAGCCCAGTGAATCTTTAATCTGATGTTCTTTCGAAGCGCCTATAATCGGGATCATCACCTGATTCCGGTGCCTGGTCCAATTAATCGCGACCTGCGCAGGGGTAACGCCCAATTCGTTGGCGACATCGACCACAGTTTGCGCAATTGTGCTACTATGTTCGCTCCGGCGGCTGCTATGATCGGGTACCCGGCCATTTTCTCCCCGCAAATATTTTCCTGTCAATGCGCCGCCACCGATTGCACCCCAGGGCGTAACCGCCAGATCCAGCGCTTTCGCCATGGGTAGCAGGTCGCGCTCTGGTGTTCTTTGCAGCAGGGA
>NZ_JBHYGF010000425.1:0-3301 GCF_051859145.1 Dyadobacter sp.
CTTTCATACATCTGACGGCTCAGCTGAAAATCTTCATAGAACTTCTGCTGGTCAGACCTGGCTGACTGAAAGCGTTGTGAGACCTCCGGAGCTTCTAAGATGGCAAGTACCTGTCCTTTCTTGACTACACTGCCACGGTCAACATGGATGTTTTTTACAAAGCCCTTGACCTTTGCAAATAGGCTGACCTGTTCATAAGGTTTTAGCTCACCTGGCAACGCCAGCGTGTAGTCTGGCTGGTCTTTCACTGGACTGATTACCTGCACGCTCACAGGGCCTTTCACATTTGGCTTGCTTTGGCTGTCTGTTTCTGGTTTGCTATCGCAGCCATTTATACCAGCACTTATCAGGGCTAGGCCCAGAAAGAGAACGGTTGAATTTTTATGAGTTGTCATCATGTTTGACAGCATTGTCCTATTCATTTAGTGATTGCAATTAATTGAGCCTCGGTGTCGTCCGGATCCAGTGATGGACTTTCTCGGCCTGTTTTACGCATCGCCCATGTAAAAAGGTGCGGCATAACCAAAAGCACAGTAAGCGTGGACAAAAGAAGGCCACCGATTACAGCCTGTCCCAGCGGGGCGACCTGCTCGCCGCCATCTCCCATGCCCGAAGCCATCGGGACCATACCGGCAATCATAGCCAGCGTCGTCATCACGATGGGCCGCAGGCGCGAGGATGCCGCAGCAAGGCCTGCCTGCCGTGCCTGCATCCCCATGTACAACCTGTTATGCTCAGCCTGGTTGATTAGAAGCACCGCATTAGAAACAGATACACCCACCGACATGATAATACCCATGTAAGACTGTAAATTAAGTGTGCTGCCAAATAGCAAAAGCATCAGGATACTTCCACCGATCACAGCTGGCACGACAGCAAGTATCATCGCAGATATTTTAAAGGACTGATAATAAGCTGTCAGCATCAAAAAGATCACCACAATTGCAACCACCAAACCGGTCTGGAGTCCCGACATGGTCTCATCCAGCAGCTGCATGAGCCCTTCGCTTGAAACAATTACCCCGCGTGGTGCATCACCCGCATCCGCCAGAACTTGTTTGACTGCGCCGGAAGCGCTACCCAGATCTTTTTGGTAGGTATTGGCTAGTATAGTAACATACCGGTTTGATCCCTGCCGGTTTACCTGTCCTGCTTGCTTAACCATTTCCAGGCTGGCCACGTCTTCGAGTACCGGTCGCGGCTCGCCCGATTTGAGAGGAATAGAGCGAAGTTTGTCCAGCGAGCCCATATCAGATTCCGGTATCTGCACCTGCACCTGAAATACTAGACCTGACTTAGGATCAACCCACAGGTTTTTATTGGTAAAACGGGTTGATGATGTGGCAATAGCCAGCGCCCGTGAGACGTCTTCCATAGTCAGACCAAATTGGGCTGCAAGCTGCCTGTCTACATTGATCTTTACACTCGGATAATTGACCGGCTCGGCAATACGAACATCTCTTAAAAAAGGGATTTTATCCATTTCCCCTTTCAACTTCAACGCATACTGATTAGCAGCTTTTAGCTGCCCTGCTGCAACTTTGATCTGTATGGGAGTCATGGCCCCCTGGCTCATAATCTTTTCAACAAGCTCCATAGGCTCAAAGTTGATTTTCAGCTCAGGCAGCTCTTTTTTTACTTGTGACCTGATCCTTTCCTTGAGTGCTGAAATGGACTCTTTAAAAATCGTCTGATCAATCGAAATCTGCAAAACCGCTTCATGCGAACCACTGGTGAACAGAAAGATGGGATTAATAGCGGTAGCCGATGGCTGAAGGCCTACAAAGGCAGAGCTGATTTTAATCGAATTTTCAGGCAGTGCCTGCTGGATGATACCCGTCACTTTTTTTAGGTATGCTTCTGTATTTTCAAGCCTGTTGCCCTCGGGGGCGACAATCCGTAGCTGTATATCACCGCTGTTGCTAGCTGGTAAAATATCAGTTCCGACTGCCAGAAAAGATGCCGCCACCATAACACCTACTGCAAGCGCATAGACCGTCAAAACAGCTACGGGCCTGCCTTGCAAACGGCGGGTGAGCAATAAATATTGGGACTTAAAAGCGTCAAACCATGTCCGCTTTGCGCCTTTAACCCTGTGATGGGCTTTTAGCTTTTCTGGTTTCATTAGCCAGTTTGCCATGATGGGAACAAATGTCTGGGAAGCCAGAAAAGAGGCGATCATAGCAAAAGCCACAGCCAAAGAGAGCGGCATAAACATATCTTTTGGAATGCCACTCATCATAAATGAAGGGATCAGTACCGCTAGTATACAGAGCAGAATTAAAAGCTTAGGGACCGAAATTTCAAGCAGTGCATCCAGGATAGCCCTTTTTTTGGGTTTATCCATTTCAAAATGCTGATGGATATTTTCAATGGTTACCGTAGCTTCATCTACCAGGATCCCAATGGCAAGCGCAAGACCGCTCAAAGTCATCACATTGATGGTTTGACCGAGCATGTATAGCATAATCACAGCGGAAAGGATCGCGATGGGTATGGTCATTACCACAATCAATGATCCACGCGAATCTCCCAGAAAAAGAAATACCATCAGCCCTGTTAGCAGCGCCCCTAAAATGCCTTCGTGGATCAGGTTTTCAAGTGAACGCTCGATATAACCCGACTGGTCGAAAACATACCGTATATCTACATCTTCCGGCAAGGCTGCTTTCAGCATGGGTATGGCAGCTTTCAGGTTTTCAACCACTTTGAGCGTAGACGCATCTGATTTTTTGATCACAGGCAAATACACAGACCGTTTGCCGTTGATGATCGCATAGCCGGTGGTGATATCGGCCGCATCTTCTACACTGGCAATATCTTTGACATATACATTGGTCCCTGAACCCTTCCGGATTGGAATATCTAAAAATTCCTGTGGATCATTGGCAATCGAGTTAAGCGGGCTCATCAAATTTTGGTTGCCGATCCGGATGTTTCCAGCAGGGGCCGGAAAATTATTCTTGGCTATTGCAGTAGTGACTTCTTCCGCTGAAAGCCCGTAGGACTGCATCAGATCGGAATTAACCTTGACAACCATCGTACGGATATTACCACCGAAAGGTGCAGGGGCCGTCACACCAGGGATGGACACAAACATCGGCCTGATCTTGGTCAGGGCCATATTTTGAAGCTCAGTGATTGATCTTTGAGGGCTTTCGAACACCAGCTGCCCGATCGGGATCGAGCTGCCATCAAAGCGCACGACCTGAGGCGGCACTGCTCCAGGTGGCAGAAAGCCCATAGCCCTGGAAACCTGGGTTGAAACCTCGCCAGAAGCCTGCGCCATATCGGTACCAGG
>NZ_JBHYGF010000426.1:0-3297 GCF_051859145.1 Dyadobacter sp.
TGGCATTGGCAATCCTGGTTACTGCTACCGGCCTCAAAGCGGCCGGGCTCACTGCCTCTTATCTACGCTGCGAATACAAGGAAAATCCGGTGACGGATGTACCGGCGCCCCGGCTTAGCTGGGAGCTTTCCTCTAACCAGTCTGACCAGCTGCAAACTGCTTACCAGATCATCGTCGCCAGCTCAGAAAAGGAGCTTACCGAGAGCACAGCGGATCTTTGGAATTCAGGAAAAACAGTTTCCCGCGCTACTTACCAGGTTGAATATGCCGGAAAGCCGCTGAGATCGGGGCAGAGATGTTACTGGAAAGTACGGAGCTGGGACAAGAATGGCGTCGCTGGTCCGTGGAGCCAGGTGGCTCGCTGGGAAATGGGACTGCTTGATAAATCGGAATGGAAGGCTGAATGGATCGGTCTGGATCTGGATCATCTGGGAAGAGGAAAAGTGTACCATCTGCCGCCGGCTCCTTACCTGCGGAAAGAGGTGCGCGTGAAGCCGGCGATCAAACGGGCAACCCTGCACGTGACAGCGCTCGGACTTTATGAATTTTCGATCAATGGGAAAAAAATAGGCGATGCTTTTCTTACGCCGGGCTGGACAGACTATGATAAGCGGGTTTACTATCAGACTTACGATGTGACCAGTAATCTGAAAAGCGGCGCCAATGCACTGGCTGCGCAGCTATCATACGGCTGGTACGCGGGCTATCTCGGTTATTCATTATTGGTTCAAAATCCGGTAGTACGCGCATTTTACGGAAAAGTACCGCTCCTGAAAGCACAAGTGGAAATCACTTATCAGGATGGAACCAGCGAGATACTCGTGACCGATCAAAGCTGGAAAGCCAGTCAGGGCGCACTCCTGGAATCTGATCTTTTGAATGGAGAAACATATGATGCCCGCCTGGAAGAGAAGGGTTGGAATATAGTGGGCTTTGATGATCAGAAATGGAAACCGGCGCAGGTATTTCCTGATAAGCCAGAGCGGAAATTGCAGGTTTATCCCGGCCCGCCGGTTCGTATCACCCAAACACTTTCGGTAAAAACAACAAATCGCAGGCCTGACGGATCTTATATTATGGATATGGGCCAGAATTTCGCGGGCATTGTCAGGCTGAAAGTCAAAGGCAGGGCAGGGGATACCATACAGCTGCGGTTCGGCGAAAAGCTGCATCCTGACGGCAGACTGATGACTGAGAATTTACGAATGGCGCGCGCAACTGATACTTACATTCTCAAAGGTGATCCCAACGGGGAAGTCTGGCAGCCGAAATTTACGTTTCACGGATTTCAGTTTGTCCAGATCAATGGACTTCGTAACGCACCAGACAATCAAACCATAACCGGGCTCGTAATCGGATCGGATACTCCCAAAGTAGGCACATTTAAAACGGATAATGCAATGGTCAATCAGCTGTATAGCAATATTGACTGGACGCAGCGGGCGAATTATATTGACATTCCCACGGACTGTCCGCAGCGTGACGAGCGGATTGGCTGGACGGGCGATGCGCAGGTTTACGTAAAATCAGCCACTTTCAACCGCGATGTTGCTTCATTTTTTACCAAATGGGTGGTAGATCTAAACGATGGCCAGCGGGAAAACGGCGCATACCCACTGTACGCACCCGCACCCGATTTGCGGAAAACCGACACCTTTTCACCCGGCTGGATGGAGGCGGGAATTATTTGTCCATACCAGATTTATCGGGCTTACGGGGATACGCGCATGATCAGTCAAGGCTGGCCTTATATGACAGCTTTCATGGATTTTCTGGAAAAACGAAGTAATGGAGCCTACGTCTTCAAGGAAAATGCATTTGCAGATATCGATCCCAAAGGTGGTTTTGGGGATTGGCTGTCATTCGGCAAGAAAACACCGCCTGATCTGCTGGCTTCCTTTTACTATGCGTACTGCGCCGACTTAATGTCCGAAATGGCAGAGGCAACTGGCAACATGAAAGACAAACAGCATTTTACCGAAACTGGGGCGAAAGTCAGAAAGGCGGTTCTGGCGCATTATACCGATTCGGAAGGTCGCTTTAAATGTGATCAGAAAGCCTACGGCGATGGTGCGGGCTATGTGGATGGTGCACTTGGTTTTACCGGTCACACTCAGACTGCCTACGCAAATGCGATCTATATGAACATCATTGATCCGGCTGAAATGAAAAAATCAGGAGATATGCTGGCTGAGCTGCTGAGAGAGAATGGTGGAAGGCTGGCGACCGGGTTTCTTGGAGCAAAGCCGCTGCTGCCCGCGCTTTCGGCTACCGGTCACTCTGATATGGCTTACAAGCTTTTTCTCAGCAAAGAATTTCCTTCATGGGGTTTTGAAGTTGAAAACGGATCGACTACCATCTGGGAACGCTGGGACAGCTTTACCAAAGAAGACGGATTCAAATACAATGCGGCAATGAACTCGTTCAGTCACTATGCATTCGGCGCGGTTTGTGAATGGATGTTTGGTAATGCGGCGGGCATCAAGGCAACCAAGCCAGGCTATGCAGAATTTGATATCCGGCCCGAGATCGCGCCTGACGGAATGGGGCGGGAGGGTATCAGTCGACTTGCAGCCAGTTTGCGGACAATAAACGGGGTGATCGTTTCTGAATGGGCAAAAACACAGAATGGACTGACTATGAAAGTTGTAGTACCTGTAAATACAAAGGCCAGGATATACATTCCGCGATTCAGCGAGGGCCAGGTTTTCGTGAATAGCCGCGAAATGAGTCAATCGAAACAGGTGAAGATTTTGGGAAAAGAAGAGGGGTACACACTTGTGGAGGTGGGCTCAGGAACCTACGAGTTTATCGCGCCGCATTGATGTACTTTCAATTTATTTGTTAACTTTTGCAGTTAGAATCTCAGAACTCAACGTCTAATTTGCTATTGTTAATGGATTTACAAAAAACAGGCTCTTTGAAATCAATCTTCTACACGCTGGCATTCACCGCCATTTTCAACAGCAGTTTTTCTGTTGCATCATCCCCGCTGACCATAGAACAGACTGCTCCGGAGGACACAATTTCTGCAAAGTCAAATGGAAAGGCGTGGGTTGAACTGGCTGCATACGGATCCACAGCCTCGCGTACTCCATTCTGGCTCCACGCCAATCAATGGGGCGTTGTACCGATTACTGGTCAGGTTTTCAGTCCGAGGGTAGGTGTGGAAGGCAGAAGTGTGTTGACGAAAGACGAAAGCAAAAAACTGAAATGGACGCTTCCGTATGGTGCAGAGGTGGTGGGCAATGTGAGCAAATACAGTAAGCTGCTAATCCCGCAGGCTTACGCAGGGAT
>NZ_JBHYGF010000427.1:0-3296 GCF_051859145.1 Dyadobacter sp.
GCTGTTTTCCTTCAAAAACAACCGACTTGTGTGCAATGTGAATGCGCGGGTTAAACTGGGCCAGTTCAAATTCCAGCTGCTGTATAAACCGGCTTTTCTCCCCGCCTCCGGGCGCATCGTTGGTACTTGTGTAAAGCAAATGTACTTCCGAAGCACGTTGCAGCAGCCGGTAGAAGTGATATGACATCACCGCTTCCTGGTGCAAATGCGTCGGCAACCCTACTGCCTGTGCAGCGTCAAAAGGGATTAGCG
Organism: Dyadobacter sp.; assembly: GCF_051859145.1. Lineage (GTDB taxonomy): Bacteria > Bacteroidota > Bacteroidia > Cytophagales > Spirosomataceae > Dyadobacter. Next base: position 253 of record NZ_JBHYGF010000427.1, read on the forward strand.
AATTCTGTCGCTTGGCTTGTGGTAAAATACCTTCATTGAGCGAAAGAATGATAATTCTCTCAAAATCCAGTGCGCGCGTTTCGAGCATACCCATAATTTGAAGGTTGCTCACTGGCTCGCCGCTGAAAGGAATACGCGTTTGCCGGATCAGTTCAAACATAAATGAGCGCATTGTCCTCAGCGTGATCAGCTCGGCTTTCTCTTCTATTGTTTGTTCAAATTGTTTGAGCAGCGTATAAAAAAGGTACAGGTACTCCGTTTCAAGCGCGTTTTTATAGTCTTTATAAACCTCCCGAAGCAACTCGATCAGCTGGTAAAAGGTATCTAAAACCTGTTTGGGATTGTTCTTTTGCCAATGCGTAAACAATGCGCGGAATAGCGGGTGGTTCTCTCCCAAAGCAAGCAATTCTTCCGAGCTTAGAAAAACCTGGTTGTTGGAAGTGATTTCAAATAAGGTACGCTGGATAATCGTATATCCGTCATTAAGCGGCTGCAATGCAACGTATTCATAATGCCGGATAAAAGGGTGATTCAGTACCTTATCGATGGATTTGTGTCCGAATTTTGGATAGCGGATAGTCCGGCCTGCTTTGTTTCTGAATTCAACCACATTCTGCTGCAAGTCAAAAATGCTGTCGACCAACGTATACAACAACGAGTTCCGCATGGAAAGCCCCATTGTGACGTTGAGATCGTGCACTTCTTCGTCCAGCGAATAAAGCATCGGAAGCAGCAGGTTTTCATCTGCCAGTACAATGGCCGTCGGAATGCGGGCTGTATCCGTTTCCGCTTTCATGGTTTCATAAAGCTGTCCCGCTACCTTGGTCTGCAATGCCGCATTGGGTACGCCGTAAACGGTAATCTGTTTGGTGGTCGACAACAAATCGTTGCTTGTCCAGTTCCATTCGCCAAATGCGCCGCTTTTCTGGTAATCACGCAGGCTCTTTCCTGCTTCCACCGCCTTGTTCTCCGACATATAATAGCGGTCGCTATCCCAGAAAACCTCGGCTTTCCGGGCCTTGATCAGGGTAGTAACGATCACCCGCTCCGACTCGGTGAATGCATTGAAACCGGCAAAGTATATTTTATCGTAATCGGTACGCTGCTCTACCAGCTCCGAAACAGACTCTGCGAGTTGTCTGTACGCCATTCCCCGGTAAGCTTTTCCCTTTTGTTCCAGCTTGCTCCGGAATAGTTCATACAGCGTTTTGATGTTTTCAAACAATGAAAAATATTGCTTCTGCCCGCCTTCCGTGTGCAGTGTTTTACCTGCGGGAAGATTTTCCTGCCACCGGCTGATGGCGTGTGCTTCTGAGAGGTAGTCGAACAGAAAGTCAGTTTTAACAAGGTACTGGTCGATTTTATCAAGGTCATTTAACAAAACCGCAGCCCAGCCCATAAACCGCTCGAACTGCACATTGGGATCTATCTCGCGGAAAGTTTCGTAAAGGTCAAAAAGCAGGTGTACCGGATCTTCAATTTCCAGCGTGCACATACTTTCCACAAAATCGTCAACCGCGATCACCGACGGACTCATAATCGGCAACGTAGTCTCAATAGCAAGCTCCTGCATCAGGAAGAAAGCAGCTCTCCGCGTGGGTACCACGATCTGAATCCTTTCGAGGGAAGGGTGGTTATCGAGAATTCGCTTTGCAACGAGGTTCAGAAAGGATTGCATAGGTATTTGGAGATGAAGAAAATCGATTAATGCGATCTCCGCTTTCGATTCACGATGATTTTAATCAAATAACGGCCAGTTGACCCCGAAAGAGAATGCACGGGCCAGCCCCAGGTAAGTAGGCGTAACAAAATAACCTTCCGGGAACAATCCCAGCGAGCCGCCCTGGTTGAGATAGGCCATTTTGAAAAACAGCCTGACCCGCTTGATACGTACATTGGCAAATGCATCCACCACGGAGTTCTGGTCCAGCCGGTCTCTGTTTTGCAAATGGAATTGCTGCGTCACCGGCATATAAGCATCAGCCAGGTAAGCTGAACGGTAACGTGCCGCGAGTCCAAGCTGAATGAACAGCACTTTGGCATAGGTAAAATCAAAGGTTACTTCACCACTTGCAAATACGGAAGGTACGCGCAGTACATCGGTATTGTCATTTAATGTCAGATAACTCATCGCGGCAAAGTTCCAGCGGCCCAGGTGGATGCCAGAAGTGAAACCGGCGCGCAGCAAACGGAAACCCGAGTTGAGCTGCCGGGGCATTGCAAGGGTATCGTAGTAAATGTAATCGTTGATCTGATGGATCTGGATTTCGGGGACGAACTCTATCTTCTTTGTTTTGAGCGGCAGCGACGCGTAAATGGTCTGCACTTTGGTAGGATCGAAATTATTTCTCCATTCAAAATGGTTGCTGAGGTACCTTTCAGTGAGCAGGTCAGGCGCTGTTTGGATACTTTGAAATCCGGCTTTGCCCCATTTGGTATTCAGCTCGCTTTTTAACCTGTATTCCACATTTTTGGCGAGGTTAAGGTCAGCTTCTGCGGTCAGGTAATTGCTTGAATCTTTGAGATAATACCCCAGCCACGCGCCGATAATGTTATCAAATCGCAAACCGGTGCGGTATCTTGTTGAAGGGTCGCCGACATCGTTTGCAAGCTGACTAACCGCCCGCATTCCGTAAAAACGCTGCCTGATGTAAGCGCGGTAATTGAACCCGGAATAGAAACCTTTGATGCCGACTTTGTTATCGAGCAATTTGTAATAAATATCCTGTCTCGTTTTGGTTGAGTCAAACCGGAAACCCGGGTACGCATTCCTTTCAAGTCCGCGTTGAATTGAAAGGTCCGTGTACCTGTTGATAGTACTTTGAAAGTCAGCTTGCTGAAAGAGTTGAAATCCATTGACCAGCCTGTATTGCTGATAGATATGGAAAACGTGCCTCCGTTCCCAGGAATTGGCATCGTCGCTGATCTTGGCCGCGCCGTCGTAGGAATACTCTTGCTCAACATTATCGATCAGGTTAGGGATAATGCCGCCTTGTTCGCGCACTTTCTGGTTCATGTGCCGGTAATGCGCGAGGATGAGGTAT
>NZ_JBHYGF010000428.1:0-579 GCF_051859145.1 Dyadobacter sp.
GGTTGCTCGACATCTATGTTTCGGCGGTGGGTAACTTCCGGGGAATGGAAGGCGCTAATGAACTGTATATCAATAATGGCGATCTGACTTTCACCGAAAAGGCGGCTGACTACGGCCTTGATTTTACAGGATTTTCAACACAGGCCGTATTTTTTGATTTTGACAAAGACGGTGACCTGGATTGTTATTTACTGAATCACGCGGTGCATACCTCGCGCAGCTACGATCGCGTAAGTACCAGGCATTTACGTAATAATGAAGCTGGCGATTATCTGTTTGAAAGTAAGATTGCCAATGTGAAATCAGAAAGCTTCAAACCCGTGAAGTTTGTGGATGTAAGTGAAAAAGCTGGAATCTATGGTGCAGCAATGGGCTACGGGCTGGGCGTTGCCGTGGCTGATCTGAACAATGACGGCTGGGACGATATCTACGTTTCCAATGATTTTCACGAAGACGATTATTGTTACATCAATAACCACAACGGGACTTTTACGAACAAAAGCCGCGAGATGTTCAGGTACACGAGCCGCTATTCAATGGGGAATGACATTGCCGATGTGAATAACGACGGGTATCCTG
>NZ_JBHYGF010000428.1:589-3292 GCF_051859145.1 Dyadobacter sp.
GAAGACGAAACGATTGAGAAATCGTCAATCGGGGAGGATCCATTGGATATTTACCTCTATAAACTTTCATTCGGGTATATGCCGCAGCTGAGCCGCAATTGCCTTCAAATCAACCTATCGGGTGAAAAGTTTATGGAAGTTGGTGCAATGGCGGGTGTAGCTGCGACGGATTGGAGCTGGTCGCCGCTGCTGGCCGATTATGATAATGACGGTATCAAAGATCTGTTTGTAAGTAATGGGATTGCGCATCGGCCGAACAATCTCGATTATGCCAAATATGCTGCCGACGATTCTTTAAGATATGCCGCCGAAACTTCCCTTGATCTCGATAAAAAAGCATTGGAGATGATGCCGGAAGGAAAGGTGCATAATTATCTTTTCAAAGGTGCGACCGGGCCGGTTTATGAAAATAAGTCGCTAAGCTGGGGATTCGAAAAGCCATCACTTTCCAATGGTGCTGCGTATGCGGATCTGGATAATGACGGTGACCTGGATTTGGTTACTAATAATCTTAATGAACCCTCGGTATTCTACCAAAATCAGGCGAATGCAATTGCGGGTAATGGTTACCTGCGGGTAAAACCGGAAGGTTTTCCGCTGAATACATTTGCATTTGGTACCAAAGTCGTGATCAAACAAAAAGGCGGCATTCAAATGCAGCAGCTTTCCACGACGCGCGGATTTGAGTCTTCCAGTGAGCCGATCCTGCATTTTGGAGTGGGTAAAGAAACTTTGATCGACTCTGTCATTATTGTCTGGCCTAACCAGCAGGAGCAGGTTCTGACACAAGTGAAGCCCAATCAGCTTTTAAAAGTTAAATACGATGCTACTTCCAAGCAACCCGAAGACCATTCAGGACTGGTGGAGAAAAGTCCTGCCAAGTTATTCCAGGAAGTTTCCAAAGACTTTAACATCCCATTTAAACACCTCGAAAATCAGTACTTCGACTTCTTTCGAGAGAGTTTAATGCCGTTTCTCGTATCCACGGAAGGGCCGAAGATTGCGGTGGCAGATGTAAATGGTGACGGTCTGGAAGATATGTTCATTGGGGGCGGCAAGTGGCAGGCCGGTGAATTGTACCTGCAAACGGCAGGCGGTAAATTCACATTGACCAAGCAGCCCGACTTTCAGGCAGATTCAACTTTTGAAGATGTGGATGCGGTATTTTTTGACGCAAATAAAGACGGTTTTCAGGATTTGTATGTGGTGTCCGGCGGCAATGAATTTTACGGGAATATGCCGCAGCAAAATGACAGGATCTATTTCAATGACGGTAAAGGCAATTTTACACGAATTGAAAAAGCGCTGCCGCCGATGCTGATGAACAAATCCTGTGTCAAACCATTCGATATAGACGGAGATGGTGACCTGGATCTGTTTGTAGGTGGTCGCGTGGTGGCTTTTCAATACGGTATGACGCCGGATTCATACATTCTGATCAATGACGGAAAAGGCCGGTTTACCGATCAGACGAGCAAAGTGGCGCCTGATCTCCGGAAAGTGGGGATGGTGACAGACGCGGTTTGGGCGGATATCAATGGAGATAAGTCAGCGGACCTGGTAGTAGCCGGTGACTGGATGCCCGTGACTGTTTTCCTTAATAAGAAAGGAACCCTTGAAAAAGCAGACCAGTATCAGGTACCTGCCGGCTTGTGGCAATGCATCCAGGCAGCTGATTTTGATCAGGACGGAGATATTGACCTTGTAGCTGGTAACCTGGGAAGAAACACCAAATTCAGGAAAAGGCCGGATTCGCATCTGAAAATGTGGGTCAAGGATTTTGATAACAACCAGGGACTTGAACAGGTTGTTGCTTATAGCATAGATAAAAAATGGTATCCGATCGCTTTCAAAGATGAATTGGGAAAACGCATTCCTTCCATTATCAACAAGCGATTTACGGATTACCGCACGTTTGCGGGCAAAACAATCAGTGAACTTTTCAAGTCAGAAGAGCTGAGTGACGCGAAGATCCTGGAAGTGGAGAAGTTTGAGTCTGTGTACATTGAAAATAAAGGAGGCAGTTTTGAAATACATGATCTGCCGTACAATGCACAGGTTTCCAAGCTATTTACACTGGTGGTTACGGATATTGATAAAGATGGAAAGCCTGATATTCTTGGAGGCGGAAATTACCTTGGTGTGAGTACATTCCAGGGCCGCTATGATTCCAGCTACGGGCTTATTTTATTGAATAAAGGAAAAGGAAATTTTGAGTCAATCCAGCCTGTGGGTGCCGGGTTCGTGCTTGATGGCGAGATAAGGGACATCAAGCCAATCAAAAAAGGCAATGAGGTTTTCTGGCTGGTAGCACGCAACAATATGCCAGTGTCAGTTTACAAACCTGTCCGTTAGCCGCCGATGAGAAAGCTTTACCAAGTTCTGACTTTGCTGAGTATAAGCTTTCTTCATTCCTGCCAACAGGAGTTTGCGCCCACGGGGATAGAACAGGAACCTGACATCCCGGTCGCCATTGTAGCTGTGGACCAAAGCAAGTCAGTTTCCGAGGCAGGTATCACTTTAAAACTTCCTCAAAGGGAGGTGTCAAACCTGCAATTTGAGCTTTTTAACAGCTCCGGTGAAAAGGTATCGCTTATTTCCGGTTCCAGTGAAGCAAACGGGAAATTTAGCCTGCGCACTTACAATGCATCAGGCTTAAAAGAAGGGGAGCTGTATAAGATGAAATTGTCCTATATCGATTCG
>NZ_JBHYGF010000429.1:0-3288 GCF_051859145.1 Dyadobacter sp.
AACACAATGGGCCTTTTCGCCCTCGAATTCCGGTATGAAAATTTTACCACAATAAACTGGATTCCTTATCGCAAGCCAAAAGTTATTCTTGCTGCATTTTAAGCCGCGTGTGATTGCCATTTTCCAGACTTGCTCGGTATTAAATCGCCCGGTGGCTAATTCTTCGAAAATCCAGCGAAGGATCGGGGCTTTGCTGGCGTCAGGGACGATGGTTTTCCTTCCATCAGGTGATATAGTGTTTCGGTAGCCCATCGGCGCTGATGCGACCCATCGTCCTTCTTTCTTCGCGCGCCTCATCCCATGAAAAACGTTTAAGGCACGCCGGTCATTTTCAACTTCTGGCGCGGCCAGGTAAAACGCAAGCATCATTTTGTTTTCCGGAACCCGCAAATCTAATGGCTGCTCGATGGCCTGTGGATTTATTCCCAATCGCCGAAGATGGCTTATCATTTGATAGGCGTCACCAGCATTTCTGCTAAACCTGTCCCATTTTGTGAATAGGATGTGGGCAATATTCAATCGCTTGTTATTTTTTAGGCGCTGTAATAATAACTGCCATTGTGGTCGTATGAATGTTTTGGCCGAATGATCCTCCAAGATCACCTCACTGACTTCGACCGAATTGATTTTACACCAATTCCGAAGCCGTTCTTCCTGATCCCTTTGTGAGTAGCCCTTCTCTGCTTGCTCGTCAGTGCTCACTCTGACATATAGGATAGCTTTTGCCATTGAGTTAAAGTTTTGTTACTGAGATGCCTTCGTTGTGAGAAGTATCACGAAAATACTGATTAATCGCCAATGTAGCCAGTTGTTGCATCGAATTGAACATCAACGTTGCTTGTTCATAGGAGATTTCTTCACCTATATTTTTCAAATCATTTATAATCTTCTGAATTTGAATTCTTTTTTGTTCGTTGGTCGTTTCCATTTCCCTTTGCCATTTCCCTCAGCTTAAATTTAAGTCTGAGAAAAAATGGAACAAAGACCCCTTCGATTTTCGAATAGGTGAAATAATCATGAATGCGCTTACCTACTGGAATTGATTGTATAGCTAAGTTTCTAACGTAGAAGAGATGACCTGGTGATGCTACTATTCCACCCGCAACGGAACAAATGTCGAACCGGTTGCTTGATGATTTAAAATTGATATCAGGACTAATTATCTGAAAATGAGTAAAATGTAATGCGGCCTACCGATTGATTGGTGTACACTAATACCGTGGTTAAAACGAACTGTGGCCGTTATCGAATTTTATTCAATACTATGTGAATTTCAACAATATTTTGCATTCTTTCTTTATAATTATCATGCATCTTTAACTTGGCAGAGACTCCAAGTATCGGCGATTTTCGCTGTTATGACATACAGGCAGACAGAGCTTCGTTCCTCCTTTAGTTTCGTGTTTTAAGCTCACGAAAGGCTAACGGATTATTGGACGCTTTCGCCAACTCCAAACATACCTATTTAAAAACCGGACATTTAATGTTCGTTTTCGGACAATACATACCGTTAAAAAAACATAATCAACTGACTTTAAGATACAATCGAAAAAATAATCTTATTGGCAGGCTATTTGATCAGCAAAAATAGAATTAATTAATATATGAAACGGACCTATCTTGGAGAGTTTGAGGAAATCGTGCTTCTGACAGTAGCTGTGATAGATGGCGATGCGTATGGCGTCGCATTAATGCACGAAATTATTGCCCAAACCGGACGAGAGCTGCGTTTGAACCAGGTTCACGCTGCTTTGATGCGCTTGGAAGAAAAGGGAATGGTAAAATCGACAATGGGTCAGCCCACTGCTGAACGTGGAGGCCGGCGGAAAAAACTGTTTAGCGTGACTGCGCTAGGTCAGCACGCTTTGCAAGAGATCCGGCAAGTAAGAGAAAGTTTATGGGGCAGGTTATTGAATCCATTTAAACTTTCCGTAGGATGATGGCCCCTTTGGAAAAAGACGAGCCCAAGCCGCCGTGTTGGGCGGACTGGTTGCTGCGTAAGTTCTGCGACCGGCACATGCTTGAAACTATTCAGGGCGATTTGCTCGAAGAATTTCACTATCAGGTCAGGCTTCATGGTTTGAATAAGGCACGATGGCAATACGGCTTGGAAATAATAGGTTTCATTAAACCGCAATTTATCAAAAAGCGCTCTTCTAGATTTTCGTCACATTCTTATTTTAGCTTTAATATGCTTTATAACTATTTCAAAATTGCTTTCAGGAACGTTTGTAACAGCAAAGTGTATTCCGCCATCAATATCTTTGGTCTGGCACTTGGACTGGCAACCTGCCTGATGATTATCCTGTACATTGCAGACGAGTGGCAAGTAGATAAGCACCATGCAGATTCTGATCGGCTGTTCCGGGTTTCTTTGGATACTCCTACGGAAAAATGGTCATCGCTGGCCGGGCCAGTAGCTTCCAGCTTGAAGCAGGATTTTCCAGAAATAGCGGTTTCTACGCGGATTTTAAAGTTCTCCGGCTTTGAAGAGGTACTCCTGAAATATGGCGAAGGCACGGGCAGAAAAGAATTTTTTGAGCAGAATGCCTACTATGCCGATTCAACCGTATTTGATGTATTTACCTATGATTTTAAATTCGGATCGGCTCATGCGGCACTGAACCGTCCCAATACGGTAGTGCTCTCTGAGAAGGTTGCTGACAAGATATTTGGCAATAAAAATCCAGTGGGCAAGGTGGTCAAAATAGGCCTGGCATTTGGTACTTTCGATTATAACGTAACCGGAGTTTTCAGGGATAACAATAAGTCGCACATAAACGCGCATTTGCTGCTTTCAATGCAGAATTCGGATATTGGTGGTTGGGTTACCGAGCAACGGAACTGGGCGGCCAATAATATATTTCACACATATATAAAACTCCTGTCAGGTGCAAATTTAAAAAGTCTGGAAGCAAAGTTGCCTGAATTCCTGGCGCGCAGGGGAGGCAAGGATTTGAAAGCAATGGGTATTTCGAAAAGCCTGTTTCTGCAACCTGTGCCTGACATTTATCTTAAATCCAACGTTGGCAACGAACTCTCGCCAAATGGCAGCATTACTTATCTGTATATTTTTGGCTCTATTGGTATCTTTATTCTCTTGATTGCCTGTATCAATTTCATGAATCTGAGCACGGCGAGGTCAGAAAAACGCGCTAGGGAAGTGGGTATTCGTAAGGCAATGGGAGCTTATCGGGAGTCACTTATATTCCAGTTTTTAGGAGAATCAATGATTATGTCTGTCCTGGCATTACTGGTGGCGTTAGGGGTAACAGTTTCTTTCCTACC
>NZ_JBHYGF010000430.1:0-3282 GCF_051859145.1 Dyadobacter sp.
ATCATCGCTCTTGAAAAGTAGGCAGTTGAGTAAGTAGGATTAAGCTCAACGGCGGTTGTTAAGTCCTGCAATGCAGCTTTCGTTTCTCCCACTTTTGCTCTTGTAACTCCTCTGATGTAGTAAGCTTCGGCGCGCTCATTGGTCAGAGTTGAAATTTTCACATTCTCTTTCACCTGTTCCCGCAGCTCATCGAGCTTTTCGCGGTTGATCTTTCCGGCGTAAACAATCTTCTTAGGATCACCCACATACGTATTTTTCAGCTCAATGGATTTGGATAAATCAGCAATGGAGCCGCGATGATCATTGAGTTTTCCCTTTGCAAAACCTCTGCCGTAATAAGCCTGAAAATGGTCAGGGTTCAGTTGGATTGTTTTATCAAAATCGATAATCGCCCCGGAGAAATCTTCTAATTTATTTTTGGCAAAACCGCGGTTTGCATAAAGCTCGCTGTCATTCGGGCTCAGTTCGATTGCTCTTGTAAAGTCAGCACTTGCGCCCTGGTAATCGCCCAGCTCCAATTTCGCCAGTCCGCGACCTGCGTACGCGCCCGTTCTTTTCGGGCTTAATTCAATTACGCGCGTAAAATCGGCCAGGCTTCCTGCATATTCCTGTAAATCCTGCTTGCAATTTCCTCTCGCGTACAATGCAGCCAGCTCGTCGGGGTTCAATGCGAGCGCGTGGTCAAGATCTGTCAATGCATTACGGTGATTTTTGAGCTTGGCATAACTTACCCCGCGGTTGTAGTACGCTTTGGGTTCTTCTGGGTTCAATTCAATAGCTTTGGAATAATCCTCGATAGCCGCACGAAAGTCTTCCTGCAAACTCTTGCTAACTCCCCTGCTCTGGTAGTATAAAGCCTCTTTCGGGCTTAGTTCAATCGCTTTGTCGTAATCAAGAATGGCGCCGCGGTGGTCTTTCAGATTTGCTTTCGCAAGCCCCCTGTTGAAGTAGCTTGGCGCGTGCTCGGGACTCATGGAAATAACGGTGGTATAAGCCTGTAAGGCACCATTAAAATCACCGGTGCCGGCTTTTGTGTTTCCTTCCTCAAAGAATTCGGCGGCTGAACGCTGGGCAAGAATGGGGTAAGACAGGGTAAGCGCAAATAGAAATGCGACGCCGGATACTAAGAATTTCATGAATGTAAACCTTTTCCTCAAATCAGATATTTTGCAATTATTCTATAAAAGTATTCAAATTCCGTTTTAGCATCAAAAAAAGAAATGCGTCCGATTATTGTAAATCATAGTCCGGGATATTGGTTACTTTTATGGCGGTACCATTGGTACAACCTACTACTTACCAAACCATTTAGATATGACAGCAGCGGGAAAGAAAATACTTGTAGCACTATTGTTTATCATTGCCGGCACCGCCGTTTATTTCGCCTTCTTCAAGTCTGCCGAAACACCGGTTGCAACTGACCAGGAACCCGTTCAGGAAGCAAGAGAATCATCTTCGGTATACCTCACTTCTATGACAGACCTGGAAGGTAAGCCTGTGGCAATGGACGAAAACAAGCTTGTTTTTATCAACGTTTGGGCTACCTGGTGCGGTCCGTGCAATATGGAAATGCCGGGTATCCAAAAGCTTTATGATAAATACAAGTCGCATAAAGACGTAGCTTTTTACATTATCTCCGACGAAGATGCGGCTACTGTTAATCCATTCATTGAAAGAAAGGGGTATCAGCTGCCATTTTATCAATATACAGGCGCGTATCCGTCTGCATTGGACGGCAATGCGATTCCGCGCACTTACATTATTTACAAAGGAAAAATCCTGGCGCAGGAGATAGGCGCCTCGCAGTGGGACAGACCAGAGGTGGTTGACCTGATTGAAAAACAACTGGCAGAAATCTGAAAACCCCATTAAACAAGAAAGGCGCTGATATCAGCGCCTTTCTTGTTTAATATATCATTGAAGCTTATTCAACTACGAAAGTACCTTTCATCAGGGCATAGTGACCTGGGAAGCTGCAAATGTAAGTGTAAGTACCTTTTGCAGGAGCTGTGAATTCGATGGTATCGCTCTCTCCGCCACCTACAAGTTTGGTATGTGCAATGATGCTCGCTTTTTCAGATGCAGGAATGTATTCCGTTTCTCTGGCAGCCGCAGCTTTCGATCCAAATGTTGCAACGTCAACGCCTGGTTTCAACAATACCCAGTTGTGACCCATTGCTGCTTTTGCAAGTTTACCAGCGTGAGTAAGGGTAAGCTTTACTTTTTGTCCTGCCTTCACCTTGATCTCTTTCAAATCGAACTGCATTGCATCAGTTCCTTTTATTACGATGGTTTTAACTTGCTTTGCATCGTCCACCACTGTGCCGGCAGAAATTGTCTCAGCCTTAACAGGGTTCATTGTAACCGCTCCGAAAGCCAGAACTGAGGCAAGAAGCATTACGCCATACTTGGTCGTTTTCATGTTATGAGTATTAGGTAACTTGTTTAATTAAATTTAACCTGTGCAATTTACAACGCGGTATTTTAAAAAAACAATCCATTAACAATTGTTTGAAAACTAATCTGTCAGAAGAGGATTTTATACTGATCGCGCATTGCCCAGCCCGCGCATAGGACTGACAAAACCATCATATAATGATTGATATCGACCGGGTCCATTGGTATAGGAAGCTTGCCAGACTTGGTAGCCAATGCAAGGAGCATCATGGAAATAACGACCCAAAGCGCGCTTTTCTGCCTGCTGGCCAGGCCCACACAGGAGATCAGCAGCGTCACTAGAATGCAAAGGGATTTAATAATCAAGCCCACATATTCTACTCTGAACCAGGTAATGCAGTAAAAGAGCAGCAATCCCAGTGCGAGTGTTGAGAACAGCAGAAAATTCCCGCCTTTGTAGCGCATTAAAAGACACCACGATGCCGACACGAGGCACATCGCGCCCAGCGTCATTTCGCCGGCTGTGGCAATCTCGCGGGCAGGTTCCATCTTTTCCACCCCTGCAAAAAGGAGCAGGTCCGTCAATGCGACAGCAGCGATACCAAAGAAGAAGATCCCCCAAAGCCATTTCGTAACCGCAGGCTGGCTATTGAAATACCTGAAAAAAATGAACAAACTGGTGCCGCTTAAAACGAGATTAGAAAATATATGGGGATTGCTAAGTAGATCCATAAACGCCCATCAGATTGTCAAAAAAGCAATTTACAAATTCTGGTTACATTTTGCTACTTCGTGCTTTTCGTCCTACTTTTACCAAAAAAACTGATTTACCAACATGAGCGTTTTAGTTAATAAAAATTCTAAGATTATAGTTCAGGGATTTAC
>NZ_JBHYGF010000431.1:0-3264 GCF_051859145.1 Dyadobacter sp.
AGCGTACTGCCGCCATACAGTCCCTACATTCAGGATTATCCGGGTACGGGCAACCGCGTGCAGATATTCATTTCCAATTTGTCGAGAACACCGCTAACTGTCCGTCTGCTCGGTAAGCTGGAAGGCGATAACGGGGTAGTGATCCGGACTTCGGCTAACTACCGGCCCGTCCGCCCGCTGCAACTACTGCCCACCGACGTGAACCGCGCATTGACCCGCGCCGAGCTGGAAGGCTTGTTTGACCTCAACCAGATAGAAGTACAGGGAATGGACAAGAACCTGCTCTACCGCGGACTGCCGCTGCCGGAAGGAAATTACCAGCTTTGTGTACAGGCTTTTGACAATGCTACCACGCGTCCGTTGTCGGCTGAGTTCCCGATGGGATGCAGCGGACTTATCCCGATCCGCGTGATCGAGCCGCCGATCCTCATTGCCCCGATGGCAGATGCAGAGGTAAACAGCAATATTCCGCAAACCCAGCTTTTCACCTGGACAGCGCCCGTTGGTATCCTGCCCAACCAGGTGGAATATACTCTGCGGATCATCGAGCTGCCTCAAACAGGCGCAGACCCTAATGTATTTATCGATGCTGTGGTTTTACCGAAATCTGGGATCGAAGTAAAAAACCTGAAAACGACTACATTCCTGTACGGACCGCAGCACCCGCCTTTGCAGGTGGGAAAACGCTATGCGTGGCGGGTACAGGCTGTGCCGCTCAACGCACGCTTCAATATCCTGAATGAAGGCAAAAGCCCCGTGCAGGCTTTCACCTATGGTAAACTTCCGATAGCAGGCATACCTGGCATTGAGGTAGCGCAGACACCTTTTTCAACCATTCCCGGTATGGGTGACGCAGTGGACACAACCGGTGGCAAAAAAGTAATGTACGCTTACAAAATGCCTGCGAATTGCGCCTGCAAAGTGCCGGTCAATGAGAATGATCAGGTAGATAACAGCCAGGTATTGAAATCCAGGAAAGCGACCATAGCAGGTTTCCAGATGGAGCTGCTGGCCAATGTAAAGGAACAAGACGGCAAGCTTTCGGGAACGGGAATGATCCCGGTACCGATGATCAACAACAGCTACGTCAAGCTGCGTGTCAATCTTTTTGATGTGCAATGCAATGCAGGCGGACAAGTGATCGGCGGGTTTGTGCGGGCTATTTACAAAGACGGCGCACCCGGCTATACTCCGGATTACGACAAACCCGAAATGCCCGCATTGGAAATGTCACCTGCTACCATGCAGAACCTCAGCAATTTCTTCACAACTGCCAAAGATCAGCTGGTATCCTCGCTCACAAACTCTGCAAAAAGCGTGGGCTTTGAACTGCCGCTGGGCATTGATAAGAGCTTTGGCCCGGTTAATACCGTGATCGCCATTACAAACATGACCTTCATGCCGAACCAGGCATTTTTTGATGCAAATACCTGGGTGAAAACGGCCAATGCGATGGTGTCGGGAATCCCGCTGAGCGGCTATAATATGTGCTTTACACCCGAAAAGCCCTGCGGAGAAGGAATCCTTTACCTCGCCGACAAAATGCAGCTTTCTCCATTCTTCGCATTGAAAGGAGCCGAAGGCGCGCCCTCGCAAGGACCATTTGCCGGGCCGGATACCACCGTCGTAACGCATGTGGTTTTCGACGAAAACGGTTTTAAACAAATGCGTGTACACGGTTTGCTGACCCCGCCGGGGCTGGTAGACGCACAGACAAACGGGCAGGCAGAGATCAGCATTAATGCGGGATTGGTGAACTTCCAGAACTGGACTGCGCAACTTTCCTTCGCTAAATTCTACGTAGCAGGTTTGTCGGATTTCAAATTCTCCATGCAGCCCGGCAAACCTGCCATTTATGATCATTCTGAAACTGTTACCCCCGCCACGCTACCCGAGGGCTACCTGTCGCCGGCAGAAGCCAACCTCTGGCAGGGCTTATATTTTCCCGAAATCGATCTTGAATTACCGCCATTTATCAAAAGAGCAGACGGTAAGCAGCTCGCCGTGGGCGTGCAGAATATGATTTCCGACAACAATGGGTTTTCGGGTAAAGCTTTTATCAAAAACATACTGGATATAGGGGACGGCTCGCTGGCAAGCTGGTATTATTCCATTGATGAGCTGTCTGTCAGTTTCCTGAAAAGTGCATTTCAAAGCTCGCAAATGACCGGAAAACTTGTGCTGCCGATCTTCAATGATTCGGACAAAGCCGCGTCGCAAATTCCTTATGAATGCACGCTTTCCAAAGATGAGCAGGCTGGCGGGATCTCAGTTCAGTTTGTTGCAAAGCCGACTGACGAGATGAACGTGGATATCTGGCGGGCGCAGCTGAGCCTTACAAACAGCTCCGTAACTACTACTTACACCAGCAACCAGGGCGTAGAAGCACGGGCGCAGCTCAGCGGAAGCATGAATATCGACGCGACTTATTTCACGATACCTGCCGCCAAGTTTGAAGGAATGGTACTGAGTACCAAGGCGCCTTTTTTTGATGTCAAAGATTTCAAGCTCGGCTTTGCTTCCCCTCAGAAAATGGTCGACGATTTTCCATTAACCCTGGAATCCGGCGGGATAGTGACCGATCCTTCCGATCCGCTGCGGTTTGGTTTCAAGTTCATGGGTGGTATTGATCTGACCAGTCAGCCCGGCGCGCCGCTTACTGCCAGCGCGGCAGCTACGGTATTCTTCAAAACGGGTCTTACCAATGGGCGGCCAAGCTGGGCTTTTGATAAAGTATCGGCAGATTCAGTAGCTATTGACGCAGTACTGGGTCCGGTGGCGGTAAAAGGCAGACTCGCCTTTTACGAGAATCAGAGTGTTTACGGAAATGGACTTGCGGGTGATGTGGAAATGACCGTCACGGGCTTGCTGGGCGGGAAAGTGGCCGCCCGCTTCGGGAAAACACTTCCGGGTTCAGGTGCATTTAAATACTGGTACGTGGGCGGGAAAATTACGATCGGTGGGGCTGGTATCCCGCTCGCGCCGCCACTCCCGCTGTCACTGCGCAGCTTTGGAGGAGGGTTGTATTCCCATGCCGCCAGAAAAGTAGCACAAGATGGAAATGTAACGTATGTGCCTGATGAGCAAACCAAGTTTGGGTTTGAAGCATTGATGGGCGTCGGACTCACTACACCCGATGTACTCACCATGGAAGGTACCATCGGGTTGGAGATCACCGAAGGCGGAGGAATGGGGAGTCTTTCTTACCATGTTGACGCCTGGCTGCTGGGGAATACCAAAGAGGCTGCTTTTGCGAAAGGTACC
>NZ_JBHYGF010000432.1:0-3255 GCF_051859145.1 Dyadobacter sp.
GGTAGCTTTATCCCTTTTAAAGAATACCGCATTGTCATTGTCGCGGTTCGTAACGATTACGAAATCACCTTTTTCATCGATCAGGAAATTGCGCGGGTGCTTTCCATGCGTGTCGGCGTGACCAGCTGGCGTCAGTTTTCCGGTACTCGCATTCACACTGTAAATAGCCAGACTTTCATGTCCGCGATTAGATGCGTACAGGAATTTTCCGTCGGGAGAAAAATGGATATCCGCCGCAAAGCTTTTTTCCGAAAAATCGCCGGGTAGCATCGGTACCCGCTCCAATGGAACCAGTGCACCAGAGTTTTTAACAATTTTGAAAGAGTTGACAACCGAACCGAGTTCGCCAGCCGAATAGCCAAAGTTCCCGTTGGGATGGATTGCAAAATGCCGCGGGCCGTCGCCTTTTTTCACCTCGGCATAAGGAACAGCTGCGGGCGTGAGCTTACCCGTTTTCGGGTCCACAGCGTACACCATAATTTTGTCAATGCCCAGGTCTGACGCATAAACGAAATTTCCGTCAGCAGAAGGAATCATGGAATGCATGTGCGGCTTCTGACCTTCTCCGCCTTTGTCCTGAATAGTATCCGCGAGTGCGCCCAGACTACCGTCCTGATTAAGTCGGTACACCGCCAGATCCCCGCTGCCGTAGTTGGATAAGTAAACAAAACGTCCCTTCGGATCTACACCTACGTGGCAGGGGCCATTTCCGTGTGTCGGCTGTGTATTTAATGCAGTCAGCTTACCGGTTTTGGAATCAATGGCGTATGCGGTAACGGAGCCGGTCCCTTCATTGGCGGCGTACAGGAATTTTTTGTTGGGATGAAATTCCAGGAATGACGGGCTGGTTTTGCTGGTTACCACCTGCAATTCTTTGAAGGACATATTGCTTCTATCCAGCTCATACACGTAAATACCTTCGCCTTTTTGGGTATAAGTGCCCAGGTACAAGATCTCTTTTTTGGATTGTGCAAATGAAGACATAGCGATGATCAGGCAGGAAATTGTCAGAATGAGTGATTTCATCAGGTTAATAGGTTTCAGTTTTATTCAAAAATTAACGTGCCGAACTTCTCGAATTCGTGAAAGCTGCCGCCCGTTTTTTGCCAGGAATAATAGGCGGTTTCCGAATCGTAATCAATGCGGTAAAAATTGCCCCGCCACCTGGTGCCCGATTTGGGTATAGAAGGTACAATGGGGTTCATCAATGCGTAGGGGATGAAAAACTCGGCTTTCCAACCTTCCACAGCGGCCATACTTTTCTTTTGTCCGCCTTGTGCGCTGGTTTCGTGCTGGGTGCGGTTAGTATCATTATAAATCCAGGGTTTCCAGCCCTGCATCTTTCCATTCAGGTTCGGGATCAGGATCGGTAATTCGTAGTTTAATGGGGATACTTCGTACTCAAAATAAATGGGTACCGAGGTGTCCGGCCACAGAAAAACCTCCACCACATCTTCCTTGAACAGCATACCGTAATCTTCCATGATCGTGGCGGTGAGCTTCTGGTCGGTGCAGTCGAACAGGAAATAAATGCCTTTTTCAGAGTACATGATCTTAACCTTCGTAGGAAACTGTTTGCCTGGACTGCGCTGGCCGGGACCTTTCTGCACGGTAATGTCAAACCATTTTGCCGAATCCCAGTTGCGCGCGGTGCCCTCGCCATTCACTTTGAAGTCGGTCGTTTTTTTGATGATTAATGTAGAATCGGGAATTGCTGCGGATGCGGTAATGCGGGTGTACATGCAAGCCAGCAGCAGGCAGGCAGTGAAGATTTTTTTCAACATCATTAAAAGTTTAGGAGCTGGAAAGCAGGAAAGAACTGTAACTATTTTTGGCCAATTTCATTAGGTTTTTACATTTAACCAAACGATTACCGAACTCTGCCGCAGGATTAATTCGTCCCGGTTAATTCCGGATTTCAAGATTTTGGAATGATTATTTAATGTACAGGGAAAACATTAACGAACCTTAAACTTCTTAAAATCATGATACGCCAAAGAGGAGAACCAGCCATTCTGGATACCAGCAAACCAATTATTGAACCGCCGGTATTTCCGGATTATCCCACAAATACACAGCCTTCAACCCCGATTGCCGAAGACCCGAATATTGTCGGTGGAAAAGGAGAGGATGACGAAGACGATGAATACGTAGATGTGGATGAAGATGAAGATCTGACAGACGAGGACGATACCGTTGTAGATGAATTTGATGATGATATCGAAAATCGGGAAGTAGTTATCGAAGATGGTGACGAAATCATCTCGCTCGATGACGACGACGATGACGATATTTAGGATTAACAAATCTGAACAGACAGAAAGCCCTTTGGATCAACTCCTGAGGGCTTTTGTTTTGGAAAATGAGTAATGCAATGCGGGTTGTGCCTTATTCAGCTAAATTGTTTTTTCTCCACCTTTCCCAAACCCATGCGTTCCGACAACCCAAATGTTACACAGAGCATTACGCAGGTAATCGCCGCTTCTTCACTTGGTACATTAATCGAATGGTATGATTTCTACATTTTCGGCAGTCTTGCAGTTATTATCGGGCAGCAGCTGTTTCCCAGCGACGCCGGTGCTTCCGCATTGATCAACACGCTGGCCATTTTCGCGGCTGGCTTTATTGTACGTCCATTCGGTGCATTGGTTTTCGGGCGACTGGGTGATCTGATCGGACGTAAGTACACGTTTTTGCTTACACTGGTTTTAATGGGCGGATCTACCTTCCTGATCGGCCTTATCCCTTCTTATTCGAGCATTGGCTACGCGGCGCCTATCCTGGTACTGATCCTCAGACTTGTTCAGGGGCTTGCACTGGGCGGTGAATACGGCGGCGCAGCTACTTATGTGGCCGAACACGCGCCTGTGGGTAGACGCGGCTTTTTTACAAGCTGGATACAAACCACCGCCACCCTCGGCCTTTTTCTCTCACTCGGTGTTATTGTTCTGACCAAAAACCTGCTTGGTGCGAAAGCATTTGCTGACTGGGGCTGGCGCATTCCTTTCCTTGTATCGATCCTGCTCGTCGGTGTGTCGATTTATATCCGCATGAAAATGCACGAGTCGCCTGTTTTTACCAAGTTAAAGGCAGAGGGGAAAGTGTCCTCCAATCCGTTGAAAGAGAGTTTTCAGAAAAAAGCTAATTTCAAAATGGTACTGCTGGCATTGTTTGGTGCCACAATGGGGCAGGGGGTAGTTTGGTATACCGGCCAGTTTTATGCACAGTCTTTTCTTGAAAATACCTGTAAGCTGG